>DATDGS010000027.1:0-36442 GCA_036521955.1 Terriglobales bacterium
GAAAATGTTGGAAATGCTCCGTGATCGGGATTATCTTCGCCATTGGGTGTAGGTCTCCTTTTCTAGGATCGGCTTTAGCTTGTGAGGCCAAAGCCAACTTACACCCTCTCGCTTTTTACACAATCAACGTTACGTCACCCCGGGAAGGTCTTAGACCTTGAGCAATGCGGCTGGGCGAATAAAGACTTGCAGCAGTTCTTTAACTCAATCGTGGAGTTTTCTACCGGTCTCAGACAGGCCCGGGTCACTATTTATAGTCTTGACCCGCTCGGTATGTCGGACTTTGGCAGGAGTAAATATTACGAAGAGTTTGTGAAAGGCGTAACTTCCCCGTCGCGGACGGTGCCGGGTAACCTGGGCTTGCAGGTACTGGCGGTGCAGACCGGCGGGCGCGTTTTCACTTCGACCAATGATCTTACGAGCGCAATCGCGGACTGTGGAGCGGACGCCGATGCCTATTACGTCCTCTCCTTCGATGGCGCGCTCGCGGACCGGGCGAATGAGTACCACGCGATCGGAGTCACTGTCGACAAGCCGGGGGTCAAGGCTCGCACCCGTACTGGCTACTACGCCCAGCGCTGAATCGGGTGCCTCCTCTTCTGACGTTTCAGCTCGTCGGCGAACGCTTCGACCTGGCTCGGAAGCGATACAATAAAGTCGTGCGTATTCGATTCCTGATTGTTTCATTGGCGCTGCTCACGACTCTTTCTCGGGCACAGGATTCTCCGGACAAAACCGCTCCGGACAAGGCTGTCGCTCCCAATCGCGATGGGCAGCAGAGCTCGAGCCGCGATACGAGAATCGATACCAGCCCGCCCAGGGACGACGCCAAGAGTCATCCCGGCAGTAAGGATGTGTCTGCGGATCTTGAGGCTCCGGATACTCCTGACACCTCCGGCATACAGGAATTCCACCCCTGGAACCCGATGAAGGCGCAGAAAGACATTGGGGTCGGCGATTTTTATTTCCGGCGCAAGAACTACAAAGCCGCGCTTGAACGCTACAAGGAAGCTCTTTACTACAAGGATGGCGACGCCGTGGCCAATTTCCGTCTCGCTGTGTGCCAGGAAAAGCTTGGAGATAAAGCGGAAGCCATGCAGTACTACGAGCAGTACCTCAAGATTCTGCCCGAAGGCCCGTTTGCCAAGGATGCACATGCTTCGCTGGAGCGGCTCGCCAAAGCGCAATGAGGTGATAGCGGCCCTCAGGGGCTAAAGCCCGCCTACAGTCGAGCGGTGAACGGCACGGCTGAAGCCGTGACCACCCACACGCTCTCGGAACGCCACAAGTGAGGAACCTTCGGTGACCGTATCCGTCTTCATAGGGACCAGCGTTGACGGCTTTATTGCGCGGCCGAATGGTGATCTCGACTTTCTGCCGGAGGGCGGCGGCGAACCCCACGGCTACGACGAGTTCATGGCAAGAGTCGATGCACTGGTGATCGGCCGCAAGACCTTCGAGACGGTTCTGAGCTTTGCCACCTGGCCATACGGTGACAAGCGCGTGGTCGTCCTGAGCAGTCGGCCGGTCGACTTGTCGGCGGTGCGCGGAGGCGTTGTGGAACAGATGGCCGGGTTTCCGGCTGAGATCGTTGCGAAACTCGCCGCCAGTGGCGTCCATAACATCTATGTCGACGGAGGGATCACGATTCAAGGATTTCTGCGCGCAGGCTTGGTGCAACGTCTGATTATCACTCGTGTGCCGGTGCTCATTGGAGACGGAATTCCTCTCTTCGGTGCCCTGCCACGCGATGTGCGGCTGCGTCACGTAGCCACGCAGCATTATCCCAGTGGCTTGGTTAAGAGCGAATACCAGGTCGTTGCCGGGCAGTCGATTCCGGCCTGATTCCTACTTCTCCACACGCGAGAAGTCCCCAGTGGATGCGTTCACGGCCACCCGCAGCTTGGCGCTCTCGCGGTCGGTTCCGTAGATTACGTGCCACAGGAGTTCATTTTTCTGCCGGTCCCAGTCGAGTACATAAAGGACGAGGATGTTGGGTTCGGCCTGCAGCAACGCGTCTCCGCCGTGCTGCTGGGCGGCGGCAAAGGCCTTATCGGTATCCGTTTTGAGAAACTGGACGTTGAAAACCTGAGTACTGGAATTGGTCGGGCTGTAAGTGTCGTCGACGCCATGAGAAATATCGTTGTTTGCCCAGGTGTAGAACTTGGTCGAGCGCAGCGAGGGCGAGGCGAATCCAACCCGCCACTCTCCAGCCTTGCCGTCGTGGCCGGTGGAGTCGGCCGCAGCTCGCGATTCGGCACGAAACGGTTGAGCGTCGGGAGCCCAGCCGCGGGCAGAAATATAGCACTTGTACAAGGCGCTGCTGCCGGTGATGGCCTCGGGAGCTTTCGGTTTGGAGGCCTCCGACGCTGCCGGTTTGCTGGGTTCCGAAGAGCACCCGGCCAGCAGTCCCGCTGCTAAAATTGCGAATAATAGCTTTCTCATCGTTGTCGTCGTCATCAATAATTTCCTGTTTACGTTTTCTGTAGTAGTTTGGCTAACGAATTTGCGACGGTCGCTCTAGCGAATGATTGTACTCAATCAACGTATGGATTATCTCGAACGTTTGGGGCAGGAACTCGAAGAAGCAATGGGTAGTGCCAGCGCCGGTGGATTGGAGCGGGCTCCTGCCGGAAAGTGGAATGCTGCCCAGATCCTGGAACACCTTCTCCTCACCTACTCGATCACCAGCCGCGGAACCGCAAAATGCCTGGAACAAGGTATTCCACTGGCTACGCGCGCTACGCTGAAACATCGCGTGGCTACTCTGCTGGTGGTGAATCTCGGCTATTTCCCTGGAGGGCGCAAGGGCCCGGAACGCGTGATGCCACGAGGAATGCCCTCGGAAGAGGTTCGGCAAGCCATGTTGCCTGAGCTTCAGAGAATGGCCTCGGGTCTGGACGATTGCGAACGCAGGTTCGGTCGTCGGACGAAAATCATGGACCATCCTTTTCTGGGACCCTTGACGGCCGACGAGTGGCGCAAGTTCCACTGGGTCCACGGGCGGCATCACGCGCGGCAGATTCGGGAGCGCGTGAGAAAAGCGTGATGACCCCTACTTGTCCTTGTTATCGTCCTTGTCCTTGCTGTTGTCTTTATCCTTGTCGCTGTCTTTGTCATTCTGCGCAACCCCGGCCTTGTGCGCCTGATCCTGGAGATCGTCCATTTCTTGGCGGGCGGCGTCAAGCGCCTTCTGCTTGGCATCGAGATCGCTCTTGTACTGCGCCGCGTCCTTAGTAAACTTGACGTCGCGCACGCTGATGGTCGGATCGGTTTGTAGTGCAGCCGAATGCAATTGAAGTTCGCGCTGATCGAGATCGAGCTCGTGGCTCAAGGAAGTGATTTTTTCTTTCTGCTTGTCGAGCTTTTCCTTCCACGCGTCCGCTGTCTGCTGGCGCGCGGCGGCGGGGTCGACAGCGACGGCTTTTGGGGCTCCCGCAGACTTGCTATCGGTCGGCGCCGGTCCGACCACGCTCAGACCATTGTTGGTAGGCAGATTGTCGTTATCGTAAACATGGCTGGCTGAAGTCGTCTCGGGCTTGTTCTTGCGAGCGACCCGCGCGGCTTCCCCGAGTGACTGAGCGGCGGCGCCGCTGACAGCGAGCAGGAGCATCGTAAAGACAGTCGTCAGTTTCATGGTCATTTTCATGGTCATCAAGTTCGTGTGCTTCATGTGAATTATCCTTTCGCAAGGCCGCGATTCTGATCGCAGCCTGCAATCGCTAGTCTCAAGAACTTGCCGTTGCCACCCGTGTGCCTCCCAGGAAACTGCCGATGGTCCGGTCCAACTGAGCCGCTTCATGGGCGATGGCGTCGGCCAACTGGCGTGCCAGTTCCGGGTCCCGGCTGCGGGCTAATTGCTGTGCATATCCCGCGATCGTAGTCAGGGAATCGCGCAGTCCGAGCGCGAGTTCCGAGGAAACTTCCTGACGCGTCTTTTGATCGTGCCGGATGCGCTCAATGTCGGTCTTGTCGGTGAGCACAAGAGTTGTGCCCATGAGACTGGCGTCTTCAGCCAGAACCGGGGAGGCGGTGACTTCGAGTACACGGCTTTCTCCATCCCGTGTGAAACAATTCACCACCAGCCCTTGAACCACTGAGCTTCCGGTCAGTGCGGGAGCAAGAGCTTTTTCGACGCTCGATTCTGAAACCGAACCAGAGCCACCGTTGTCCGGGCGCAGCGTGGCGGCGCGGAAAAGATCGGAAGCGTGCAGTCCCGCCGGCGAGGCAAATCCCAGCAGCTTGCGCGCCGCCGAATTCGCTTGCCGCACCAGACCACTGGTGTTCAAGAACAGAACGCCGCAGGAAAGGTTCGAAAGTATGGTTGAGCTCAGCGTGTCGGAGGCCTTGGCTTTTCTACGATCCGAGAGTTGCTGGGTGGTGAGTTCATGCTTTTGCTGCTTCAGTTGCTGAATGACGGCGTGATAGGCATGGACGGGCAATCCCTCCGCCGCTAAGGGAAGTTGATTCAGCGATTCGGGTTCGGGTACGAGATTCTTCCGCAAGCGCCGAATCGTGAATAAGACCAGTCCGAAAGCAGCGACGGCGGTGAACAAAAGCAGGCCCATGCGCAGCAGCAGTGGATTCGTCAGCAGGCTCACAGCGCCCTCCAATACCAATGCAGGAGGCGGTTGCCAAACAGGAACGACAAGATCGCCATGCCGCCGAGAAACACGCCAAACGGCATCTCGTAGTAGCGGAGCGCGAGGCGCGCGGACTGCCAGGCGCGTCTCCGGGCGTCATCAGGAGTGCCAGGGGTGCGGGACTTGTTCCGGTTCCGGTTCCGGCGCAGGCGCTTCATCCAGACTGCGAGAACTGTACTGAGTCCAAATAACGATCCCGTCAGCGAGGCGGCAAATATGGTTAAGACGGTGAGCTTGGTTCCGAGGAATGCGCCGATCAGCGCCATCAGCTTGACGTCGCCGAACCCCATGCCTTCGACGCCGCGGGCTCGCAGGTAAATGGCGGCTGCGCCGTAGAGGAACGACGCGCCAACCGCCGCACCCAACAGTGAGTCTGAGAGCGACCACATCCGCCACGAAATCTCGCCCCGCATGGCGGGCGACACCATGCCAGGGATGATTCTAGAAGCCAGATCATTGACCGGAACCACGAGGCTGAATGCAATTCCCATCGCTAGTCCGGGAAGAGTCATCGCGTCGGGCAGCATCTTGGTTTCCGCGTCGGTAAAGATCAAGCCCAGCAGCAGGTAGCCGAGTACGGCGCACTTGAGCGCCGCCAGAGTCAAACCAAAGTGGGCGTAACAGCTGAGAAAGAGCAGGCCCGTGAGGAGTTCGATCAATAGGTAGCGTGGTGATATCGGCTGCTTGCAGGCGCGGCACCTTCCGCGAAGAATCAGCCAGCTCAGCACCGGCACGTTGTGATAGAGCGGGATGAGATCTCCGCAGTGCGGACAGGCAGAGCGCGGTGCGACGACCGACTGGCCACGCGGCAACCGGTAGATACACACGTTCAGGAAGCTGCCAAAGCACAGCCCCAGAGCGAAGGTCGCAACTGCAAAAAGAGGTTCCACGTTGGCTAAGTGCACAGTCTGATTGGACTTGGATGATTATAAGCCGGTCGGGCGGGGCCTTCTAAGCACGAAGGTCACTGCACTTCTGGTGACTGTAAGTTGTTGGAAGCAAATAAAATGAGAAGGCAGCTCACGCTACCCGGCTGATTTCCTGTCGCTGGGGTAAAAAGATCGAAAACACAGTTCCGGTCGAGCGTCCTGTGTCAGGTCCTTCTGCCCGGCTTCGCACCCGAATCGATCCGCCGTGTTTCTGGACAATGCCGCGAGAGACCCACAATCCGAGGCCGGTTCCGGTGTCCTTCTTGCTGGTATAGAAAGGTTCGAAAATCTGGGGCAGTTGGTCGCGGGGAATTCCGCTGCCGTTGTCGGCCACGGTGATGCGGACACCGTCCCGGCCATCGGACCAGTCGCAACCCGCTGCCACGCGCACCTGCAGAGAACCTCCGTCCGCCATGGCATCCACCGCATTCACCAGAAGATTGGCCAGCAACTGCCGCAGCTCGCCCGAATAGCCACTGACGAGGCTAATGTTGCGGTAGCGTCGAATCACGCGGATGTGCCGGTCTTCCAGTTTGCGGGCATACAACCGCAAAATCTCGTCCATGATGGCGGCAGGATCCATTGAAGCCGGAGAGCTGGCGTCGCGGACAAACCCCAGCGTCTGTTGTGCCAAGTGTGCCACGCGGCCTACCTCCTGCTCCGCCCGAGTCAGATACTCCGCGACGTTGCTGGAGTCATGACGCGCCAGGTAAAGCAGGTTGACCAGGGCCTCGAGCGAATTGTTGATCTCGTGCGCGATGGAAGCGGCGAGCCGGCCCGCAGTGGCGAGCTTTTCGCTGCGGCGGATGGCTTCTTCGGACTGCTTTTCGGCAGAGATGTCACGTGCAATGGCCGACGCTCCGACGATCTCGCCACGGGCGTCTCGAAGTGGCGACACGGAAAGCAGTACCGGGCAGCGTGCGCCGTCCTTGCGCATGCGCTCGGTCCGATAGGATGCAACGTGCCCGCCGCTATTCAGTATTTCGAGGTTGCGTTCCAGTTCGCCGTGGCGTTCCGGCGGCACCAGTCGCGCAACCGGCGATCCGACGGCCTCCTCGGCAGTGTAGCCATAGAGTTGTTCGGCAGCGCGATTCCAACTGGTGATGGGGCCATCCGGATGCGAGCTGTAAATCGCGTCACAGGAGTATTCCACGATTGCCGCCATCTCGCGGGTGGTGCGATCGGCGCGCGATTCCGCCAATGTTTTCTGCCGGGCCATGCTGCCAGCGAACACGGAAATGGCCAGGAAAACCAGCAGCCGCTCCAGACCGGCGGCCGTGGCGATACGGAAGCTGAAGTAGGGCGGAACGGCGAAGAAATCCAGGCAAGCGGTCGAAACCAGCGAGCAGAAAACCGCGGGGCCAAAGCCCAGAAAACGAGCGGTGAAAAGGACTGCCGCAAGCAAAAGTACAAAGAGATGACGGTGCAGCACGGAAGAAAAAGTCCAGAGGCTGAGCGCTACCCAAACCGCGAGCGCAGCTCCTGTGTATTGCACCAGCGCCGAATACCGATTGCGCGCCATCCAGCTATTCAGATTGGCCCCGATTCCAAGCATTTCTCAAAATGCTGCTTCGAGCGCTGCCACGTCCAGTCAGAGGACTTTGAGGCGGCTGGACCAGAGCGGGCAAGACTGCTTCTTCAATGTGTCGGGGAAACTGTAGCAGCAGGACGGGCGCACGGCAACTATGGCGACGCGCCGCGCTTGTGGGCTTAAACAGGAAATCGGAGGCACGGGGCTGAGGCAAAGGACGCGGACAGGAGTGTCCGCGCCACACGCTTCAGGCCGTTCGACGATCAATCGTGGTGAAGAAATTTGTAGTCGAGGATGGACGCTGCCAGCGCGAAAGCGTCTTCCGCCGCAGTGCCGGCCGAGTTCTTGATGCGAATCAACCTGCCCTGGCAAAGAACGTTGCTGTTTTTTTGTCCGGAGATTTCTTCGGGCATCTCGAAGATCAGTTCCACCAGCGCATTCGCGGGCAGTTGCTGCGGGCCATGAAACAGAACGCCCGATTGACTGATGTTCCGGATCAGACCCTCGTACCAGTTACTGAGATTTTTCCCGCGGTATCGGATCTTAAGGTCCGAGCGCAGGCGCCGTGCCCGGGGCATCCAGGTCGGCTGCTTTTGACCGGAGCGGCGCCGGATGGTGGTGGTCTCCGCCACCGGCTCGTCGACCCGGTCTCCGCGACGCATTGTCTTCCAGTCATACTGGTAAGCAGTCGCGCATACCATGCAGACTTGGTAGTACTCTCCGCTGGCCGCGCGGCGCGGCCAGGAAAACTCGTGTGAACAGCGTCCCAGCATGAGAACATCCATGAGTTTTTGCGGCATGATGACGAGTAGGGCTCCCGTACTAAATCGGACACCTCCATCTTCCGACGGCTTCGGCATTCTGAACAGGTTACTTTCGTGTATCGCGGTTCAGGACTTATGCTTGTCCACATGGCACGAAGCGAACCGTCGCGCATGGGCTTCCTCATCGCGGGAGGCAAGAGTTCCCGCATGGGAGCGGACAAGGCATTTCTGGACTTCGGCGGCCAAACATTACTAGATCGCGCGCTTGCCGTGATGGACGGAGTCTGCGACCGGGTCGCGATCGTCGGCGACCCCGCCAAATTTACGAAATGCGGACCGGCGCAAAGCGGATCCACGAAATACGAATCGGTCGTGGCCGATATTTTCTCTGGATGCGGTCCGCTCGCCGGCATTCACGCCGCGCTCGTGCATTCGCCGGCCGAGTTGAACCTGATGCTCGCCGTGGACATGCCCTTCGTCTCCACGGAGCTGCTCGAGTTTCTGTTCGCGACGGCTCGAGACCAGGATAACCACGCCATCATCACCGTGCCTCGCACCCGCTACGGATTTCAGCCGCTCTGCGCCGTGTATCGGCGCGACTTTTCTGCTACTGCGGAGCAGGCTCTCTTGGCAGGGAAGTACAAGATCGACGTGGCGTTTTCCGGCACGTCCATTCGAGTGATCGAAGAGGCCGAACTGGCGGCAGCCGGTTTTTCCGAGAAAAGTTTTGTCAACATAAATACCCCGCAGGACCGGGTCGTCGCTGAGGGCGGGGATTTTGACTCCCGCTCTTAAATGGGTCGCTTTTCGGTTTGCCCCTGACAGACCAGAATCCGGATTGGCATCGTCGTGAGTGATAAGGCTGATTTCGTCAGCTGAGGAAGATTCTGATTGGGAGGCCCACTTCTATGAGTGTCACCCAGATCGAGAAGGCAACTCGTTTCCGCGCGCTCCATGACGGTCCTGGCTCCTTCGTAATTCCGAATCCGTGGGATGTCGGCTCCGCCCGCATTCTCGCCGGACTTGACTTCAAGGCATTAGCCACATCGAGTGCAGCCTCCGCCTCTGCCCGGGGACGGAGCGACCACGGACTGAATCGAGGTGAGGGGCTGGCGCACGGGCAGGTGATTGTTGATGCGACGGATTTGCCCGTCTCTGCGGATCTCGGAAAGGGGTTCGCTGACGCCGGAAGCCGTGGCGGAAACGATACGGCTTGCAGCCGAGGTGGGACTCGTTGGATGCACGATCGAGGACGCAACTGGCAACGAAGACCGTCCACTTTGTGATTTTGGCTTGGCTGTCGAACGGATTGCGGCTGGCGCAGAGGCGGCCCATCCTGACTGCGCGAGCGCACAATTTCCTCTACGCCGCACCGAGCCTGGATGACACCATTAGTTCCCCATAGCACTCACAGCCCCGGAATTGGCTCATCACCGTGCGATTTGCCGGCTACTCGGGAAATGGCCCCGCTACGCCTAGACAGCGGCGCGTCTTCGTCGCTCCGCCGGACCGCCGAGGGCGGCTGTCCCTACGCTTTCGCTTGAGCCGCCGGGGCATCTCATGCCATGCTGGTAGCCATGGCTGCCGCGGTGACACTACCTCCCTACATCGAGTTTAAAGACGTCTGCAAGGCATTTGGAGATCGCGTCATTCTGAAGGACGTCAGCTTCAACGTATTGCCGGGTGAAATGGTCTGCATTCTCGGCCGCAGCGGCGTCGGAAAATCGGTGGCGCTCCACAACATCATGGGCTTCCTTAAGCCGGATTCGGGCCGAATCATTGTCGCCGGCCAGGACATCACCGACTACAACGAAGTCCAGCTCGAAGACATCCGCAAGAAAGTCACCATGGTGTTCCAGAATGGCGCTCTCTTCGATTCCTTAACGGTCGGTGAAAACATCGCCTTCCCCTTACGCGAAAAAAGAGAGCTTTCAGAACAGCAGATTTACCAGGTCGTGGATGGTCTGCTCGAAATGGTCGGCGTCAAGGAGATGCGTGAGCTGTTGCCTTCCGACCTTTCTACCGGCATGAAACGTTCTGTCGCCATCGCGCGGGCCCTCTCCGCCCAACCGGAATGCGTGCTCTACGACGAGCCCACTACGATGGTAGATCCGATGATGGGGAACCTGCTCGGCGACCTCATCGCGCGGCTCAAACTGCAACTGCATCTGACCTCCGTCGTTGTCACCCACGACATGCGCCTGGCCAAGAAGCTGGCCGACCGCCTTGTCTTTCTTTACGAAGGTCGAGCGATTTTCTTTGGGCCCTACGAGGACATGGAGAAATCGAACGAGCCCATCATTCAGGAGTTCCTGGAACTGGATGAGCTGAAGTTGGAAGCGTAAGGGCGAGCGCTGGTGGAGAGCGGGGCCCCCGGCGGAACGGGTGGGGCGCCCGTCTCTCCACTAGAAGCCTTGCCTCACCAACTCCTCCACGGTGATCGAACTCTGCGCGGGCTCGCGTTTCATCATCTTCTCGACGTACTTCGCGATCACGTCGGCTTCCAGGTTGACCGGATCACCGGGCTTGAGCGAACCGAGATTGGTCAGCTCGACCGTATGCGGAATGATCGCGATCGTACACACGTTCCCTTCAAGTTTTGCGACCGTCAGGCTGATGCCCTCGATCGAAATCGACCCCTTGAACACCGTATACTTTTCGATCTCTGATGGGATCTCAATATGCAGCCACCAGTTCTCGGAATCTCGGCCGTCCGAGTCGACGATGCGCTCGAACTCGATGACCTTGCCCACGCCATCGACGTGCCCTTGAACAATGTGGCCGTCGAAACGCCCATTGGCCTTCATCGGCAACTCCAGGTTCACGAGCGCGCCTTCGTGCATCCGCGAAAACGAGGTTCGCACCCACGTTTCCGGCGCCAAGTCGGCGCAAAATGATTTTGGTCTGATGTCCAGCGCCGTCAGGCAAACGCCGCTTACCGCGATGCTTTGGCCAGTTCGCAATTCCTTCGGGGTATTCGCAGCTTCGACGGTGATGCGGCGGTTCTCACCGCGCTGCTCGATCTTTATGACTTTGCCCACTTCTTCGGTGATTCCGGTAAACATAGGATTAGACTTGTACCTCCCGCGAACACGATCCTCCAACGATCACCCTCGAAGATAACACCTCGAGATCGAAGGCGGGGAGCGCAAGTGGAGCAAAAGGCCTTACGCCGTCACAATAACTCCGCGTCGGACAGAATCCCGCAAAGTAAGGAGTACGCCGATGGATGACACGACCCGCCGTGCTTTTGTTTTGCAGGCGACCGCGTTTGTTGGTGCATTGGCAATAATGGGGTGCAGCCAGGGCCGATGTTACCGACGCCGATCTGATTCCCCGCATGAGCTGGTTCAATGAGCCCGCTGCCTCGAAAAGAGTTGGCGAAAAGCTGATCGTGCGCTCCCGTCCAAAGACTGATTTCTGGCGCAAGACCTATTACGGCTACATCACCGACGACGGCCACTTCTTTCACCTAGGGACCGACGGGGACTTTATTTTTGAGGCGCGCCTCAACCGCCAATATGCGGCGCTCTACGATCAGGCCGGGCTGATGGTCCGCGTGATTGCCGAGAAATGGATGAAGTGCGGCACTGAATTTTTCGACGGGAGACGTCACGCCAGCGTGGTGTTCACCGGTGAGATCTCCGACTGGTCCACCATGCCGGATCTGACCGAGACCGGGCCGGTGTGGTGGCGCGCCGTCCGCAAGGGGGAGTCGCTTGAGATCTTTTGTTCACTGGACGGGAAGGACGTCATCTCGGTGCGGCAGGGATACTCTCCAGCATCGCGGGCGGAAGTGGGGATCATGTGCGCCGCACCCGAAGGCACTGGCTTCGACGCCGAGTTTGATCGCCTCAATCTGTCTTAGGTGAAAAAGTAGACAGCCGCAACAACTCACGCCTGTGCCGAGTACGGGTCGCGAAGATAACCTTCCAGCGCAAAGTCTTCGCCGAAGCGGTGTAATTCGAAGCGCCGCACGCACGGCGTGCTGCCGAGAAAGGCTTCGTCGACGATAAAGGGAACTGCGCCCTGACCAAAAATCTTCGGGGCGTAGTAGAGGAACACCTTGTCCACCTGACCCGATGCCAGGGCCGCACCGTTCACCAGCGCTCCACCTTCGATCAGCAGGCTGGTGACCTCCCGCTCGCCCAGGCTTTGGACAATCGCTCGGAAATCGGGCCGCCCGTCCGCCGTCGATGCTATTTGTTGCACGCGAATCCCCCGCGCTTCGAGCCCCTGCTTCGCCGCTTCCTCCGCAGCGGAGCACAGCACCAGAACATCGTCCTCCGCGGTCTGGATTACTCGCGACGCAGGTGGAATGCGTAAGTAGGAATCCAGGATCACGCGCAGCAGTTTGCGCCGTCGCGGCAGGCCGCTCCGGTCCGTCAACAGCGGATCGTCCGCCATCACGGTCCCGACTCCAGCCATGATCGCATCACTGTTGTGGCGCAATTGCTGCACGTGAGCGCGCGCCAGTTCGCCAGTGATCCAGTGGTATCCGCTGCGCGAGCCCTCCGTGACAGACGTGGCTGAACGAGCTTCGGAACTTCGCTCGGCGCCCGGTTTCGTGGCGTCAGCAATTTTTCCATCGAGGGTCATAGCCGACTTCAGTGTGACCAGCGGCTCGCCAAACCGGATGTACTTGGCGAAAGCTTCATTCAGCTTCTTTGCTTCTGCCTCGAGTAAGCCGACCAGTACGGTAATTCCTGCAGCGCGGAGCTTGGAAAATCCTTGCCCTGCCACGCGTGGATTTGGGTCTTCCATGGAGCAGATCACGCGACTGATTCCGGCTGCGATCACGACATCGACGCACGGACCGGTGCGCCCCTGATGCGAGCATGGTTCCAGATTCAGGTAGAGCGTTCCGCCGCGTGCCGAATCGCCTGCTTGCTCCAGGGCGAGAACCTCGGCGTGCTTCATGCCATCATAGGTGTGCCTGCCCACCCCAACTTCGCGGCCGGACACGTCCACGACGACCGCTCCCACTGCGGGATTAGGCGAGACCAGCCCAACGCCCGCTCGCGCTAGCTCCAGCGCCCTGCGCATGTGTTGTTCGTCGATGGTCATGAAAATAGAGAGACTATCTCGCCGCACAGTTTAAAATCCACCACAGAGACACAGAGGCACAGAGAAAATCCAATTCATAAATTTCGAGGGGGAAAACTGCGATTCTCGTCTTTCTCATCGGGCTCTGCCAAGGCCACCGCGCCAGACCGATTCTGCGGACCTCGTTTCTTGGGCGATGGTACGCGGGCGAATGGATCTTCAACCCTGGGATCGTCAAGTGATTCGGAGGGCTCTCGGGGACTGAACCGGCTTCCCACGAAGCGTAGAACGAACCACAGCACAACGATACCAATCGCCAGTTGCCACCAGACGTTCATCGGACGCGTTCCTCGTGGTGAATCTTCAGGAGAACAGCGACCCTACAAACTCTTTGGGATCAAACGGCAGCAGATCTCCGATCTTCTCGCCGACTCCCACATACCGTACCGGCAGCCCCAACTCGCGCGAAATTGCCACCACGACTCCGCCTTTGGCCGTGCCATCAAGCTTGGTCAGGACAATTCCCGTGACCCCGGACGATTGCGTGAACTGCCGCGCTTGTTGCAATCCATTTTGACCGGTGGTGGCGTCCATCACCAGCAAAGTTTCGTGCGGCGCGCCGGGCACGATGCGTTGCGCCGTGCGCTTCATCTTTTCGAGTTCGAGCATCAGGTTCAGCTTGGTGTGTAGGCGCCCGGCAGTATCGACGATCACGTAATCGGTCTGGCGCGATGTTGCCGATTGCAGTGCGTCAAAGAGCACCGCCGACGGATCGCCCCCGGCTTTTGTTTTGATCACTTCCGTTCCCGTGCGCTGTCCCCAAATTTCGAGTTGCTCGATGGCCGCAGCGCGGAACGTGTCCGCTGCGCACAGCAGCACGGTCTTGCCTTGGGCACGAAACACCTGCGCCAATTTTCCGATCGTCGTTGTTTTGCCCGTGCCGTTCACGCCAACGACTATGATCACTTCCGGCGTGCCGTCGACCCTGGTTACCGGCCTCGAACTGGTCGATGTGAGGATGGTCAGCAATTCCTCTTTCAGCAGCCGTTTGAGTTCGTTCACATCTTTGATCTGCTTGCGATCGGCTTTGTCGCGCAACTTCGCCAGAACCTCATGGGTGGTGGCGGTGCCGAGGTCGGCGCCAATCAACGTGGCTTCCAGATCGTCGACCGTGGAGCGGTCGATCTCCTTGCCGATGGAGACAACATCTTCGATGCGTTCGGCCAGGTTCTCGCGGGTGCGCGAGACGGCCTCTTTCATGCGCTCAATAAAACTTGGTTTCTGTTCTTCGTCCAGACTGCCAAAAAGAGTTTGAATCATGAGGGTCTGAGAATGATTATAGGAGAATCGACGGCGGAGAGGCAGTCGGTCGGTGGTCGCTAGTCGTTAGCAAGCCTTTGACCCATGATTGCTCACGAGCTGCCGATACAAGAAGGAATAGCGAGCGACCAATGACCATCGACCAACGACGGATTTCTAGGTACGCGTGGTTTCGACCGTGATGGGGTCGGCGGGCGGGAGCGGGAGTGCGATCGGCGTCGGAACAGCCGTGGGCGCTTGCACAGGGATGGCATGGGTCAGTGGTTTCTGAATACGGATGTCTCCCCGGTAAAACACCGCCAGGAGCGCGGTCACGGCGCTGGGGTCGAGTCGCTGTCCCGAAAGATTCTCGATGATGCGCAGAGCTTCCACCGGATCGTGCGCCTTCTGGTAAGGACGGTTCGTGGTTAAAGCATCAAAAGTGTCTCCGACGGCAATGACGCGTGCCAGCAGAGGGATCTCATCGCCTTTGAGACCATAAGGGTATCCACGCCCGTTGAGAGCTTCATGATGCAGCTCGATTCCGGGGAGCATTTCGCGCAGCTGCGGCACCGGACGCAGAATGTTCGCACCCTTGGTGGTGTGCGTCTTCATGATCTCGAACTCTTCCGGAGTCAGAGCGCCCGGCTTTTTCAGGATGCGATCCTCGATTCCGATTTTGCCGACGTCATGCAACTGCGCCGAGATGCGCAGGATCTCCAGAAATCCAGGATCGAGTCCCATCTCTTTCGCGATCATCAGCGAGTATTTCGTAACTCGGTCGGAATGGCCCTTCGTGTAAGGGTCTTTTTCGTCGACCGCGCCGGCCAGCATCTGGATCGAACCCATGAACAGGTTCTTGTTTTCATCCGCGGCGCGCTTCAGGTCTTCAACGAACTGTTCCAGTTCTTCCTGCATCGTGTTGAACGTGGTCGCCAGTTCGCCAATCTCGGTGCGGGTTCTTACGTGGACGCGTTGCGAGAAATCGCCGCGCGCAATGGCCTGGCTGGATTGCGTCAGCACCTGCAGGGGGCTGGTGATCCGGCGCGCCGAGAAAATACTCAAGCCCACACTCACAAAAACCGCCAGCCATGCCAGCAGGCGTCCGGTGCGCTGCATTTCGTAGATTCCGCGATACGCATCCTCGCGCGGCTTCTGCACGACGACCGCCCAGTCCAGCGAGGTGACCGGACTATACGTTCCCAGCATCTCGGTCGTGTCTTTTCCATCACGAATGGTGAATTCGCGGGTCGCCGCCAACTGCGCTTTGGAGCCTTCGTCCACAAAGCTGCGGACGATATCGAAGTGGCTCATGTCCTGTCCGGTAGCATATTGCGCAGTCCCGGCCGCCACCAGCCGGCCCTGGCTGTCCACGACGTACGGCATCAACCCGGTCATGCTGACTTGCTGCAACCGGCGGATGAGGTAGTCCATATCCACAACTGACCCGATCATCCCCAGAAAGCGCTTGTCATACATGATCGGCGAACTGACCAGCATGACCGTGCGCGCAGATTTCCCGCTGCCCACCATCAGCGGTTGCCCGCTGTAGCCGCGTCCTTCCTGGGCGGCTTGATAGGCTCGCTCCAGTTCGCGCTGTAGAAATGCGTCAGGCTCGATACGCCCGGCGGAAACTCCTTTAGCATCTGCGTTCAGCAGCGTGGCATAAGCAATATCATTCGAGGACGAAACAAAATTCTCGAGCATGGCCCGCAGCTCTGGCGTCAGAAAGTTTTCAGCAGTAAAGTCGGTCGCATTGGACAGCATCATGACCTGGATCGACGACGACAAATTGGCCAGCATCATGTGCAGAGCTCCCTGGTGCTGGGAAATATCGTCGGCCAGCGAACGCGTGACCGTGTTCTGCAGCAGCATCTCGTTGGTTTTCAGGCGCTCCCGGTTCATCGTCTCAATCTGCGCCGAGTAAAAGTACATGGGGAGAACGCTGATGGCCAAGAGCACGCCAAGGATGACGTAGAGGAGCGGAATGCGCGCGGGAATGGGAAGCTTCAGCTGCAAAAGGTAATCCTGTCGGCCCAAGCGCGGGGATGAGCTGGTCCGTCCTACATCCATTCTATGTTGGTTGCAAGGAGCGATCTCAGGTGCTTAAAGTACAGTCCACCGTTACCGAAGTACTCACACCGCTGGTCACTGCAGGCAGTTTTCAGTTCCAAGTTCTCTCAGTTTTCACCTCCAAGGTCTCAATGAGAACCGGTCGGAATTAGATACTCAGAACTGGGCACCGGGTTTGACGCCGGTCTTATAATTAAGGCAGTCGGCCCGGGGTGGTGCATGCGGTCCTTCCAGGTTCGTTCGGTTGGTTGTCGGCGGTTTGCGATCCTTCTGTTCCTCTGCTCGCTGGGCTTCTCCTCGGCGCTGCTCGCCGACAACACTCCGCCGCCAAGAATTTCCAAGGAAACCCGCGAAGAAATTGTCCACGCCTTCAACGAAGAATTGGTCTACATCCGTGCAAGTTTTCCGATGGGACAGAGCGGACTGAAGCTCAGGAACGGAACGGTGACGCCCAGCGGCGCGGAACTGCAACATATGATGGCGCTCTGGGGCCCGGCAGCGAAACCCGGCGATCGGGCCCGCATCAGCGACGTCATCATCAAGGAAGACCACATCCGTTTTGAAATCAACGGCGGCCCCATCAAGAAGCAGAAATGGTATCAGCACATCACGATTGTTGGTGCGCAGTCATCTGTGCCAGTTGCGCCCTCGGATTCGTCCGCCAACGCCCGCGGTTCTTTCGTGGATCTCTATTTCGACAAGTATGTTCCGGAGATGACGGGGCCAGAGCTGAAGCTGTTGCTGCGTCCCGTATTTGATTTCGATGCCAAATCCGCGCTCGAGGCGTACGAGGAAACCGTTTCTCCACAGGTCAAGGAAGCCATCAAGAATCACCACGTGCTGGTGGGAATGAACCATGAGATGGTGATCTACGCCATGGGGCGTCCGCCAAAGAAAGTTCGCGAGCATGCGGGCGAAGTTGAGTACGAGGAATGGATTTATGGCACGCCTCCACAGGACGTCGACTTTGTGCGCTTTGTGGGAGACGAAGTCGTGCGGGTCGAGACCATGAAAGTGGACGGCGAGAAAATTGTGCGTGTCGAAAAAGAAGTCGATCTGGGCGCGCCGACCGTTGCCAAGAAGCAGGAAGAACGCCCCGCAAATGCGCCCACGCTGCGACGTCCTGGAGAAGAAATGCCGGAATCTAGTCCCGCCAACCCCTCGGGGATCCCACCGATGGTACCGGTGCCCCCGCCCTCCGGCCCGGGTTCGGGCCCGGGGCCCAACTGGAGTTTGCCTCCCACCCCGACAGCCTAACTTCTTTGCCTTGCGTGAACAGGCGCCTGAGTGCGCGTCCAACCTTCATGCTTGGAGACGGGTGGATTCTGTGGTAGGAGTTTCCTACCAACCATGTCAACCCTTAACCACCCCTCGAATATATGACGACGACCAAGATCGGCGAAAAGGGCCAGCTCACCGTCCCCAAACAGTTCCGGGAAGATCTCGGGTTGGGGGTTGGCGCGCCCTTTGCGGTTCTGCGTTTGGGTGACGGCCTCATTCTGCTGCCGAAGCAGCGGCGCTTTGAGCGGCTTTGCGAACGGCTGAGTTCGAGGCTTACAGCTGCCGGACTGACATCGGAGGAACTTCTCGCGACCATCCCAGAGGCTCGCAATCGCGTCTACACGCGTCGCTACCGCACAAAGCCTGCAGATGCCGACAACCTTGCGCGGCGTCACCGGCGCAACCAGCGCGGGAAGTGACCAGCCAACGCCGAATCCGGTTGTTTCTCGACTCGAATGTCCTGACCGGAGGGATTGTTTCGACCTGGGGCCTCGACAAAGCTACGCTGTCGCTCTGCGACGCCAAAGTGTGTAGGCTGGTGCTGGCGGAAGTGGTTCGCGACGAGGTGGAGGAAAACCTGTTACTTCACGCGGAACGTTTGCCGTCGCTCGATGTCGACCAACTGGTCGCAGACTATCAGCGCCTCATCAAGTTAACAATCCTGAGCTTGTTCCGTATGCGGATAGAGATCTAGTGCATTCGAGCCGACGCTTGATCCGGCCCGAGCCGGATGTACCGGTGCTACTGTCTGCGATGGCCAGCAAACCCGACTGGCTGCTGACGCATAACACCAAGCACTTCGCCAAAGCCGTCGCGCAGCGGACCTCGCTGCGTATCGCGACGCCGGCAGAGTTCTTTTGTGCGCTATCAGACCTGTTCCGTTAGCATCTTCCGGCCCGACCTTCCACACCTCGACCTTCTAAACTAAACTATAAGCGTGAAGATTGCCCTGGGCCAGATCAACCCCACCGTCGGGGACTTCTCTGGCAATGCTGCCAAGATCATCCAGTTTGCGCTGCAGGCGAGGAGTGCGGGTGCCGGCCTGATTCTGTTTCCCGAACTCGCCGTCTGCGGGTACCCGCCACGCGATCTAGTGGAGAGGCCGTCGTTTGTGGCGCGCAATCGCGCGACGGTGGAGCGGATCGCCGTCGAAACAAAGGGCATCGCCGTGATCTGTGGGATGGTGACGCCGGCCGACGCGGACGCTGGCAAGAAAGTGATGAACTCGGCCGCCCTCCTGCGCGAGGGGCACATCGATTTCATTCAGTCGAAGATGCTGCTGCCCACGTATGACGTCTTCGACGAAATGCGCAACTTCGCTCCCGCCAAGAGCCAGCAGCTGTTCAGCATGTGCGGCAGGCAGATGGCCTTAACCATATGCGAGGATGCATGGAACGACAAGCGCTTCTGGAACCGGCAGCTCTATCGCGTGGACCCGGTCGAAGAGCTGGTTCGAGTCGGCGGGAACTTCGTGCTCAACATATCGGCGTCTCCGTTTTGGTTGGGCAAGCGCGAATTGCGTCACGACATGCTGGCGGCTATCGCCAAGAATCAGAAGGTGCCGGTCGCCATGGTGAACCAGGTCGGGGGTAACGACAGCCTGGTGTTCGACGGATCGAGCCTGGTGATTGCGCCCGACGGACAGGTGATCGCGCAAGGGAAGTCGTTCGAGGAGGACCTGATCTATTTCGATTCCCAGAAGCTCAGTGGGGAGATGCATCCACAGGTCGCGGGTGAAGAAGCGAGCGCGTACGAGGCGCTGGTTCTGGGCACGCGGGATTACGTGTACAAATGCGGCTTCCAGCGGGCGATTATCGGAATCAGCGGAGGCATCGATTCCGCGCTCACCGCGTCGATTGCGGCCGATGCGCTGGGCGCTGAGAACGTGATCGGCGTCGGCATGCCGGGCCCGTACTCATCGCAAGGGTCGATTGACGACGCGCAGGAATTGGCCAAGAACCTCCACATTCGCTTCGAATTACTTTCGATCCAGGAAATCTACGAGGCGGCGCGCCAGACGCTTGCGCCAGTATTTGCCGATAGGCCGCCCGACACCACCGAAGAAAATATTCAGTCCCGCGCCCGCGGATTGCTGCTGATGGCCATGTCGAACAAGTTCAGCGCGCTGGTGCTTTCGACGGGGAACAAGAGTGAATTGGCCGTTGGGTATTGCACTCTTTATGGCGACATGGTGGGCGGACTGGCGGTGATCTCGGATGTGCCAAAGACGTTGGTATACCGAATCAGCGCTTACGTGAACTCACGGCACAAGGTAATTCCGCAGGCGACCTTAGAGAAGCCGCCGTCGGCCGAATTGCGTCCGGATCAGAAGGATTCGGACTCACTCCCACCCTACGACGTGCTCGATGCAATTCTCGAGGACTTTGTGGAGGAGCTGTCGTCGGCCGAACAGATTGCGCGGGTTCACAATTTCGAATTGCATCTGGTGCGGCGCGTCATTCGAATGGTGGAGCGCAGTGAATATAAGCGGCAACAAGCAGCACCCGGAATCAAGATTTCCGCCAAGGCGTTCGGCTACGGGAGGAGATTTCCAATCGCTGCCAAGTCGGAATTCTAGGTGTTCGCTTTCGCTCACTCAGAAATGACAATCGCTCCGGTTTTTGTAACAATCGAAGTTCCCATCGAACTCCAAACTTAATATGACACGCATGCAAGGCACACTGCTCGTCGCTCTTTTGTTCTCCGGCATCGCCATCGCTCAAACCGCGCCTACTCTCAAGACAAGACCGACAGCTAGTTCGGCCGCGGGGGAAGTCACAACCATTCTGCCCAGCGAAGACACCGTCAATTCATTCCTGTTCCAGATGTTCGGCCACGATCCCACCTGGACGTGGAAGGTGAACGAGATTCGTCCCTCCGAGGTGCCCGGCTTGGCGCAGGTCTCGGTCGTTGTCACCAACGCTCAGGGCTCGAACGTAAATCGTTTGCTGGTTAGTTCTGACGGAAAGCATGTAATTGTGGGCGACATCCTGCCCTTCGGTGTGAAGCCCTTTGAGGATGACCGCGTCAAGCTCGAAAAAGGCGTGAACGGACCGGCCAAGGGGCCGGCGCAGGCTTCCGTTACGATTGTCGAGTTCAGCGATATGCAGTGCCCCCACTGTCAGAAGGCCGAGCCTGGAGTCGAGCATCTCCTGGCACTGGCTCCGGAGGCGCGCTTTGTTTTCCAGAATTTTCCGCTGCCGGCGCATGACTGGGCGGAAAAGGGCGCCGAATATGTCGATTGTGTGGGGCGCGTTTCGCCGGGGCAGCTTGCGAATGATGCGGTCTGGAAATTTATCAAGAAGACGTTTGATGAGCAGGCCAATATCACTGCCGCAAATGCCGATGAAAAGTTGAAAGCCATTGCGACCGCATCGGGTGTGAATGGCGATGAGATCGGCGCCTGCGTGACCAAGCCGGATACGAAGGCGAGAGTCGAGGCCTCCATTGCGCTGGGAAAGTCGGTTGGGGTGAGTGGCACGCCGACCCTGTTCATTAATGGGCGTAACGTCAGCGGGGCGTCCGTCGAGGTGCAGAAGAAGATTGTGGATTTCCAGATGAGCCAAAAATAGATCAGGTCATTGAGTCATCCGCTCATTGAATCATTGAAAACCGAAGGCAGAACCTTGCAATGGCTAAATGATTCAATGTCCGATTTATTTCCCCACCCAGATTTCCGGCGCTTCGGTGCGTTCCGGGGCACGGACTACGAACGGCGTGATCAGGATCAGAAGCTCGTCGTTCTCTTCCTGTTTTGAAGTCTGGGAGGTGAGGATGCCGAAGCCTGGGATATTCGAGAAGAAGGGTAAACCGCTCAGGCTCCGCTGGTCCGAGGCGGTGACCATCCCCGCTACGACCGCCGGTTCACCTTCCTTGAGCAGGATCCCCCCCTTGTACTCACGATTCAGAATGTCGGGAATGCCGTTAGTGTTGAGGGTTCCCAAAGTGCGAAATTGTATCTCCAGCTCCAGAGCTACGTCTGAATTGTTGTGAACCAGTGGTTTCGCTTTGAGCGTGAGTCCGATGTCCTCATAACTAACCGAAGGAAAGGGCGCGGTGAACGACTGATTCCCGATGACCTGCGCGATGGCGGGATTGTTATAAATCGGCGCAAAGCTGGCGTTGAGGATGGGATAACGCGACCCCAGCTTGAAAGTGGCGTCCTTCTCCTGGGAAGCGAGCAAATGAACGTGATCGAGCTGCCGCACCGAACTCTCGTTCATGGTAAGCGTGGCGGCCAAGTGATCGAGGCTAAGCCCCATAAATGTGAGTCCGCCGCCAAAGGTTGCGAGCGGCTGACTGAAGATCCCGTTCTGCTGGCCTTGCAACTGCGCGAGGAGAGCTGAGATGGTCTGATTGCCGGCTTGGTTGATGCCGCCGGAGGCAATCAGTTGGTTGATCAGGCTCTGGATGTTGGGTCCGGCGAGAGCGGCCAGCGCGGCTGTCGGAATATTGAAAAGATTGAAAGTATTCGGGACGTGCAGCCCGATACTACGCATATAGGTGTGGCTGACCTGGAAAACCTTGAGATCGAGCATCACTTCCGGCCGTTCGAAATTCATCTGTCCAAGAAACTGGGTTGCGCCGTCCAGTGCGGCCTGCGGTCCGCGCACCGTGATTGTGCTTGCTGCGGTGTCGACGCTCGCGAAGCCGGTCGGAGCGCTAAATCCAAATAACGTTTGTAGCGACTTCATCAGGTCGTTCAACTCCTGCGCCGTGCTGCTGTCGGGGATGTAGAACGAACGCATGCCCAAGCGGTCGTAGAGGCGATGGTTGTCGGCATTGTCAAGGGCAGCGAAAAGAACTGTGTCCTGGAGTGCGACGCTGAAGCTCTTGGTGACCGCGGAGGCCGCTCGCATGGCGGTGGCGAAATCAGCATTCTCAATATCGAATCGCACCCGCCGGCTGGGGAAGCTATCGTCGAAGACAACCGTTAGTCCATAACTCCCGGCGACAGCGGTGAGCAGACCCCGCGAATCGCCCCGGTAGTGGATGTCATGGAGCCCATCGATCGGTTTCGGGGTAAGCGCGTCGGCGCTGGCGACGACCTGCGGCGGGTTCGCGGTGTGTACCGGTACGGGTCCGAGGACGTCGTTTATGCGCTGTTGAGCAAATTCGTTCTGCGGATCGAGGCTAAGCGCCGTTCGAAACTCCGCCAGCGCCTCCACTTGCTGGCCCTTGAGCAGGTCGCTGTTCCCACGTTCCAGATGTATCCCGGCCAGATGCTGTCGCGTAACCTCCTGCGCGGTGAGGTACTCCACGTTTTGCGGGACGAGGCGAGCTGCTTCCTCAAATTCGTAAAAAGCTTCGTTGAGATTTTGCAAATTATCGTCGGGCGATTTTTCGTTTCTTGATTTCTCGAGCTTTAGGCCCCGCGCAAATGCTTGCCGCGCCGCTTTCAGGTCCTTGGCAGGACCATGGCAGGCGGGTGCACCTGCGGAATCGGAACAGAGCGCGGGCGCGGCGGACGGGGGAGCGTCTGCGGCGAGACACACTCCCGCTAGCAACAAAGAAAGTCCCCCTGGCAGCCAACGCATATGTTTACTATAGAATGCCTGGCGGCCGCTGTCTTGCAAGCGAAATACTCGATAGGGAACTACGATCGTAACGGTCGGAAACACAGGTTAGTCGGTGGTTACCGCAGCATCAGCCGTTCCATCCGAATGGCGCACCCGATCTGGTCATCGCACTCGACCACGACGGCGCACAGGCGGACATCGCCATTGGCAGCTTCGAAACGCGCTGGCATCCCGCTGAGAAATTTCTCGATCACTAACTCTTTTTTCACTCCAATGACGCTATCGTAGGGTCCGGTCATGCCGACGTCCGTGATGTAGGCAGTGCCCTTCGGCAGGACGATCTCGTCCGCCGTAGGAATATGCGTGTGCGTTCCCACGACGGCGGTGACGCGTCCGTCGAGATACCATCCGAAGGCAATTTTTTCGGAACTGGCTTCGGCATGGAAATCCACAAACACGATCTTTGCTTTGATCTGTTCCAGAAGCCGATCCGCGTAGCGAAAGGGATCGTCACTCGACCCCATGAAAACGCGCCCCTGAAGATTCATAACGGCATAACCAACACCGTTTTTCTGGCCTTCGTACACTCCCCAGCCGGGCAGGCTCTGCGGAAAATTTGCCGGCCGCAGCAACCGCCGCGCCGGGCTGTGCGGGTTGCCGTCCGCCATCTGGAAGTATTCGATGATTTCGCGTTTGTCCCAGACGTGATTGCCGGTGGTCATCACGTCGATTCCGAGATCGAAAAGTTCTTCCGCCAGCGGAGGCGTGATTCCGAAGCCAGCCGCAGCGTTCTCACAGTTGGCGATGACCAAATCGACGGCGTGCTGCTTGCGCAGTTCAGGCAGACGATCTTTTACGATCGTCCGCCCGGGGCGCCCAAAAATGTCACCGATGAAAAGAATTTTCAAGATCAGGTCTCAGGTGTTAGGTCTCAGGTCTCAGGTCGCGGGAACAATTCTGCTCGCGGTCAAGCGCGCGTCCAAGGTTTGATGTTATCACGCTGAAAACTGCCTACCGGCTGCTGATCTCTGCCGTCTTTAGAAAGTCGTAGTTTCCCGAAGGATTCAGGGTCACGTCACGCACCCGCCGCGTATGCAGGAGCACATTATCGAAGTACCACAGGTTGATCGACGGGACATCCTGCGCCAGGATTTCCTGCACTTCACCATACAGCTGCTTGCGGACATTCTGATCGGTCTCGCGGCTCGCCCGGTCGATCAGGTTATCGATACGAGAATTTAAATAGAAGCTGCGGTTCCTTCCCGCTGGAGGAAAGTTGCGCGAGTGAAAGGCTGCGTCAAAAATGTCGGGATCTTCGTTACCGCCGATCCAGCGCAGCGAATAGAGCTGGAAAGCGCCGCTGGTGACGTCGGCAAAAAATGTAGCGAATTCGAACGTGCGTATATCGAGCGCAATGCCCACGGCGCGCAATTGTTGCTGCATGACCGCGACCATCAGGCGCGTGTTTTCGTCTGTCGAGGTCTTCATCACGAGGCGAAAGCGCACGCCATTCACGTCTGGGAAGCCGGCGGCGTCGAGCAGTTGCCGAGCCTTGACGGGATCGTAATCGTAGCGGGGCACAGCATCGTTGTACGCCCAGCTTTGTGGCGGCAGGATGCTGTATGCAGGCTGGACCTGGTTGCGCCAGAGGTACTCCATCATGGGGCGACGGTCCAGAGCGTAGGCGATGGCTTGGCGAACCCGCACATCTTTCAAGACAGGGTCGCGCAGATTGAAGGCCAGGTAGGCCAGCCTGGTGCCGGGACCGTGCTGGACGATGAGGGACGGATCGCGTCCGAGTGTGGCGACGGTGTCGGGTGACATCGGTGAGTTGATGGTTAGGTCGGCGCTGCCTTTTCGCAACTCTAGAGCTTGCGTGGTGGCGTCGGGCACCACGACGAAACGTACGCGGGCTAGACGCGGCGTTTCGCCCCAGTAAGCGTCGTTACGCTTTAGAATCACTTCCTTGTCCATCTCCGCGCTGACGAAGGTGAAGGGCCCGGTCCCGATCGGCTGACGAGTAATTTCGTCAAGCGACCCGTAGGGCACAATCCCAATCGCCCCCTCCGAAAGATTCCACAGCAGGGCGGCCCAGGGCGCTTTCAAATGGAACACCACAGTCAGGTCATCTGGCGTTTCGATGCGGTCCACGTAACGGTAGGTAGAGGTCTTTGTGCTGCGGATCTTACCCTGAAGCAGGGAATCGAGCGTCCACTTTACATCGCGGGAGGTAAGTGGCCGCCCATCGTGAAAGGTTACACCGCGATGGAGATGGAAGATGTAGGTCAGCGAATCCGGGACTTCCCAACGCTCCGCCAACCCGGGTTCAACATTGAAGTGCGAGTCGCGCGTGAGTAGAGCGTCGAAGAGGAGTTCGTCGATGCGCTCCGATTGTCCATCAATCCCCACTCGGGGGTCGAGATTCGTCGGGCTGCTCTCAATGATCATCACCAGGGTGTTGGGATCAGGAGGTTGGGTACAGGAGAGCAGAGGCAGTACCCCTCCGATGGTAACTAGAAACAAAATTGTCATCCTGAGCGGAGCGAAGGACCTGCTGTTTGCGCGCTGCCGCGCTGCCGCCTTACGCATAAGAAATCTTTCCCAGGATCGCCGCCCGCGTCGCTCCCGTAGCCGACGGCACATTGCTTGGCCGCCGATGCCACGTCTCATGCGCGAGCAGGGCGAACGCCACGGCCTCCTTCGCTTCTGCCGGAAGGCCGAACTCATCGGAGAAATGCAATTCGATCCCCAGAGGCGCGACTTCATGGCGCAACATGGCGATCAGCGTCGGATTCTTTGCGCCTCCGCCCGAGACAATCATCTCGTGACCACTCTGCTTTCGAGGTGAGGCATTTGGACGAAGAACGAATCGCGGCAGCACGAATCGCTGCACCGCATCGGCAATGGACCGTGCCGTCAAAGCCGTTGCCGTCGCCACCACGTCGGGGTTACTGGCGCCGCGGCAAACCTGAAGAAATCGGCTGACGTATTTCCGGCCAAACTGCTCGCGCCCCGCCGTTCGCGGAGGCTTCTGGCGGAAGAAGCGCGCGCGCACCAATCGCGTAATCACGCCATCCAGTACGCGTCCTGAGACCGCGACTTTGCCATCGCGATCGAAACGTTTCCCGAAAAGCTCTTCCATCACGGCATCCATCAGCATGTTGCCGGGGCCGGTATCAAAAGCCAACACCTGGCGCAACGATGCGCCCGCTGGAATCGCCGTGAGATTTGCAATTCCGCCGATGTTCTGCGCAATGCGATTGACACGCTGATCGCGGTACAGAAGATAGTCGACGAACGGTACCAGCGGCGCGCCTTTCCCTCCGGCCGCCATATCCGCCGGACGAAAATCAGAGACCACCGGCACCCCGAGGCGCGACGCGATCACCGCGCCTTCGCCGGTTTGCCACGTGGCCGTCAACTTTCGCCCGAGAAATCGCTCCGCCACTCCCTGGTGATAGAGCGTCTGTCCATGACAGCCCACCAGGTCAAGTTTTACGCGATGCTGGCGCGCCGTCTGGGCCACCGCCTCGGCGTACAGTTCACCCAGAAGAAAGTTCAGCCGGGCCAGGTCCGCGACGGGGGCCAATTCCGCGTTCATCATGGCCAGGATCGCACGTCGAACCGGGGCAGGGAACAGATACTCCTCCTGACCTAGAAGCGTGAAGTCAGAGTGCTGGTTTTTGTTTGGTGACGGGCCTCTGGCACGTCCAGCCGCATGGGACGGAACCCGAACCAGCGCGACGTTAATCCCATCGGCGGAAGTTCCGCTCATCACGCCGGCAACAATCATGCTCATGCGTGTCCCTCGCGAGCGAGGGTAGCCAGTCGGATCTCTTCCTCGAACTCCCAGAGCTGTCGCGTCAGCTTCTCGATTCGTGCGGCCGTGGGAGCGGGAGTGCGGTGCCTCGCCAACGATTTGTTTAATAACGACTTCTTCTTAAACGCCAGTACCCGCTGCACCGATTCCTGCACACGGCGGGCAAATCTGCTGTCGCGCTGCGCCTCACGGACCGCTGCTGCATGCGTTCGCAAAATGAAGTCTTCCCGATGGCAGATCAAGCCCATCTCGCCACCGGCGCGGATGTGCCCGATCAGCGCCTGTTCGATCGGAGCCGCTGCCAGCACGCCGCCCATCTCCAGATCGTCGGAACAGACCAGGCCGCGGTAGCCAATCTTCTTGCGCAGAAGGTCGGTGATCCACTTCTTCGAGAGCGAAGCCGGAGTTCGATCTTTGGTTTGGTCCTTTGTCGTCTCCGGCGTCACTCCAGGAAACGCGGCGTGCGAAACCATGACCATCGGCAATTCGCGCCGCAGCCGACGATAAGGAACCAGATCCTGCTCCCACAATTTGCGCAGCGGCTTTTCCACGCTCGGAAGTTCATGATGGGTATCGAGCGTGGCCTCGCCGAGTCCGGGAAAGTGTTTGCCGCAGCCGAGTACGCGAGCCGCGCCCAACCCGCGCAGAAACTCGCGGGCGTAGACAACCACTTGCTTCGGATCATCTGAAACCGCCCGCGAACTCATCACCGAACGCGAAGCCGGGTAGGCCAAGTCGAGCACCGGGGCGAAATTCACATTGAAGCCAAGCTCTTTACAGTTTTCGCCGATCACGCGCCCGTGCTTGCGAAAGAGCACGCGGTTGCCCGTGGCAAAAACCTCTGCCGGAGACGGTGCTGAGCCGATCACGTTGCGGAAACGGTCCACGCTGCCGCCTTCGAGATCGACGCAAGTGAATAGCGGTGTGGACACACACTTCTGGCACTCGCGGAGAAGAGCGTGGGTTTGGGCGGCTCCGGTGATGTTGCGGGCGAAGAGAATCACGCCCGCCGGCTGAATCTTCGTGAGCAGGGAAGCGAGGCGCGGAGACATCTCGGTCCCGTCGAAGCCGATGATCAGGAGTTGGCCGATTTGTAAATAAGCACTGCGGGTTTTCGGCATTGCTATTCGATCTGCCTTTTCAATTCCGCCAGCAAGTTTAGCGCCTCCAGCGGCGTCAGCCGGTTCAAATCGACTTCGTGTAGCTTTTCTAGCACTGGCTGTGAGAGCGGCGTGAAGATGGTTAACTGGGTCGGACGCTCCGGCTCGTTGGAACTGCCCGGCGTCAGATGCCCCGAAAGGCGGCGCTCCGACGCCTCATGTTCCGCCAGCACCTCGCGCGCGCGCGTCACGACTTCGTTCGGCAATCCGGCCAGCTTCGCGACTTCGATTCCGTAGCTGCGGTCGGCTGCGCCCGGCTCGACGCGCCGCAGAAAGACAACGCTGCCCCCGGTCTCTTTGACGGACACGTGATAGTTTTTGACGCCACTTAACTGCTCCGCCAACTCGGTCAGCTCGAAATAATGTGTGGCAAACAAAGTCTTGGCGCGCACGCGCGTATGCAGATACTCGACGGCGGCCCAGGCGATGGCGAGGCCGTCAAAGGTGGAAGTACCGCGCCCGACTTCATCGAGCAAGATCAAGGATCGTGCCGTTGCCGTGTGCAGAATCGCGGCCGTCTCCGTCATCTCAACCATGAACGTCGAGCGGCCGCGCGCCACGTTGTCACTGGCGCCAATGCGCGTGAAGACGCGGTCGACAATGCCGAGCCGCACGGCGCGCGCGGGAACAAACGAGCCCATCTGCGCCATGATCACGATCAGCGCCGCCTGCCGGAGATACGTGCTCTTGCCACCCATGTTCGGGCCGGTCAGCACGACGATGTTGTGAGTGGACGAATCCAGAAACAGGTCGTTCGGAACGAAGCGCTCACTGCCCGCCGCGAGTTCCTGCAGTTCGATCACCGGATGACGGCCTTCGACAATTTCCAGATCGCCCGCATCCTCTTTTTTTTCGGCTTCGTCGAAGTTCGGCCGGCAGTAATTCCGCAGCGCCGCAATGTGGGCGAGACAGCCGAGTACATCGACTTCAGCCAGTGCCAGCGCGGTTTGCCGGATGCGCTTGGCCTCCGCAGTTATGGCGGAACGCAATTCGGCAAACAGCCGCCGCTCGATTTCGACAATCTTCTCCTGGGCATCCAGAATCTTCGACTCATACTCCTTCAGTTCCGGAGTCGTAAAACGCTCGGCATTCACCAGCGTTTGCTTGCGCTCGTAATCGGCGGGCGAGAGATGCAGGTTCGCTTTCGAAATCTCAATGTAGTAGCCGAAGATGGAATTGAACTTTATCTTGAGCGACCCAATCCCCGTGCGCTCGCGCTCGCGCGTTTCTACTCGCGCCAGGTACTGCTTCGAGTTGCGGCTCAGGTCGCGCAGTTCGTCCAAATCTTTGTCGACGCCGGCGGCGATTACCCCGCCTTCGCTCAGCGTGAGCGGCGGCTCCGGAACCAGCGTACGGTCGATCTTCTCGCGGAGATCGCACAGTTCGTCGACCAATTCGCGCAGTGCGGCAAGCCGCAACGCATTCAGCCCGGCCAACACCGTTCGCACCTTGGGAATTCGTCCTAGCGATGCGGCCAGCGTCAGCACGTCGCGCGGATTCGCCGTTTCGAGCGTGACCCGGCTCAGCAGACGTTCGAGGTCAAGAATTCCGTCGAGCGACCGGCGCAACTCTTCGCGCCGCATCGGATCTTTGACCTGCGCCTCAACCGAATCAAGTCGGCCCTCGATTTCGGCCCGATCCAAAGACGGCCGCAGCATCCGTGTACGCAACAAGCGCTTGCCCATCGGCGTCACGGTCGCATCCAGGCAGCGGAACAGGGTCACTCCGGCATCCGTCCCAGCAAACAGCGGCTCGATCAGCTCCAGATTGCGCACTGTGACCGCATCGAGCACCAGACAATTCTGCCGCTCGTAAAAGCCGATGCGATCTACATGATCGAGTGTGCCACGCTGGGTTGACCGGATGTAATACAGAATCGCGCCCGCCGCCGAAGCCGCTGCCGGTTTGCCGGCCAACCCGAAGCCCTCCAGCGAGAGCACGCCGAAGTGATTTTCCAGCAGCGGAAGGGCATGGTCGGGAGCGAAGATCCAGTCGTCCAAAGGAGTCTCCGCCCAGCCGCCGCCTGCAACCCGAGGAACCGGCGCCGTGCCAGCCGCGGGACGAGCGAGGGTGCCCGTCACTCCACTGTTTTTCTTTTCAAAGAGCGGTGCCGAAGATCCATACAGCATTTCTTTTGGCCGCAATTGTTCAAGTTCTTCTTGAATACGATGCCCGGCCGCTTCGCCCCCGAACTCGGTCGCTCGAAACTCACCGGTCGAAAGATCCAGCGCCGCAAAACCGACGCGATCCCCGACCGTGGCCACCGCCGCTAGAAAGTTGTTCTCCTCGGCACTCAGCGAAGAATCGGCTGCCGTGCCCGGCGTGACGACGCGTGTCACCTCACGCCGCACCAGCTTCTTTGCCAGGCGCGGGTCTTTTGTCGGCACCCCGACCTGTTCGCAGACCGCGACCTTAAAGCCGCGCCGGATCAGTTTTGCGATGTAGCCCTCGGCTGCGTGGTAAGGAACGCCACACATGGGGATGGCCACTCCCTTTTCTTTATTGCGCGAGGTCAGTGTTATTTGCAATTCGCGTGCGGCTAGCACCGCGTCATCGAAGAAAAGCTCGTAAAAATCCCCCAGCCGGAACAACAGCAGAGCGTTGGGATGCTCTTTCTTGATGGCGACATACTGCCGCATCAGCGGCGTAGACGGCTCGGACGTGGATGAATTGGTGATTTGTAATTTGTAATGTGTAATTTGGCAATTTGCAATTCGGCACGGGAGCGATGGGAACTAAACCATCGCAAAAGGTCGTGACTCTCGAATCACCAATTGCAAATTACAAATTCTTTTGTTCTCCTTACGCCATGGAACTCCGCAAAGATCCCATCACCCGTTCCTGGGTGATCACCGGCGACGATGTCATCGAGCCCACTCCACGTTCCCAAACCTGCCGGTTTTGCGGTGCTTCCGCCGAGCCCGCCCAGGTCATTGCCAACCTGCCCGGCGTGGATGGCAGCGCGTGGTCGGCGCGGTCGGTAGTCCATCCGCACGCGCTCTACCACGTCGAAGGTGAGGCGGCCCGTCGCGGTGACGGGCTCTACGACCGGATGGGATCGGTCGGCGCTCACGAAGTTCTGCTCGAAAATCCGCGCCATGACGGCCATCTCTGGAACGCGAGCGACTTCGAAGTCGAACAGTTCTTGCGTCTGGCCGCCATGCGGATTCAGGATTTGAAGCGGGACAGCCGGTTCAAGTACATCAGCATTTTCAAGAATCATGGCGAGGCAGCCGGACAGGAATTCGAACACCCCACTTCCCAGCTCACCGCAACCACTTTCGTGCCGCGCCGCGTGCTCTACGAACTACGCGCCGGACGGGACCATTTCGAGAGCAAAGAGCGCTGCGTGTTCTGCGACATTCTGGCGCAGGAGGAGCGTCAGAACCAGCGTATCGTCGAAATTCGTGGAGACTACGTGGCCTTCTGTCCATTTGCTCCGCGCGTCCCATATGAAACCTGGATTCTGCCCCGCAGCCATGAATCTTCCTTTGAGCGCACTGGTTCATCTCGCGTTGGCAACGTGACCGATCTCGCCGCGCTTCTGCGGCGCACCCTGCAGCGTATCCGCACCGTCACCGAAGCTTTCCACCTGGTGCTCCACACCGCACCTAACAGCCAGCATCCTTCCGCAACACTGGGATACTGGAAAACGTTGGAAGACGATTATCACTGGCACATCGAAATTCTGCCCGTTCTCGCGGCTAAGGCGAGGTCATACACTTTCAAAGAGATTTATTATTCTCCCGTCACCTCGGAGACGGCGGTCAAACGGCTGCGCGAGGCAAAAGTCTAATCCATGGCAAGAGAGTTGATATCAACAGAATCCATGCTGCGGACGCCCGAGGCACGAAGAACGATGTCTCACAAAAGAATCGCCGCCCTGCTGACCTTGATCTGTCTCTGTTTCTGTAGGGCCGCGTCCGCTCAAACTTCGCCGGCACCTCCCAGCGAGAAGCAGCAGGTCCTCTGGACCAAGCTTGAAAAATCGATTCTCGACGTCGACCGCAGTCTCGACGGCGTCATGGGCGTCGCCATCGTCGATCTCACGGATGGCCACAAGTACCTGCTGCACGCCAATGACGTCTTCCCGCAGGCGAGTTCGATCAAGATCTGCGTGCTCGCTGAACTTTACCGGCTAGCGCAACAAGGAAAGCCGAAACTCACGGACCTCTACACCGTCAACGCTGCCGACCTGGTCGAGGACAGCGACATCATGAACGGCCTCACGCCGGGCGTCACACGGATCACGCTGCGCGACCTTGCGACCATGATGGTCGCCGTCAGCGACAACTCGGCTACCAACGTCCTCATTGACCGCGTCGGCATGGACAACGTGAATGCCTTCCTGAGCGGGCAGGGCCTGCACGAAACCAAGCTCCGCCGCAAGATGATGGATGTCAAAGCCGCTGCTGAAGGCCGCGAGAATGTTTCCACGCCCAGCGAGATGGCCAGCCTGCTCGAAGGGCTCTACCGCGGCCAGATTCTGAATCAAGAGATGACCGACGATTTCTTCAAAGTCCTCTCCACGCACAAAGACAGCTGGATCCCGCGCGATCTCCCCGAAGGTTTGAAGATCGCCAACAAGCCCGGCGCTCTCGAAGGCGTGCGCAACGATTCAGGAGTGATCTTCGTAGACAAGCGTCCGTACATTCTTTGTGTGATGACGACCTACCTGCGTCGCGAGCGTGACGGAGAAGAGGCCATCAGCGACATCTCGCTCGCCGCTTGGCGCATGTTCGATCGCATCGCGCGCGCCAGTGAGTATGGAAGAGTGGTTTCGCCGGGGAATAGCAGTCGGTAATAAGCGGTCGCTGGTGCTAGTGGTTTGTCGTTCGCGGTGCGTATGCTGGTCGATTTCCGTACGCTTATTTCGATTCTTTTCCCTGGCGCCTCTTCGAAATCCCCGGAAGCCGCGTTCGTCCTGGCTCCGCGAACGACGAACGACCAGCGACCAACGGCCGTCCTATGACTATCCGTCGCCTCAAAACCTACACCGGATCGCAAGGCTACGTTTATCAGTACTATTTCGTCGGGAAACGCCCAGCCCCGACATCCGACGCCCGTGAGCCTGACGCGGACGAATACATCTTCGATGTCAACTCCGACCGCAAGCTGACCTATGCGGTCAGTGTTTTTCTGTCGTATCAGGTGGTCGCCGCTTGGGCCGAATCTCACGGACGCACCCTCTCCGACTCCGAGCAGTACGCTGCCGTCAAGATGCGTCTGTTTCGCGCTTTCGACGAACTGGAAGAAGTGCAGGCGCACGGGCGGCGGCTGCAGATCGATTTGCCGTTGCTGGAGGAATCGCTGGCGTCGTTGGGTGTGGAATAGAGTCGGACTGGCCAAGAGAAAAAACGGCGGGAGCTGGCAGTAGCGCGACGAGTTGATTGGGTCCGCGCCCTAGTCACCGTTTCCGCTGATTGTGGGAATAGATTCGGCGGATCTGCCTGTCTTACGGACCTGAAACCACATCCAACGTTACATGGGTTCCGGTGTATGTGATCTCAAAGTGCTCGTTCGAATTGATGATTAATCCCTTTACTGTGGCGAACTGTCCTGTAACCACGCTGCCGGTAAGTATGGTGAATGTTTGGCCCACTGCCGGAATAAAGCCGCTCACCAGTTTTATGGTCAGCGTGCCGCCGAGGCTGATTCCATTCGAAACCGCCACCTGGCTGTATTGCGAGCCGACAGTCGTCCCACCGATCGCCACGTTGAGCGCGCCGCCAGTATTCTGCGTGTAACTCCCCGTAACTGTGAGCACGCCGGGTTTTGTCGCCGAGTCTCCCACTGTAACCGTTCCAGTGGAAGTGACGGCGGCTGCGAGCGTGCCTTTGCCCTGCAACGCGCCCTTTTGTAAATTCAGGCCTGAGGGCGCGGTCAGGGTGCCATCCACCGTCGTCGTTCCCGCGGTTTGGGTGTAACTGCCGCCCACATTCAGGGCGCTGCTCGCTCCCACAGTCATCTTTCCTGCGTTGGTGAGGCTCGTGGTGGTGGTTAACACCTGCCCAGTCTGCAGCGACAGCACTCCCTTTGCGGCATTCGCCGTTAGAGCGGCCAGCGCGTTTGCTTCGCTGGAGCTGTTGTAAATCTCCGCCGCTGCGCCCGTCAGCGTAATGGTGGCGGCATTGGTGGTGATGAAGTTGCCCAGTTCGAACATGCCCGTTACGCCGTAAGTGCCCCCGGTCAGCGCACCGCCGGAGAGATTCTTGAATGGGCCGCTCAAGCTATTGATAATCAGCGCACTGCCCTTGCTGACGGTGAGTGTGCCATTGTTCGTGAAACCGACGGAGTTGGGCACAATGGTGAGCGAAGTCTTCTTGTTGGCTATGATTTTCCCGTCGTTCGTGATGGGCATTGGATTCGAGTCTCCGATGGTGCCAGTGCCCTCAATCGTGCTCTGGTTGGTGAGCGGAACTCCCGCACCATAGATGCAGTTATTTTGTCCCATAACGATTTTCCCGGACCCGGTCAGCGTGGTGGGCCGGGTCAGAACCAGGCATCCGGTTCCGCTCATGGTGATGGTGCCGGTGTTATTGATCGTGCCTTCCAAGGTGAGGTTATGGCCCGTGACCGTAAACGTCCCCGTGTTGGTAGGCACGTTCACCGTCCCATCAAGCGTGCCGTCCTCATCTACGATAGCGCCGGTTCCGACAGTTTCCAGAGTCCCTCCACTCACAGTTCCCTCCAGCAGAACTTTGGACCCGGTCAGTGCCTCGATGGTGCCGCCAGTATTGTTGACGGTTTGACCGCTATAAATTGTCAGGGTTGCGCCTCCGCTCGCTTCCAGGGTGCCAATATTCGTGGTGGCCGTGTCCAGGTACAGTGGCGCCGATGTGTTGTCCGCCTCGATAGTTCCTTGATTGGTCAGCGGCAGGTTATAGAATTGCCCAGCCCCATGAATCAATTGCTGATTGGTCAGCGAACCCCCGCTGCCGGCCTGGTCAAGTACACTCGAGCCGCTCATGATCAGCGATCCGGACCCCGTGAGGGTCGTGCTCCCGATCATGCTCAAGGTTCCTGATTGCAGGGTAATCGTGCCGGTGTTCGTAACCGTGTTTTGGAGGTCGCCGACGTTGCTCGAGACCTGTATATTGCCGCTGTTTGTGAGGCCATTCAAGACGGTGCCACCGAAAACTTGAATTACTCCCGTTCCACTGGTGGTCAGCGTTCCGCCGGTATAGATTTCGCCCTGAAGCTGAACGATGCCGCCGTCCAGGGCCTTGACGGTGCCTCCCGTGTTGTTGAACGGCCCTAGAAAGCCATAGACAATGTCCAAAGTGGCGCCACTGCTCGCTTCCATGGTGCCGGTGTTAGTGATGCCCGCGCCGGAGGGCTGAACCGTGAGCAAGCCTCCGCTGGCGTTGATCGTGCCTTGGTTTGTGATCGAGAACCCTTCCTTGCCCAGCGAGCCCTGCCCTATGATGGTTTGCTGGTTTACGAGAACCGGATTCGAGCCGGCGGTTCCGTTAAAGTTGGAGAGCGCGCTCGTCAGGTTCACCGTCCCACTACCACTCAACGTCACAGTCATTCCCTGGCCAGTGAGGTTGAAACCGTCACCGCTGCCGACGCTGATGGAGCCATTGTTGAGAATGGTGTTGCCGGTGATATCGAGATAGCCCGGTGTGATGATCAGGCTGTCGCCCGCTGCCAGGCTAAGATTCACAACTGAAACGCCTTCTCCCGAGCCCAGTGTGACTGGACCTCCCTGAATGACCGCGTTGTAGTTGCCATCCGGATAGACTGGGGGCATTTGAGAACATGTATCCCACAGCGCGTTCCCGCCTCCCTTCGGGCAGGGCTCCCAATTACCGGCGCCGCCAGTCCAGGTAGAGGTAGTTTGTGCGAGCGCGGGCGAGCTGCCCAACCACAGCAGGACGAACAATGCACGCAAGTGTAAAAATCGAGCTGCCCTAGAGTGACTGTCGAACGAAACTGGCGCGAGCATAAACCCTCCTAGAGTCGCGGCATGGGCTGAACCCAAGGGGGGTCTCGTTGGCTGTGACAACCTCACTATTGTGTTGCGAATCTCCCCTGGAGAATCGAACCTTAGCTTCCAGATGGGGCCCAACGCTTACTTATGAAGCCGCGACGGATACGAGGCTCAGAGCGGCAGCAGATCTGACCAAAACTTGCACAAGAGTCTATTCGGAGCTTATTACCCTGTCAATCTGCAAAAGGTTGCAGTCGTTAGCGACAACGGCTTACCATAGCCCCACGTGCTGCCCGTGATCCGGTCACAACCACCTGTGACCGCCTACGTTTCCCCCACGGCCCTGCGCCCGGCACACTATAATCACCGAGGCGGGGTGGGGAAGCTAAACCCAACTGGCGGCATCCAAGAACAGTGATGATGACCTTAACCTGGCTGCGC
>DATDGS010000028.1:0-28701 GCA_036521955.1 Terriglobales bacterium
GACTTCGATTGAAAGCCTTAAGCGCAATTTTCTCTTCCCCGCGATCGGCTCGATTGCGGTTGGCGGCATGATGATTTTGTTCGACGTCCGTCCCTGGGAAGATCCTTCCTATTTCTATGCCACCATGGCCGCAGTTCTTTCGGCACTGGTGATCTTTACCGTCATCTCCGAGTTTCTCCGCGGAGGCCGCGTCATCGCCGGCAAGACGCAGCAGAACCTGGTCTCCGCGATGATTCAGCTATGCCACCGAAACACCCGCCGCTACGGTGGCTATATCGTCCACTTCGGCGTGGCGTTGGTGGTGATTGGAATTCTCGGCACTCCGTTCAATAAAGAAGTGGAAAAAGAAATGGCTTTTGGCGACAAAATCAATATTGGCCCCTACACGCTTGTCTGCCAGTCCTACACGCAGGACGACAATCCCAACTACGCCAATGAGTGGGCAATCATCAACGTCTTCCGGGGCGGCAAGCAGATCACGACCATGTATCCCGAGCGCCGCTTCTATAAAGCCAGTCAACAGCCGCAGACGCTGCCGCGAATTTACCCCAGCTTCCGGGAAGATTTGTTTCTGGTGACCGATGTCTATCTCGTCTACGAGGGCAAGAACGAGACCACCGGGCGGCCGATTATTAAGGCGCACTTGAATCCGCTGGTCCCCTGGATTTGGATTGGTCTGATCATCATGGTCTTCGGCACCGTTGTCGCACTCGTGCCGATTGCTGCCGCCGTACAGGTTGCGGTGCCCGTGCCGACTCGCACTCCGGCACACGCGGGAGCGGGTGACTGAGATGACATTCTGGAATCTAGATCTTGCTTTGAATTGGGGCAGCGGAAGCGGCCCTCAGCGGCTAAAGCCGCATCTCACGCGCCGAACTCGCGCGGCTAAAGCCGCGCTCTTTCGAAGCAAAACCCTTCGCCGTGCGCTCCAGACTCTCATCCTCGCCGGCGCCGTCTTCCTCTTCATGGGAGCGGGAGACGATTCCGCACGCTTCAAAGATCTGGGACACCGCATGATGTGCGCCTGCGGTTGCAGCCAGATATTGCTCGAATGCAACCACATCGGCTGCACCTACTCCGACAAAATGCGCGACCAGTTGCAGGCCGCGCTCGATAAAGGCAATAACGACGACCTCATCCTGCAAGGCTTCGTGCAGGAATATGGACCGACCGTGATCGCCGCACCCTCGGCCACGGGCTTTAATCGCGTGGCCTGGATCATGCCCTTCGCCGTCTTGGCGCTCGGCATCGCCTTCGCAGTCCACATCGTTCGCTCGTGGAAGAACCGGCCCGAACCGGCGCTCGCCGACGGCATCATAATCCCGCACGGCAGTGAACTGGATGAGTTCCGCCGGAAAGCTCGCAAGGAGACCGACTTATGATGATCGAGAGTAGCGCCGCCGCGCTGATGGCGAGACGCCATCGGGACAGCCGGCAGGATGCCGGCGCTACCGTCGGGTTTAGCGGGGAGATAACGCTATGATCATTTTTGTCTGCACCGTCGTTACGCTCGCCTGTCTCTATTACGTTTTTTTCTTTCCCGGCGAAGTTTACGCTGGAGAAGAAAAGACGCGGCTCGGCTATCTCCGCGAGCGCAAGGAAGCGGTCTACGAGAACCTGCGGGATCTTAATTTCGAATACAAGGCAGGCAAGGTGCCGGACGCGGACTATCAATCCATGCGCGGATCGCTGGAAGAGGAGGCGGCTGCGATCATGGCGGAGATCGCGCGACTGGAGCAGGTTGCGGGGCTGGCGGTGTGATGTGTTGCTTACATACACCGTTCGCCCTCGTCTCAGTTCCGCGTTTAAAGTGCCAGAAGCAAGCATGAAGCCTAGGCGTGAACAAGTGCTACGGGACTTTTTCGAAGGTAGGTCGTCTGCGGCTGAACTGGAGAGAGATGTTGCTGGGTCCACTAAGCGGACCGGTCCAAAGGCGTCGGTCGTTTCGATTGAAGACATGAATAAGGATTTTGCGGTGACCGCTGATATGGCGGTTCGATTGTGCGATGCCGTGCTCCGCGGACAGCTGTCGCCAGCCGCTCTTCAAGCAATCGGGTTCGCCCTGATGGCGTCTGATAAATTCGGATGGGATGGAGACGACGAAGTCGTCATGGCCGATTGGTCGTGCCCGGAGGTCAACTACCCATTGACCTTCGATAATGTGCAGCGGTTCCGCGCATGGTTGATGAGAACCGAGACGTACCCAACGAAGCCGCCTCTGACAAGCGATAGGGGCGACCTAATTTCGGTCACCGAAAAGAAATCCTTGCGTCCTTCGTGAAAACTCGGAAAAGTTAGCCTGTCGTCCCATGCGCTGTTTGTGAGATGAAAGAAAGATGATCTCCAAGGTTCTCGCCAGTCATAAGGAGTTGTTTTGACGAAATTCGCAAAGCCCGTCCTGCAGGCAGCCATCCTCTCCCTTGCCCTCGCCTCGGCCGTCGCCCAGACCCTCACCGGCACTGTCACCAACGGCACCACCAACAAGCCCGCCGTAGGCGATGAAGTCCTTCTCATCGACTTCACCAGCGGCATGAACGTGGCCGCCACCACCAAGGCCGACAGCAACGGCAAATTCAGCTTCCAACTGACAGGAGCGCCTGGCCCGCACCTGATCCGCGCCATCCATCAAGGAGTCACCTACCATCAGATGGCGCCCCCCGGCGTTAATACGGCCGACGTGAACGTTTATGACGTCGCGACCAAGGTCGCTGGCCTCAGCGTGACCGCCGACGTGCTTCGCTTCCAGGCAGACAGCGGAGCCCTGCAGGGCGTACGGCTGTTCGTCGTCAATAACGCGTCTTCTCCTGCGAAGACTCAGATGAACGACCACAACTTCGAGTTCTATCTGCCGGCCGGAGCTAAGCTTGAACAGCTGCAAGCCCGCGCCCCAAACGGCCAGCCCATCAGCGCCGAAGCCGTTCCCCAGGCTGACAAGAACCGTTACGCGATCAACTTTCCGCTCCGTCCGGGAGAAACCCAGTTCCAGTTGGAGTTTACTCTGCCCTACTCGGGCGAGATCAAGATCGACCCCAAGCCGCTCTATCCCGCCGCGCACCTGGTCATCGTTCTTCCCAAGACGATGCAATTCACGGCCGCGAATCCTCCCGCCTACCAGTCCATGCAGGATCCCAGCCAGGGCGACAGCGAGGTAGAAGTAGCGAAAGAGACAAAACCCGGCCAGGTGCTTGGCTTCACCTTGCGGGGTAACGGAGTCATCACCGAGTTGCCGGCGGAAACCGCTTCGGGCGCCGCCCGACAGCAGGATGGGCAACAGCCTCAGAGCGGCGAAAATCGTTCCAGTGAAAATCGGCCCGGCGGCGGACTCGGCGTTCCTATCGATGCGCCCGATGCGCTGCAGCAATATCGTTGGCCCATCCTCGGCGGATTCGCCGTGTTGCTCGCGATCGGCGGATGGGTCGTCACGAAACGACAGCCCGCAACCTCAGCCGGCGCAACCTCGGTTGCCGCGACATCTGCGGCGGCAGCGAACCCCAGCGCAGCGCTCCGTCCAACCGCGCCGGCGTCCGGTGCTCCGGTTACAAAATCGTCGATGCTGCTTGAGGCGCTGAAGGAAGAACTGTTCCAGCTTGAGGTAGAAAAAAAACAAGGCAAGATCACGCCCGCGGATTACGAAAAAGCCAAGGCCGCCCTTGACCACACGCTGGAACGAGCACTGAAGCGGCAGGGTTAGCTAGGAGCTGCTGCGCCATAAGCAATTGCCGAGCTGCGCTCGGCTTGGACGGGCGCGGGCGCCCGTCCACACGAGCCTAAAGCCCGGTACCCTGCATCTAACCACTGAGGTAAATTGAGGCGGGAATTATGAGCAACATATTCAAAACTACGCTCCTGCTCACCGGCATGACGCTTCTGCTCATGCTGGCGGGCCGTGCTTTCGGCGGCGAGCGCGGAATGCTGATGGCGCTCGTCTTCGCTGCTATCCTGAATTTCGTTTCCTATTTTTTCTCGGACAAGATCGCGCTCGCTACCTATCGCGCCCAGCCCATCAGCCGCGAAGATCTGCCGCGCGTCTACAACATCGTCGAGCGCCTGGCGCAAAAGGTCAGCCTGCCGATGCCCAAGGTCTACCTAATCCCGACCGACTCGCCGAACGCTTTCGCTACCGGGCGCAACCCAAATCACGCCTCTGTCGCCGTAACCCAAGGCATCCTCGGACTGCTCAACGACGAAGAACTCGAAGGCGTGCTGGCCCACGAACTCGGCCACGTGCGCAATCGCGACATCCTCATCAGTTCGATTGCGGCCACTTTAGCCGGCGCCATCACCTGGCTCGCTCACATCGCCCGGTGGGGCATGATTTTTGGCGGCATGCGAGGCGAGCGCGACGATCGCGGCGGAGGCGGCATTGCCGCGATCGCCATGATGATTCTCGCTCCCTTCGCAGCCATGCTGATTCAGCTCGCCGTCTCGCGCTCCCGCGAATATGGAGCCGACGACACCGGAGCCCACTGGACCGGCAATCCGTACGCGCTGGCCAGCGCACTGGCCAAGATCGACGCCTACTCTCGCCAGCGTCCGCTGATCGCAAGCCCATCCACCGCGCATCTTTTCATCATCGCGCCGTTCTTAGGTGGGATGAGCTTCGGCAACCTGTTCTCGACGCACCCGCCAACCGCGAAACGGATCGAGCGCTTGACGGGAAGACCAGCAGAATTTTTCCAGTAGAGACGAGTTTTGGCAGCGGGTTTCCTCGGTGTACCCCTGTGGTGAAGAAGTTCTTGAACCACAGTGGACACAGAGCTTCACAGGGGCAGTCAATGCGGCCAGCGGCGTCTCTACTCTGTGACATTGGTAACAGCCGTGGTCGCGGCCCGCATAGTAGAATCGGCACAATGGCTCCCGAAACTCTGTTGGCAACCTCGCGGCGCGCCGCGGAACTCGAGAATAGTTTGCGTCGCGTCATCCGCGGCAAAGACGACGTGCTCCGCCTCGCCCTGGTTTCGATCTTCGCCAAGGGCCACCTGCTGATCGAAGGCGTCCCCGGAGTCGGTAAAACCACGCTTGGCCAGGCGCTCGCTCGTGCCATCGACTGCACCTTTCAGCGTATCCAGTTCACCAGCGACATGTTGCCCTCCGACGTGCTGGGCATTTCGATCTACTCCGCCATCGAACAGAAATTCGAATTCAAGCGCGGACCGGTCTTCGCCAATGTATTGTTAGCCGACGAAATTAACCGCACTACGCCAAAAACGCAGTCAGCCTTGCTCGAAGCCATGAACGAGGGCCAAGTCACCATCGACGCGCACTCCTATCAGCTGCCGCAGCCGTTCCTCGTGTTGGCCACGCAGAACCCCATCGAGCACCACGGCACGTATCCTTTGCCGGAGTCGCAACTCGATCGTTTCCTGATGCGGGTTCGCATGGGATATCCCGAAGGCAACGCCGAGCGTGAGATCCTGCGCGCCGAAGCCGGAGTGGCCCAACTCGAAAACTTGCGCCCTGTGCTCAACGCCGCCGACATGGTCGAAATCCAGCAAGCCGTCGCCCAGGTCCACGTGGACGAATCACTAATCACTTACCTGCTGAACATCGTCACCAACACGCGCGAGTCCGAGTATCTCTCCCTTGGAGTATCCCCCCGAGGCTCGCAGATGCTCTACCGCGCCGCCCAGGCGATGGCCTTTCTCGAGGGCCGCGATTACTGCACTCCCGAAGATTTCAAACCGCTGGTCGTCTCCGTCTTCGCCCACCGCGTCGTAGTAAGCTCGCTCCACACTTCCACGCTGAAAAAATCCGAGCAAGCCGAGCAGGTTCTGCGTGAGATCGTGGAGAGCGTGCCCGTGCCGGTATAGGTTTTGAACGCGTAGGAACGGCCGTCCAAGCCGAGCGCAGCTCGGCCCTCACTCAGCGGCCGAGAGCCTACTCGCCCGCAGCGACAGGCGTCGTCGGCTGCAAGCTGGAAAGTCGCGAGATCGCCGCCACCATCATTCCCGAGAGAAACAGCATCGTAGCCACATCGTTGTTATCGAACGCATGAGGCGTCGACGACAGCACCTCGAAAACTCCCAGCGTCCGCCGGAAATGACGCAATGGAGCGACCAGGATCGAGCGTACTCCCATGCGCCGGCAAGTCGCCCAATCCACGCGCGGGTTCGACTCGGCGTCGTCGCAGAGCAACACTTCGCCTGTACGCACGCATTCGGCGGAGAGTCCGCTATCGGTTTGCAGGCGGACGCCAATATCTGGGGCGGTGCGGCCGGTGCGTGCCCGACAAATAATTTCATTGCCTCGGCGCAACGCGATGGCAGCTCCGGTGGCGCCGGTTAGGACCTGCGCTTTTTCGGCGATGATGCTGATGCCGGGCTCAAGGTCAATTTCTCCAGCGTTAATGAGCGTATGGGGCACGGCGACGGACCCATGATGGCGAGGCCGCATGCGATGGCGGGCGGAAAAAGTTGCCGCCGCGGGAAGCTCGATCTGATTTTCGTCGGCCTCCGCGACTTGCGGCACAATATTCGGAACGCTGTAGAACAGCGACCGCACCAGCCGGTCCAGTTCCGCGTCGGCGATCAGATGCGCGGTCTGGTGTCCGCGCAGCGATCCGCCGAGCACTCGCGAAAGACCCAGCACGGCGCCGCTGCCGCAAGCCAGACACCGCGAAGTGTTGTTTTCGCTGAGCAATTCACACTGCACGCAAAATACTGCCGACTGTAATGACACAAAATTAACGTCGGTGGCTGTCAGCGAACGCTGCATTTGGATGATTCCCTCCGGACAATGAGGAAGAATGAGGGTAAACAAGTTGCCCAGACACGAGTAAGTGACCGGGCTGGTTCGGGCTGTGGATAATTCTTTTCAGCGTGGCATAAGTTTGCAGTTCGCGAGGTAAGCCGACGCCGGGGAATCGGCGCAAGGAGTTCTATAATTCCGCTCATGTCATTCCTTCGTTTTCTGATGCTGCTGTCACTCGTTGTCTGGGTCGGCGGCCTGATCTTTCTCGCGTTTGTCGAAGCGCCCACTGCTTTTTCGCCCGGACTTCTCCCGACTCGCCACATGGCAGGCTCGATCGTGGGGCACTCGCTTGATTTACTGCATTGCATGGCCATCATTTCAGGAATTGTTTTTCTGATCGCGTCCATGCTCTATAGCCGGATGGCTACAGGAAATGCACGACCGCTGGCGGCACGGCACTTGTTGATCGTGCTCATGCTGCTGCTGACGGTGATTTCGCAGTTCGCCATTTCTCCGAAGATGCACGCCATTCGCGCCGAGGTGGGCGTCATCGATGACGTGCCGCTAGACGACCCGCTGCGCAGGGAATTCAACCGTTTGCATGTGTGGTCGGAAAAATTCGAGGAGGCGGTGCTCTTGCTGGGGTTGGCGGCGTTGTACACGACCGCGCAAGCGTTCCGGGGAGTTGGCGAAGGCTAAGTGGTCGTGACCACAGCGCTCCGACCTTTAATTCAATTCATCAGAAATTGTCATCCCCAGCAAAGCGAGGGATCTGCTTGCCGCGAACTACAGATCCCTCGCTTTGCTGGGGATGACAATTCATTTCATTAGGAGGGATCGCTACCGCACAGCGTTTCCCGGTTCCGGTTTCAGCGTGCCATCGAGATAGGCCAGATACTCGGCGATCAGCTTATAGCTGTCGTAGTAATCGTTCATCTTGATGGCTGCCAGTTTGTCGAACGGCGAATGCAAGATCGACCAGGTCTCTTGCGTCACCGAGTGCAGCGTGATGCGCGGGATCTGGTAGCGAGCAAACGATTCGGAATCGGCGGTGCCGACATTGTCGACGTTCATTGCGGTCACAGGGAGCTTACTGGCAAACGCGACCGCAGCCAGCGCGTTCAGCAGTACTCTGTCGGCGTGCGACGACCAGACTTCAGTAGGACCGAGGCCTAAACTATCGAAGTTCACCATGGCTTCGATTTGTGTGCGCTGTTCGCCCGTGAGGTGATCCACGTAAAACTGCGAGCCGACCAACCCTTTTTCCTCGGCCGAGAATCCGATGAAGATCAGCGTGTGATGGCGCGGCTCCGCGCTCAGGCTGTAGAGCAGGGCGGGCAACAATACCGCTCCTGTCCAGTTGTCGACCACGCCGTCGCCGTAGCTCTCGACCTTATCGGTATGCGCGCCGACGACGATGACTTCCGACGTCTCGCCCGGCAGCACGCAAATGACGTTCGGCGGAAGCTTGCGGCCGAGCGCTTGCTCGGAGAGATTCGAATCCTTGCACCCGGACTCGACAAACCATTTCCGGATCAGCGCCCCGCGCTGGCCATTGTTGTCTGAAAACGACTTCAGCCGGCCTTCGACAACTCCGCGTTCCAGCAAGCGGAAGCGGATGCGCTTCGGAGCTTGAGCTGAAGTTTGAGCTGAAACGCAGACGCCACAAGCGACGCCAACGATGCAGATGATCAGCGCCCGAGCAAGCTGGCCAAGGAATTGCTTGGAGAGAGGTTTGCCGTCGCGCCACATTCTTCCGAGCCTAGCACGAAGACGCATTCCAGGCGCGTATGCGTATCGCCCGCGATGATTTATTCTTTTGACTGCACTGATGGCAGATAACTAAGATCTGAGAGCTTTTTCATGAAAACTGGCATTATCGGTCTGCCGCAAGTCGGCAAGACTTCTCTATTTGGCATTCTGACGAAGGTACACCTTTCGGAACAGGCATATTCGAACCCGCGCGAGGCGCACATCGGCGTCGCCAAAGTGCCCGACGAACGCCTCGACAAGCTGGCCGCGCTCTACCATCCCAAGAAACTGACACACGCCTCGGTAGAGTACGTGGACGTCGGCGCCATCGGCCAGGACGCGCTCAAAGAAACTGCCTACATCGGCCATCTGCGCCAGGTGGATGCGCTCATTCACGTTCTCCGGGCGTTCGAAAGCGTTGAGATTCCGCACGTCGGCCCGATCGATCCGCTGCGCGACATCAAGAATGTCGAGTTCGATCTCATGGTGAGCGATCTCGGCCAGATCGAAAAGCGGCTGGAGCGCCTGCAAAAAGACTTGAAGAAGATGAAGACTCCGGAACTCGAAAAAGAAAACGAGTTGCTGATCAAAGCCAAAGCGTTTCTCGAAACTGAGAGGCCGCTGCGCGCAATGGAAATGTCGCCCGAAGACAAGAAGCGCATCCGCGGCTTCATGTTTCTGAGCGAGAAGCCGATGCTTTACGTGCTCAACATCGGCGAGAGCACGCAACTAGGAAAAGACCTGGAAGCGGCGGTCGCAAAATATGATTTGACCGAAGTGGCGGCGCGTCCGAATGCCGGAGCCAGCGCGATCTGCGGCAAAGTGGAAGCGGAACTAGCGGAGATGACGGACGAAGACGCCGCCGAATTCCTAGGCAGCTATGGACTGACCGAAAGCGGACTCTCGCGGCTGATCCGCAAGAGCTATCACCTGCTGGGACTGATTTCGTTCTTCACGGCCGGAGAAGATGAATGCCGAGCCTGGACGATCCCGCTGAATACGCGTGCGCAGAACGGCGCTGGCGCCATACACTCGGATCTGGAAAAGCATTTTATCCGCGCAGAAACGATTCGGTGGGACCAGTTGCTGGAAGCGGGATCGGAAGCTAACGCCAGGGCCAAAGGCACGCTGCGCCTCGAAGGAAAAGACTACATTGTGCAGGATGGGGATGTAATGCATATCAGGCACAGCGGGTAACTCCGATGCACTTGAATGGTCAGCGCCCGCAAAGCGGATTGACAAGGAGCTTATCCCGAGAGTTCGCTGGAAAAGCCGGATAAACAAAATCTTCCCGGTGGTATTCTCCATTCTCGTGCTGATCGCGATCTCGAGCATTTGCATCATTTCGTCATGCGAATTCGCCTGACCAAGGCGGAAGGTTCAAGGGACAAACTAGTCTGGTGGAGGCGTGGTTCCAATGAAATCGATGCCATGTACGAGGAACTCTTCCCCGGCAGCTACTTGCCGCTGTTCAACCAATTTGCTTTCTGGCTTCTCTTGTCTTCAGCCTCTGTTCTCTTAGTCGCGATACTGTGGAGATCTCGCTAGACCACTATCGAAAAACGCGATCCAGCAAGAACATGAACGCCGCGCCGACGAAGACCAGCAGAGCCATCTTCACTCCGGGCTCTTTATTCACTTCCGGAATCAGATCCGACGCGGCCACATAAATCGTGACGCCCGCCGACAGCGGCAGGCCGAAGCTTACCTCGTGGCGGAAGACGGCCATCGTCATCACTCCGGCCACGGTGGCTACGCCCAGCGCGACCGACGCTCCCCAGGCAAAGGCGCGGCTTCGGCCACTCGCCAGCATCACCGACGAGATGGTGAACCCTTCCGGAATCTTATGCAGAAAAACGGCTATGAAGATGATCCAGCCGAGCGCTTGAGAAACCAAGAACCCCGAGGCGATCGCGATGCCGTCGAAAAATGTGTGGATCAGCAACCCGATCAGAACCGAATATCCCTTGTGAGCATGGACGAACTCGTCGGCGTGGGTTTCTTCTCCAAAGTGGAAATGCGGGGTGACGGTGTGCTCGAAGAAATGGACGAGCAGGTATCCGGCGAGGATGAGGAATCCGGCGTACGGGCCGCGCAGGTGAATGCTCTCCGGCACCATTTCGACCAGCGCCGTCGCCAGCATGAAGCCTGCTCCGAGCGCGACGAAATAGCGCAGATAGGAGCTCTCCCAATTCCTTTGAACGATGATGGCGCCGCCGAACACATTCGCGCCCGCCGCGGTCAGCCCCAGCAGCAAACTGGTCAGGATGGGAGACATGAGGAAGAAGAAGAATAGCAGGAAGCTGTTGCCAGTACCCGGTCGCCAGTGAACTGCTCTTTAACCACAGAGGGCACGGAGGTGCACAGCGAAACACAGGGCACGTCGGGAAACTGTGTGGGGCTTTATTTCTCCGCCGCAAGTACGGGAATGCACGCCAGCTATAATCCGCTGTAACTGACAAACTGATAGCTGACAACTGTTTTTATGCGTTTCGAACTTTTTGTGGCTACTCGTTACCTTCGCGCCAAGCGACGCCAGGCGTTCATCGGCGTCATCACGGGGATCTCCATCCTTGGAGTGGCGGCGGGAGTGGCTTCGCTGATCGTTGCTCTGGCCATCAACAACGGCTTTCGGCAGGACTTGCAGGCGCGGCTGCTGGGGTCGACCGCGCACATCAGTCTGCTGCGGGTGGAAAGCGACGGGATTCGCGATTGGCGTCCGCTGCTCGATAAGTTGTCGAAACAGCCGCACGTGGTGGCGGCGGCTCCGGCGATTTACGAGCAGGTGCTTATCTCGCGCGGGCCGCGGGCACGCGGCGCGGTGCTGAAGGGGATGTTGCCGCAGTACGAGCGCAAGGTCAGCGACCTGCTGAATTCGGTGACGCTCGGATCGGCGGCGGCGTTGGCGGAAGACGCGGGCGCTGGGACTCAAGAAGCAAGTTCAAAAGCAAATGCAAGTGCAGCGGGCGAGGGCGCCAGCTCTACTCAAGCCGATTCGCCTGACGACTTGACAGGGGTGCAGCACAGGGTCGCGGCCATGCCTCCTATTATTCTTGGCAAAGACATGGCCGACGAGATTGGCGCGACTGTGGGATCGGTGGTGCTGGTCACTTCTCCGCAGGGCGAGTTGACTCCATTTGGCATGGTGCCGAAATATATTCGCTTTCGCGTGGCGGGAATTTTCAATTCCGGCTTTTACGACTACGACTCTTCCTGGGCATTCATCCGCTTAGCCGACGCGCAGGAGCTGTTTGGCTTGGGCGACGTGATTTCGGTGATCCAATTCAAGCTCGACGATATTTACCTGGCGGGCGACGTTGCTCGCGCGCTCGAACAGGCTGCCGATCTTATTTCAGGAAGCCACGGCTTCATGGCCACCAGTTGGATGGAACAGAACAAACCTCTGTTTCGCGCGCTGCGGCTGGAACGCGTGGTGACCTTCATCACCATCGGGCTGATCGTCTTCGTGGCCGCGCTCAACATTTTGATCTCCCTGATCATGATGGTGATGGAGAAGACAAAAGACATCGCCGTCCTCATGTCGCTGGGGACGAAGAGGCGGCAAATCCGTCGCGTGTTCATCGCGCAGGGTGTGTTGATCGGCGTAATTGGGACGGCGATCGGGCTGGTGCTCGGATACGCGATCTCATGGGCGGGTGGACACTATCACTTCATTTCGCTCTCGCCCGAAGTCTATTCGATTGACTACGTGCCATTCGCGCCGCGGCTGATGGATGGCTTGATCGTGGCGCTGGTTTCGATCGGGATTTCATTTGTGGCGACGATCTATCCGTCGTGGGCAGCGGCGCGGATTCTGCCGGCGGAGGCATTGCGGTATGAGTAGAGCGTCTTGTGTGGTGACAGGGCGGAGCTTGCCCTGAGCGGAGCCGAAGGGCCCCGTTCTAGCGGGGCGAAGCCCCGCCACCACACAAACCCCTGCTGTGACCTCGGTCACATTGCAATTCTTTTCCGGAGGTATACAGTCTTTCGCATAGCTCGTTTTTTGCACGCGTAACGCAAGAACGGGTTGGTCCTCCTCATGGTCTAACGGATCATGGTCTAATGGATGAGGGATCTTTCTCAGGTCACAGCGGGACGAGACCCTGGTACTTGGGAGGGCAAGTTTGCATCCAATAGCTCGAGATCCTCTGCTGAGGGTTGAAGGGTTAAGTAAGAGGTTTCGCTCAGGCGAAGCAGAGCTTGTGCTCTTTGAGAATCTGTCTTTCCAGGTCACCAAAGGAACGATGCTGGCGATCGTGGGACAGTCGGGTGCAGGAAAGAGTACCTTGTTGCACATCCTCGCAGCCCTTGATCGTCCCTCGGCTGGTGCCGTATACTGCGCCAACTCCAAAGTGAATACGCTTTCCGACGATGACGCCGCCGAGTTTCGTAACCGCGAGATCGGCTACGTGTGGCAGTTCCATTACCTGCTGCCGGAATTTACCGCATTGGAAAATGTCGCCATGCCTCTGCTGACGCGCGGACAAGCGCTGGCGTCATCATTGAAGGAGGCTTCGCGCTGGTTGTGCGAGGTCGGCCTCGAAGAGCGCGGACATCATCGTTCGGGCGAGCTTTCCGGCGGCGAGCAGCAACGGCTGGCACTGGCACGGGCGCTCATCACCCAGCCTCAAGTATTGCTGGCCGATGAGCCGACTGGCGATCTCGATGGACGCACCGGGGAATTGGTTTTTGAATTGGTCGCGCGGTTGCACCGGGAGCATCAGCTGACTTCCATGATCGCCACCCACAACCTGGCGTTTGCACGACGGTGCCATAGGGTTTTACGGTTGGATAGAGGCACAATAGAAGAAGTGGCGCCGGAATCGCTTCCGGCGTAACGAAAGGCAGCGCAGAAACACGATTAGAGAGTAGAGGTCGCAACATCGGAGTACCCGGAGGTAAGACGGTACGGGTTACTCAAGTCCGATATCGCTGGGAGATTAGGCGATATAAATGCATAATTGAGGAAGGGTCTGAGTTTGGCGGAGGGGGCGTTCCGCAGGAACTCGGGGGGAATCGGTATATGTTCGAACGCTATACAGAGAAAGCCAGGCGCGTCATCTTCTTTGCACGGTATGAGGCCAGCCAGTTCGGGTCTCCTTATATTGAAACCGAACACCTGCTGCTAGGACTGCTGCGCGAAGACAAGGCCCTGACGAATCGTTTCCTGCGCTCTCATGCGTCGGTGGAATCGATCCGGAAGCAGATCGAGGGTCACACCACCATCCGGGAAAAGGTTTCCACTTCGGTCGATCTTCCCCTGAGCAACGAATGCAAGCGCGTGCTGGCGTATGCGGCGGAAGAGGCGGAGCGCCTCTCGCACAAGCATATTGGCACCGAGCACCTGCTATTGGGATTACTGCGCGAAGAAAAATGTTTTGCGGCTGAGATTCTGCACGAGCGAGGATTGCGGCTTTCGACCATCCGCGAAGAGCTGGCGCGCACCAGCCAGGAAAAAGCGGCGCCACAACGCGGACAGCGCGAATCCTCATTACTGAGTGAGTTTTCGCGTGATTTGACGCAGTCGGCCATGGATAGCCAGCTCGATCCGCTGGTCGGCCGCGACGGCGAAGTCGAGCGCGTCGTCCAGATTCTGTGCCGCCGCACCAAAAATAATCCGGTGCTGATTGGCGAGCCCGGCGTAGGCAAGACGGCCATCGTGGAAGGCCTGGCACAGCGCATCGCGGACGGCGAAGTTCCTTCTTTCCTGGCCGACAAACGCATTCTGGCGCTCGATCTTTCTTTGATCGTCGCCGGCACCAAGTATCGCGGGCAGTTTGAAGAGCGGCTTAAGACCATCATGAAAGAGCTGATGGAGTCGCAGAATTCCATCATCTTTATTGACGAGCTGCACACGCTGGTGGGCGCAGGATCGGCGGAAGGCTCGCTGGATGCGGCCAATATTCTGAAACCGGCACTGTCGCGCGGCGAGATTCAGTGCATCGGCGCAACCACGCCTGCTGAATACCGCAAGTCGATCGAGAAAGACCGGTCGCTCGAGCGCCGCTTCCAGGCCGTGAAAGTTCCGCCGCCGAACGAAGCCGACGCCGTCAAAATTCTTTTCGGCATAAAAGAACGCTACGAAAAGTTCCATGCCGTCACCTATACCGATGATGCCATCAATTTTTCGGTGTCGCATTCGAATCGCTATATTCCCGACCGATTTCTGCCGGATAAGGCCATCGACCTGATCGACGAGGCGGGCGCGCGCGTGAAACTGCGCCAGACCACGCTACCGGAAGAATTGACCGAAGTCCAGAAGCGAATCAAGTTCATCGTCCATCGCATGGAGAACGCCATCGCGAACCACGAGTTCGAGAAGGCGCGCTTCTACTCGGACGAGGAGCGCAAAGAACGCGAGAACCTGCGTGCTCTTCGCGAAAAATACCACCTCGATGAATCCTCCACCGGCGTTGTCGGTCGGGAGGACATCGAGGACGTGGTATCCCGATGGACCGGCGTTCCCATCACCTCAATTAAAGAAGAAGAAACCCAGAAGTTGCTGCGCATCGAAGAAGAGCTGCACAAACGCATCATCTCGCAGGAAAAAGCGATCAGCGCACTGGCTCGCGCGATCCGCCGCTCGCGTGCGGGGTTGAAGAGCCCGAACCGCCCGATAGGGTCGTTCCTGTTCCTCGGACCGACCGGTGTCGGCAAAACCGAAGTCGCGCGCACCCTGGCGCATTTCATGTTCGGCAGCGACAAGGCTCTCGTGCGCTTCGATATGTCGGAGTTCATGGAGAAGCATTCCGTGTCGAAACTGATTGGGTCGCCTCCGGGTTATGTTGGTTACGAAGAGGGTGGCCAGCTGACAGAACGCGTCAAACGGGCGCCATATTCTGTCGTCCTGCTCGACGAAATCGAGAAGGCGCACCCGGATGTGTTCAACATCCTGCTGCAGGTTTTTGAAGACGGCCAGTTGACCGACGGCTTGGGCAACACGGTTGACTTCAAGAACACGATCATTATCATGACGTCGAACATCGGCGCTCGGCACCTCATGAAGCGCGAAGGTCTGGGCTTCCAATCGTCGAAAGACGAGATGGTTTCCGAGAAGGTCGAAGACCTGGTAAAGAGCGAGGTCAAGCGCACCTTCAATCCGGAATTCCTGAACCGCGTGGATGAAATCATCCTGTTCATGGCGCTCAGCGAGCAGGACCTGATCCAGATTCTGGAGCTCATGGTCAGTCAGTTGAACCAGAATCTTGCCCAGCGTTCGATCACGGTGACCGTCGCCGACGAAGCGAAGCGGTGGATTCTGAACCAGACGCTGACCGACCGCAGCTATGGAGCGCGTCCGCTGCGGCGCGCCTTACAGAAGTACATCGAAGATCCCCTGTCGGAAGCCTTAATCCAGGGAACGATTACCACCCGGCCGGCGTTCATCGAGGTCTTCCTCGAAGACAACAAGCTGTACTACCGTCCGGTAGATTCGGAGAAGACCGAGGGTGTGCTGCTGTACGAAAGCTAAGCCGTTCGTGTAGGGCGGGCGCCCGCGCCCGCCAGCCGAGCGAAGCTCGGCAAGATCTTCAGCCGCCAGCGAAAGCTGGCGGCTTTTGTTTCTGCACGTGTGGGGACGGGGCTTCGCCCCGTCCAACCGAGCGTCTACCTAACCGGGTGCCCCACACATTCGCGCTTCTTGCGCACGTGTGGGTTCATCCCGTCACAGCCGCTAATCGCCGGCCGCAACTTCCTTCCCAAGCGGCCGTCCGCCCTTCAGCCCATTTGCTCGCGCCGCCGCTTTCTTTGCCTTGCTGCGTGACCTCCCACCAGCTTCGCCCATTCGAGCCGCCATCCACTTTCGCGATCCCAAGAATCCTTCCAGCAAGGCCGGCACATAGAGATCCGCAGCAAGCCGTGGAAAATGAATGCCGAAACCCGAAGGACTCAACTCCATCTCTGCCAGGTCCGCGGCCTTGGCATGCTCCAATCCCTGCGCGTCATCCGGCCGGAAGCTCACCGCGATCTTGGAGCTAAGCTCAACCACCACCCGTCCGCTCGCGCGGTCGTAATGCGCGGAGACGGCGCGGGGAAAAGTCCCCTGCACTTTCCGCGCCCGCTCCTTCGCCGCTTTGAATTCGTCAAACCGCAGACCCTTAGACCGAACCATGAATCCTCTCCCATGCCTCGCAAAGCATTGTGAGGTGGCCGCCGAGTTCTTCCCGAATGCGCCCGAGTTCTCGTCGCGAGAATGTGTAGTTCTCTCGAAGCTCCACCGGCCCTGCAGGGCAGTTCAGAATGAAAGCGGCCTCGCATCCCCGACCCATTCCATGCACATGTGCCGGCCGGTGATCGTTCGGATACACAACGACCAGGAGCCCGCCAACTCTCAGAGCGGACGACGTGAGCACATTCTAGCACATTACCTAAGCGATTGGGTTATTTCTTAGAACTGCGTCACAGTCGTCCCGTCGCGGTCGCCGCTAATCTCCAATAGGGATTAGTTCACTCCGCCGAGGGCTTCTCCATGCATTTACCGCCCCCTGTTGTACAAAAGCCACACTCTGCCTCCTATCGTCCGGTTGACGGCATCTGTCAATTTGTGTAAGACTCCCTCAATCGGGGCTGGCTCATCGCAGTTGCTTGGGAATACGTATCAAAAATTCCAGGGCATGAGTCCGAGGTGCGTCATGAAGTCCAGCTCGCATGTAGTCCTAGCAGTATCCCTTCTAGCCTTAACCGTTCTAAGCCTGACCCTGAGTGCCAGTGCGCGCGAGACCGTTCTGCCCGCCGGTACCCTTCTGCAATGCACCATGAATGAACCGAACTTTTCTTCTGCGACCGTTGCCGTCGGAGATCCCGTGCTTTGTCATCTGCACTCGGTGACGGAATTCGGCCAGCAGACGTTTCCACGAGGAGCCTATCTGGTCGGGCATCTAGAGTCGGCCAAGGACCCCGGACATTTCTGGGGCAAGGGCAACATGAAGCTGGTGTTCGATCGCATCGGACTGCCGAACGGTGACATGCCGCTCGACGCGAAGGTGATTGCCACTCGCGGCTACAAAGTGGATAAGGACGGAGACATCCGCGGCAAAGGGCACGCCAAGCGCGACATCGTGGAATGGATGATTCCGCCGCTTTGGCCGTGGAAGATCATTATGCTCCCGGCACGCGGTCCGCGTCCTACGCTCAAAGGTGAGAGCATGCTTGAGCTGCGCCTGATGGATGATGTGCAAATCCCGCAGGTCTCCGCGACCAACGGCCCGGACTGGCATTTCTTCGGGCGTCCGCGGATCGAAAACGACTCCTATTATCAGGGCTCTTACGAGGGTGCTAGCGCCAGACAGACAGAAAATGGTACTCCTCAGCTGACGGTGCGCCGCGTAAGCGTCACGGCCAGTGAGCAAACGGGCGCTCGGGAAACTCCGTCGGTCATCTATGCCAGCTACACCAGTAGTAAAGACGCGGTGGGCGGCGGCGCGGCGCCAGGGGTGCCGGTCTTTGTCCTGAAATCGGGTATGGTCCTGGAGGTGGGCAATTACACTTATCAGGACGGCCGCATCAGCTACGAGCTGGCCGGTGGCGGCGACGGGGTTATCAGCACTGACGAAGTGGACTGGACCACGACCACGCGCGTGAATAGCCAGCGCGGCGTGCGGGTAATGCTGCGCGGTGGACACCCGGGCGCGGGGACCGCCGGATTCTAAAGGTCGGCAGCCATCAGCATTCAGCCGTCAGCGAAAAGCTGGCGGCTCTTTTGTTGTAGGGACGGCCGCCACGGCCGTCCAAGCCGCGCGCAGCTCGGCAGACTTTTCAGCCGTCAGTCAACTTTCCTGCGACTCGAAGCCGCAATGTGCCATCTACTAAAGACGTCGCAGTGAGCTAACCTTCGAGGATTCCATGTCAAAAATCAACATCGCCGAAAAGTTTGCCCAGATCACCGAATATTACAAGCCTCGTGTCGCCGCCGAACTCAACCGACAGTACATCAAGTTCGTCAAGTTCGACAGCGCGTTCGTATTTCACCATCACGACAACGAAGACGAGATGTTCCTGGTGGTCAAAGGCCGCTTCCGCATGGAGTTTCGCGAGCGGCATGAATGGATCGAAAAGGGTGAGTTTATAGTGGTGCCGCGCGGAGTGGCGCACCGTCCGGTGGCGGAAGAAGAATGCTGGGTGCTGTTGTTTGAACCAGCCACAACGCTCAACACCGGCAACGTCGAGAACGAGCGGACCGTGCACCAACTGGAGCGGGTTTAACACTCACGCCGTCACGTCGCTAGTGGAAAGCCGACGCTCCGCTGTATTAGTGCCTGCTAAACTTGTAAGCGTAGAGACTCTCCATACCTGACCTCAATGGAAATCACCGTTTACTCCGCTCCTTGGTGTCCCGATTGTCGCGAGGCTAAGCGCTTCCTCGACCGGCACAAGTTTCCATACTTAGACATCAACATCGAGACCACTCCCGGAGCGGCTGATGAAGTCGTGAAAAGAACCGGCAAACGCGCCATTCCGCAGTTTGTGATTGATGGAGAATGGGTTCAGCCCTACCGCCTTGGCGAAGGCTTTCTTTACGAAGAGATGGCAAAGCGGTTGGGGGTCGAGCCGTAGAGACGGGAAAACCTCTTCAGTTACCTTCGGTCCGTGCCGACGCGACTTCTGTACCCTACACGCGGTGGCCCGAATGCGTCAGGATAGTAGCTACCCGGAGATCTCTCTCCCTTCCCGGCCTGATGGCTCATGTTCAATTCCGCTGGTGCCGACAATCGCGGGGAAAACGAATTGGTTGAAACCTGGCAGCGGTTTGTGCAGGGGCTGCTGGGCATGCTGGCGCTGGTGGGCGCCTTAGTGATGGCGCACTACTACGGTCCCCCGGAAACCAGCGGGCTGGAGCAGCAGGTGCAGCAGCTTTCGCGCCAGGTGGCGGATCTGGAACGGCAGCAATCGGTTTCGGCGGCAGCCGTGGACGATGCGCGGGATTCGGTTGCTTACATCTACGGGATTTATCATGTGTCTGGCCACTCGCAAAGTTTTCGCGCTCGCGTGTCGGGAACGGGGTTTGTAGTATCGCCGGGTCTGCTGGCCACCAATCGCCACGTGGCCGAACCCTGGTATGGCGATCGGGAAGTCACCGTGGCGTTGCGGCAGGGCGGATCGCCGGTGTTGGAAGAGCTGATGGCATATTTCCCGGGTTCGCCGCTTCCGGTAAGGCTGGCGACGGCCGTCGTGGCCATCCATGGAGACCTGGCATTACTGCGACTGGAAACAACCGCCTTCACGAAGAAACTTCGACCGTTGACCTTGTCCGTGACGCCGCCGCGAGTGGGCGAGTCGGTCAGCGTTCTCGCCTATCCGATGGGAGTAACGGGCATGGTGGCAAAATCGCCGGCGGTCGTGTATGAGCGGCTTTCGTCGCATCCGGATAATGCCGACACTGCAGCCGAACTGGCGGCGCTTTCGCTGATCCGGCCTTCGGCAACCTTCGGGCACATCGGCGACGTAACCGGCGACAAGCTGATCTATGATGCGCCCACGGCGCGGGGCGGCAGCGGTGGACCGATCCTGAACCTGCGCGGCGAAGTGGTGGGCGTTAATTCGGCCTACATTGACGGCTTTTCCGGGGGCACACTGGGAATCAACGCCGCAGAGTTGCGTCCGCTGATAGAAACCGTAGGCAAAGCTTCGGGCTCTCAGTTGTCGGTTCTCAGTCAAAACGAACCGGCTCTCCACTAAGAAGTGGAACTGAGAACTTCTCGTGAAGCTGCAATTTCTTGCGCAGGCAGCACGGCTGCTTTCCCTTCGCAACCTCTTACCGAACGACAAAGTGCCTTGGATTCAGGTAGATTTGTAAGCTGCTGATTTAAATAACAAATTGGCCTTATGGCTGCTCTTAGAGAAACGGTGTCTTCGGGCATCAAAAAGCTCCGATTATGATAAAAAATTGTCTGTTTGCGGTGGCCTTGCTGAGTCTGGCACTGGCTGGCGGTTGCGCGAAGGGCGGCAACGGCATCGTTCCACAACCACCCATGATTAGCATTAACGGCCCTGCAGACTTTCCTTTCAACTCGATGTACCCGACCCAATCGGTGGCGCTGACGGCCACGGTCGGCACCACCACCCCCATGCCGGTGGCCGTTACTTGGAGCGTGGGCCCTGCCAGTGCATGCACGGGCACGCCGAATCCGTGCGGAACGCTCACGCCGGCGTCTCCCCCGACAGCCGCGACCTACGTCGCCCCGGCGACACCAATCTCAGGGGTGGAGATCACAGCCACATCGTTGTCCGACTCGTCGGAGACGGGCAGTGTGGCGATAGCCGTCATACCAGTCTCGGTAGTCGTGACGCCATTAACTGTGACCGTTGGGGAGAGTCTGGTACAGCAGTTCACCGCCATCGCGGTACCAGTCGACGCGCCGCAATCGTTCACGTGGAGCGTAACCTGCAACAGCAACCAAGGCTGCGGCAGCATCGCGCAAGATTCTGCCGTCGTGGCAACATATACCGCACCATCCAACGCCGCGAGCGTTACCGTGCAGGCGGCTTGGAATCCCTCTCCAGCGCCGAATCCAGCGCCCACTGGTCAATCTAGCGTCGCAGTTGTGGCCTCGCGCCTGCCTGCGGGCACGTACTCATTCCAGTTTTCGGGCTATGACAATAGCAATAATGCGGTAGCCGCTGCGGGAAGCTTCGTTCTGGCCTCGAATGGCTCGATTCCGGCCGACGCGGGCGTTGAAGACGTGCTGTCTATTGTTCCGCCGAACACGCTACCACAGCCGCAGCAATATCCAATTGCGTCGGTCTCGTACGTTCCTATTTCCAGCAGCAATAACCTGGGTACGCTTACGCTGGCGTTGACCGGAGGCCCAACGAACCAATACACCGCGGTTCCGACCTCGTCTGGCATCATTCGGATGATTGAGTCGGACGGCATGGGGACCGGTTCCGGCGTCATGCAAAAGTCGGCGACACCCACGGTCTTCAATGCCGACTCACAGAGATTCGTATTCGGGTTCGCCGGTGTGGATTCGAGCCTTGACCGGGTCGGGTCCGTTGGCCTGCTGCCGATGACTCCAAGTGCATCCGGCGGGACTATCAGCGGCGGCGCGCTCGACGCCAACGACAACGGCTCTGTTGTGTGCAACCCGGCGCCTTGCAGCATTGCGACAAGCAGCGTTTACTCCCAACCCGATGGTAGCCTCTCAACCTATTGGAACATGACGCTGATTACCGGGAGCACCACGCAACATTTCGACTTCTTTGTTGCCGGTGGCGGGACCACTTCGCAAACAACTCCGCTGACCCTCTACGCCATGTCCACCGACCCAACTGACGCAACTCATCCCGCGCTTGCCGGGTCGATGGTGTACCAGTGGCCTGGGACTATGAATGCTCCGATAACGTACAACAACAAGGCCTTCTGCCCGACGACGAACGCGGCCTGTACATCCGTCTCAAATCTTACGGGAGCAAACGCGAATGTCTCACTGACGCTCGGCACCACCGATGGCACCTCGGGCGGCACCGGGGGAACGGGCGGCTTCACGGGTACCTTCGATCAGAACAATAATGGAACCATCACCTCGGTGGGGCCGGCGGCGCCGTTCTCGTACACCTACGTGGCGACTACGATTAACACGAACGAATACCTTGGGCGCTACACCTTCTCGATGTTGGGCAATCCGAACGCGAGCCCGGTAGTAAACCCACTTACGTTCATTCTGTATGCCAGTGGCGCGAATCGCGGTTTTCTGCTCGATCAGTCCAGTTCGTCGGTGATGACGGGGACCATGAACCCGCAGCCCACGAACCTGACCGGCAATTACGCTCCATCGGAGCTGCCGGGCATCTATGCGGCGTCGACGATCACCACCATCGAGCCCAGCATAGTGCCGGTGGTCGAGAACCTGATCCTCACGTCGCCGGGAGGTATCCCGCCAGCATCCGTCGTCGGAGGAACGCTGAACCCCGGCGGCCAGGCGCTCACTGGAGCTTACACATTGACTCTGCCCGGCACGGGCACGATCACTTTAACTAATCCGACTCTACCGGCGGTTCCGACGTCTGTGATCTACGCCATCGACGCCACCACGGTTGCCAATCCCGCCAGTCCCACGCTTCCGAATTACGTGATTACGGATTTCATGATGATGGGCACTTGTACGCCCCAAGGCACGCCCGCTACTTGCAGCAGCGGGCCTCCGAGTTCCATCATTTTTGCTCAACAGTAATCGTGCGGGGAGAGCCGGGCTCGCGGCTGGACGGGCGAGGCGCCCGTCCCTCCACCGGAAGACTCATCCCGCCCTCACGGCGCCAGAGTTCTATTTTCCGCGAATCACGGTTTTTGCGGTGGCGAGATTGTCGAAACGATCGTAGGCGCGAACCACGACGACATGGTCATTCGCGGTGTTCTCGGCCATCGGATCTGCCACAGCTTCGGGTTGCGGCACAGCGAGGCGAAAATCGTACTCTTCCGTTTTGGAATCGGACAACTGGCCTACCGGCTCAACGAACTGCCACTCACCGCCATCGAGCGAATACTCGGCCCGCTTGATTGGCGAAAACGAATCGCTGGCGCGGAAGCGGACGTGGATCCGCTTTCCGTCAAGTGTTGCGGTCAGGCTGTCGATGACCGGAGCGGTGGTATCGACCTCAAACCGCGCGCTGACGCGCTCGGCGTAGAGCGCTTCTCCGGGCGAATGCGAGGGCGCATCGGAGGCGACAACCTTCACGGTGTAGCCGCCGTCAGGTAAGAGACTGGCGTCGAAAGAATAGGAGCGGTCGCTGAGATTGTTCTTCAGCAGCAGCCAGCGCGATTCACCGTCGCCGCGGTAGTAGACGGTGTAGACGAGTTGGTCATCGTTTTCGTCATGGGCCTGCCAACGAATGCCGACTGAGTCGCGGTCGCGAACGGCGGGCGGCGGAGGATCGAAACGCGGTTGCCCGGGAGTGGGTGGCTCGCTGCCGGTCACGTGGGGAATCGGTTGATAGTGATATCCGGGCTGCACGATGATTTCGTCAATTTCAGGGGCAACATTTTTGGGTAGGTAGTTCAGCAAGACATCGTCAACGCGAGGCGCGGGATTGCTGGCGTGGAGCACGGCCTTCCACTGCACGAAACGCGCTGGCGGAATCTTGAGTTCGGAGCCGGCTGCGAGATTGATGCGCATCCACGGACTCCAGTTGCGGTCGGGATTATCGACGTTGCCGCTGCGCGCATAAAGCTCGACATTGGATTTTGCGTCGGGATTAGCGGGGGAACTGCCGGTGATGCGAACGCTGGCGCGTCCCCAGAGAGAAAAGACGTGCGCATCGAAGACATCGCTTTCGTACGTGCCTTCCGACTCGAGGCCAGGACCGAGGACGAAAATTTTCCCGAGGTTGCTACCGGCGGCGTAGAGTCCTCCGCCGGGCGCTGCGGCAAAGGCGGTGACTTGGGTGGCGCTGGCTTTGACTAGATCGGTGTAATCGTCAGCCTGGTTGCCATTGATGGCGAAAATGTGGCCGCGATTCCCGGTGCCGGCGAGGAGGCGTCCGCGCTTGTCGAAGCCGAGAGCGTAGACAAGATCTTCGTGCGAAGTCCACAAGCGTGACGGGGCGCCATCGGGCGCGATGCGATAAATCTCAGAGCCGCCGGTAGCGCCGAGTCCGGGTGCGGGAAATGGTGACACGGGTGCGGTGGGAGCTGCGGTGAGGGTGATATTGCCCCCGGGCACGGGCGCGTTCTGCGCCGGAGCCGCGAGCATGATGCCCATCTGCGGCATCGCGCCTCCGGGGCGTTTCTCTCCTGCAGCGGCGGCGTAAATATTGCCGGCACCGTCGATGGCGAGCGCGGTAATTTCTTTCTTGGGCGCGCTGTAGAGAACGAAGGCTTCGCCATTCGGCGCGATGCGATAGACAAGTCCGCTGCCGTCGGAACCGGCGATCAGGTTGCCTTTGGGATCGAGTGCGAGAACGCGAATGTGGACTTCATCGCTCTTGAAGAAAAGCGAATGCTGTCCCTTGGGGCCGACTTTGTAGATTTCGCCGTGATCGCCGGTCGCGACATACAGCGCGCCGGCGGTGTCGAGAACGATGTCCCAGATGTATTTGGAACCGGGGTCGAAGTAGGTGGACGCACTCCAGGATGCCTTCGCATCGCCCTTCGCGGCTTTCGAGGATTCGAGCCGCGGAGGTTCGAGCCGATACACCTTGCCGTCGGGCGCGGTGGCCGCGTAGACAACGCCACTCTTGTCGACGACTAGAGCCTGCACCTGCAATTCCTGTGGCTCGAAGATGGTCGCGCTTTGGCCATCGGGCGTGATGCGGTAAACGCGGGCGGGAGATCCGGCGGCGGCATAGATGTTGCCCGCGGAATCGGATGCGATTGACCAGATATAGGTCGAGGGCGTGGTCGCAAGCGCTTTAAAGGCGGGAGCGAGTTCCAGGCCGCCTTCGCTGCGCAGCGCGATGCCATTGGCAGTGCCCTTGGTCAGTTCTTCGAACTTGGATTGTTCCCAGGTGCGGGTGCCCTCGGCGAGGGCGAATGTGGAAAGAATGAGTACTGATAGGATAGCGAGCGTCTTACGGGACAATGTTGATACCTCGGTTCACTTGGGTTCGCAAAGTAAGTTAGGGTTGTCATCCTGAGCGAAGCGAAGGACCTATGCATTCTGCTGACGCAGGCAAAATACATAGGTCCTTCGCTTCGCTCAGGATGACAACACGATTATTGTGCTACCAACTTGCTGGATCAACTCCAGCCTACTTGATGTTGATCGTGAGCATCTGCGCGCCGGAGACGACATAGTCGAGCGGTTCGGTGGAAGCTTCGCTCACTGACGATTCGCCGAGCACGACCATGTCCTGCGTGCCGCGCATGTTCTCCATGACGTTCATGACGGAAAGCGGAAGCGTCGGCATTATTTTGTCGGCGACCATGGCTTCGGGATCGGACTGGATCAGCGAAACATAAACGCGATCGTTGGCGCGCTCTTTGTTCAGCAAGGCGATGGTCGGCGCCAGGCCGAGACCACGGTTCATCATCGGAGTACCGCGGCGCATGCGATCGAGCGTGTCTCCGTCGCTGACCAGGATGCGCAGTGTTCCCTTTGATGTGGAGGTCGGAATCCGTATGGGAATCTGGCGCACCAGACGCTCACCACGATACGGGCGAATCACGGTCTCAACCGTAATCTGGTCGCCGGGACGAGCTTCCGTCATATCCGTGCGCGCAGCGTCGAGGCGAGCGGAGCGGCGCTCGCGGACCAGATCGAAATCGAGTTTCACGCCCTCGACGTCGGGAGCGTCGAAGGGGTTGCTATAGATGCGTCCAAAGCGATCGCCGATGGTGGCAGCGGCCAGAGCTGCCGCGGGCTGCCCGTTATCCTGGGGGGCAAACATGTTGCGCAGCGTGACGTCGGGATATCCCTTAACGCTGAGCACTCCATTCATGCGGTAAGTAATGTCTTCGCCGTATTCGTTGGTACCATGCAGCGCATTAAAAACGGTGGCCATCATGGCGAGGGGACTGAGCCGCGCGTTGTTGAGGATCTCGTAATGGAATTCCTTGCTAGCCGTCCCATGTTCACCCAAACTATGCATGGCAACGGTCACCGGAATCATCTTCGACTCCCGTCCCGGGACACCCATAATGCCGTTCTGGCGGTCCTGAACGAACGCGCCGATCGTCTCTGTCGTGTTGACGATTTTGAAGGCATTGAGTGGGGAAGGCAGTGTGGCCAGCACTGTGGCCTTCGTCATCGGCAAGTCCACTTCACCAAACTGCAGGAGCGGATGTCCGCAGGCGAGCAAGCGCTGGGGATCGACGTAGGTCACGGTGCAAGTGGCGGCAATGTCCATATCGCCACGAACCAGCACGGCGCTGACGGCGGATCCTGCTTCGATCGGTTCCGGCTGCTTGCGGTCGCTTGCCGAGCCAATGCCCATCACTGAAACGATGCCCGCAGCCGCAAATTGAGGTCCGTAGCGCTGCAAGGTCTCGTCGGAGAAACCGCTGAACACGAGAGGTGTTTCGATGGGCTTCAGATAGTTGCTGTAGTTCTGGGCTGGAAGCGTCGCGCTCTCGCCGGGGCTGAACGCTTGCGTGGTTGCGTTCTGACGTGAAGGATTTGCGTCCGCAACAGGAAGACTGGCGCGCATGGTCTCCGGGCTTTTTGCCGGACTATTTGAGGGACTATGATCGAGGGCATTGATCTCCATCATCTCCTCGATCGGCGTCACGCCCGCGATCGGTTCCTTCGAGAATTCGCCGATGCGGAAAGCGAGCGCGCCCGCCAGTTTGCCGTCGAAATAGACCGGGCTTCCGCTCATGCCGGCAACCACGCCGGTATACTCGGGCTTGGTGCCGTGCAAACGGACCAGGATAATATCGCCCTTGGGACCGCTCACGTTGCGCATCACACCCAGCACTTCCACTTCCATGGATTCGGGTTTCACGCCCTGGAACACGGTGAGCGCAGCTCCTTTCATGCCCTCGTGGATCTGATCGAGCGGCATGATTGCCGGGGAAACTTTGGCAGGTGCTGGCCTCTGCTGCGCACTAACCGAGACGCATGACGAGAGACACAGAAGGACGGCGAGTGTGCGCGCAACTTTACCCATGGACGACCCCGGAGGCCACAAAGTGACCTTGTCGCTTGCAAAGGCTCCGCGTGCTATCAGAAGGTTTTGCCAGGGGAGGTGGTGTTTTTAAGACCCGCAAAATATCCCAACCGCAGAGCTCTTGCATCTATACTAGCACAGTCGTTTTCGAGGATATCCCCATGATGTCTGGCGTATTCCGCAGGCTAGACCGGGTGCCGGCGGCTTCCCGTAAGCGTTTGATCCTGCTGGCGTTTGCTCTTTTCTGGATGATGGTCGCGACCTTCTCGGCGCGGGCGCAACAGCCACCGCCGCAACCCCCGGCGAATCCGAACCAGCAAGAGGCTCCGCCCGAAGCCGGTGGGCCGCAAAACGACGTCGGCCCGTATGTGGTCCCGAAAAAGAAAGACGAACCGCCGCCGCCGGCCCCCGAAAGGCCGAAAAAGATCGAGAACATGCCCGACTACTCCATCTCGGTAAACGTGCCGCTGGTAAACCTGGATGTGCTGGTGACCACCAAGGACGGGCAAACTGTCCCGGGGCTGGCGAAGGAAAACTTCAAGATCACCGAGGATGGCGCACCACAGAAGATTGCGAATTTCAATCAGACCCAGGCGCCGATCACCGCAGTCCTTTTGATCGAATTTGCGGCGGCGAGACCCTTTTCGGGAGGCTATCAAGCGTATCAATACATGTACGATGCGCTCAACGCTTCTTATGTCTTCGCCAGCACCCTGAAAAAGGATGACTGGGTTGCCGTTGAGTCCTACGACATGAGGCCCCAGATTCTGGTTGACTTCACACAGGACAAGCGAGCCATCATAAGCGCGCTTAACGGACTTCGCGTTCCGGGATTCAGTGAACGTAACCTCTTCGACGCGTTGTTCGACACGCTCGACCGGATCGATCGCATCGAGGGAAAGAAATACATCATCTTGGTTTCCTCCGGAGCCGACACCTTCAGCAAGCTCACCCTCGATCAGATTCTGAAGAAGGTTAAGTCCACAAAAGATGTAACCATCTACCCAATCAGCATCGGTTGGACATATCGAACTATGGCGGACGCGACCGGCAGGACAAGCGCAATGACAGAAGTTGGATGGCTCCAAAATGATAATCAGATGAATACCTTCGCCCGCCTCACCGGAGGCCGCGCCTACTTCCCGCGCTTCCAAGGAGAATTGCCGGAAGATTTTCAGCAAATCGCGGCCGACATTCGCAACCAGTACAGCATTGGTTATCACCCCACCAATGCCAAACTCGACGGCACCTACCGCAAGCTGAAAGTAGAACTGCAAGCGCCGGACGGTGGTCCGCTGAAGGTTCGCGATCAGAAGGGCAAGGAAGTGAAGTACATCGTCTATGCGCGCGAGGGGTATACGGCGAAGCACACGGTGGAGTAGGGATTTGTCGATGGAGTGACGGGCGTCCTCGCCCGTCCCGTGTTGAGCAAAGAGCCGGGGCGCGGCGCCCGGCGCTGCACTATTGCGCTGCACGCACCCGCCCGCCTGATTTACATCCCCGCGTGCACCGCTCAACCTAATTTGTCTAACTCTAAGAACTCCATCGCAATACAGGGAATTAGCGGCTAGTCTCCTGAGGAACTCACTCATGCGGTCTGTTCCAAGGGAATAAGTTGGAATCCGAGGGCTCGAGCTTGGGCACGGAATTTAGCTTCCTGGCGTTTGTGAAAACGGATCTGATCCGCGGCGAAGTGACGGGCGTCGAATTCTTGGTGAG
>DATDGS010000029.1:0-58651 GCA_036521955.1 Terriglobales bacterium
GGAGATGGTGATGCCGGGAGACAACGTGAGCCTGGTGATCGAACTGATCACGCCGGTGGCGATGGAAAAGGGATTGCGGTTCGCGATCCGCGAAGGCGGCCACACGGTGGGCGCGGGCACGATCGCAGAGATTATTACGTAACGGTAGTAAGGTGCGGAGCTTCGCTCCGCTCGGATGGACGAATGCGTCTGTCCCCACGTAGTTCAATTCGCGGCTGGCAGCTTGCCGCCAGATCTTTCCTCCTGGATTTAGCCGGGAGGGGTGGAAGTGAGAAAAACGGTGACTGGAAAAGAAAGAATTCGCATCCGGCTGAAAGCCTACGACTATCGCATTCTGGATCAGTCGACGGGCGAGATCGTGGAGACGGCAAAACGCACCGGCGCGCAGATCGCGGGCCCGATTCCGCTGCCCACGATGAAGAACAAATACTGCGTGCTGCGATCGCCGCACGTGGATAAGAAGTCGCGGGAAGCGTTTGAGATCCGTACCCACAAGCGGCTGCTGGATATTCTCGAGCCGACGCAACAAACAGTCGACGCGCTGATGAAGCTCGATCTGCCGGCGGGCGTGGATGTAGAGATCAAGGCGTTCGGCAAGGAACATAAGTAGTCGTGTGGTGGCGGGGCTTTGTCCCGCTTGGACAGCCGAGGGCGGCTGTCGCTAGGAAGAGCGGGAGCTCCTCAGTCAATAGTCGTCGGGGCCTAATCGACGAGCCAAACTGGGAACGGAGAAGGAAATGGCAAGAGTTACGGGAATTCTGGGCAAGAAGGTCGGCATGACGCAGCTCTTCGATTCGAAGGGCGATGTGCGGCCGGCGACGGTGTTGCAGGCGGGACCGTGCGTGATTACGCAGCACAAGACCCAGACCAAAGACGGTTACGAGTCGGCGCAAATAGGCCTCGTCGAGTTTGTGAAAGAAAAGAAGCTGACCAAGGCGATGCGCGGACACTTTGCCAAGCACAACCTCCCACCCGTGAAATTTGTGCGCGAAGTCGCGGTGGAAGTCGACGCTCCGGGCGAGACGACCGAGGGCGTGCTGAAACCTGGTGACCGCATTCTGGTCGACATTTTCGAAGGCGAGCGCTTTGTCGACGTTATCGGGGTGAGCAAGGGCCGCGGGTTTCAGGGTGTGGTGAAGCGGCATCATTTTGCCGGTGGTCCGAAGTCGCACGGTTCGATGTTTCAGATTACGGGCTCGATTGGTTCGTCGGCGTTTCCGTCGCGCGTGTTCAAGGGGATGCGGATGTCGGGACACATGGGCGATGTCCGGATCACGACCCGCAACCTGCGGATATTGGGCGTGGATAAGGACGAGAATCTGCTGGTGGTTGAGGGCAGCGTGCCGGGTTCGAACGGCGGCTACATTCAGATCAACAAGGCGAAGAAGCCGCCGCGAGAGCGCCGCGGATTTGCCGGAGCGGCGACGATCGATCCGTTGAAGGCGGCAAAACGAGCTTCGAAGAAGGCGTAACCGAGATTGGGCGGGACTAGAGCTCAAAGGCAAGAGCAAAAGCAAGATCAAAGGCCGCGGGCGAGGGCGCCCGCGCCACACAACACGAGAAGCATATGGCAACTATTGATATTTACACTCTGAGCGGAGCCAAGGCCGGATCGATGGAACTGGCCGATGAAGTTTTCGGCGCGGTCAACGAAGACTTGCTCTGGGAAGCGATCACGCACTATCGCGCCTCCGCACGTGCGGGAACGCATGCCACCAAGAACCGCTGGCGGGTTTCCGGATCGGGCAAGAAGCTGTGGAAGCAGAAGGGCACGGGGCGGGCGCGTATCGGCTCCATCCGTTCTCCACTGTGGCGCCATGGCGGCACGGTGCACGGACCGCAGCCGCGATCCTATGACTACGCCTTTCCCAAGAAGAAGCTGCTGGGCGCTCTTCGTTCCGCGCTGGCTTCGAAGTTTGCGGATGGCAAGCTGATGGTGGTGAAAGCATTCGACGTGAAAGAGCCGAAGACGAAGCTGTTTCGCGAGACGCTCGACAAGCTGAAAATCGAGGGCACGACGCTGCTGGTCGATATTTCGACGGCGGAGAACAAGAACCTGAAGTTAAGTTCGCGCAACATCGACGGACTGGAACTGGTGCGGGCGAACGAAGTGCATCCCTATCACCTGATGCGCTACACCCACGTGGTGTTTGCGCAGCCGGCGCTCGAGAAGCTGCAGGATTCGCTGAAGAAGTCGGCAACGCGGCGTTCCCACGAAGCGGAAGCGACAGCAGAGAAAAAGAAACCGGCGCGGCGCCTGCGCAAAACTAAAGCCGAGGTGGCCTGATGAAATCCGCGTATCAGATTATCCAGAAACCGGTGATCACGGAGAAGGGCCTCGGCATTAAAGAGACCCAGAACACGCTGGTGTTTCAGGTGGCGCCAAAGGCGACGAAGACCGAGATCAAGGAAGCGGTGCAAGCGATCTTCAAGGTGAAAGTGGCTTCGGTGCGCACCGCGAATTATCCGGGAAAAGAACGGCGGCGGGGCAAGTTTACGGGCTACCGCCCCGATTGGAAGAAAGCGTACGTGCGCTTGAAGAGCGGCGAGAAGATGCCGGAGTACGCGCAGAATCTTTAGTAGAGACGAGGTTTGCCGCGTCTCGTTGGCGATACTGCGGCGTCCGATGAGCATGCGGAGACGAGGCAAGCCTCGTCTCTACACAGAGAGTAATTATGGCCATTAAGACTTACCGACCGACAACCCAGACGTTGCGCTATCGCACCTCGGTTAGGACCGACGATATCACTTCGTCCACGCCGCACAAGCCGCTGGTTGAGGGCAAAATCCGCTCCGGCGGACGGCGCAATTCCGGCGACACGACCATGCGGTTCCGCGGCGGCGGCAACAAGCGCAAGCTGCGCACGATTGACTTCAAGCGCGACAAGCACGGAATTCCGGCGACCGTCGAGACCATCGAATACGATCCCGGACGGTCGGCGCGCATTGCCCTGCTGAGCTATGCCGATGGCGAGAAGCGTTACATTGTGCAGCCCGACGGCTTGAAAGTTGGGCAGAAGATCTTGAGCGGACCGGAAGCCGATATTCTGGTCGGAAACGCTTTGCCGCTGCGGAATATTCCGCCGGGCACGACCATTCACAACATCGAACTGCGTCCGGGTAAAGGTGCGCAGATGGTGCGCTCGGCCGGCGGTTCGGCGCAGTTGATCGCAAAAGAAGGCGACTACGGCCTTGTGAAACTGCCTTCGGGCGAGACTCGTAAAGTGCTGCTCGATTGCTTAGCGACCATCGGGCAGGTGGGTAACACCGACCACGAAAACGTCACGTGGGGCAAGGCGGGACGGACACGCTGGGTGGGGAAACGTCCGCATAACCGAGGCGTTTCGATGAACCCGGTGGACCATCCGCATGGCGGCGGCGAGGGTAAGACCTCGGGCGGACGTCATCCAGTGACGCCGTGGGGCCAGCCGACGCGGGGCTACAAGACGCGGAACAACAAGAGGACCAATACCTTTATCGTGAAAGACCGCAGGCAGAAGGGCTAAAAGGCAAAGTTTCAGGGTTTCAAGGAAGAAAACTTTATGGCTCGTTCAACTAAAAAAGGACCGTTCGTGGATGCGCACCTGGCGACGAAAGTCGAGGGCATGAATGCGCGTAACGAAAAGAAAGTGCTGCGGACGTGGTCGCGGCGCTCGACGATTATTCCGGAGATGGTGGGACACACGATTGCCGTGCACAACGGAAGGAAGTTTATTCCGGTGTATGTGACCGAGAACATGGTGGGACACAAGCTGGGGGAATTCAGCTTTACCCGCCAGTTCAAGGGGCACTCGATGAAAGCGGCAACCGAGGTTGCGGCCAAACCGGCGGGCGTGCCCGGCGGACCTGGCGCCATAACGCCGGCGGCGCCGAAGGCGTAAGAACAGCTTCGAGTCGCGAGCTTCGGGCTGCGAGCTGAGGGCAATGAGATTATGGAATTTCGAGCGGAAGCAAGATACATGCGGGTCTCGCCGCAAAAGGCGCGGCTGGTGCTGAACCTGATCAAAGGGCAGCGCGTGGAAGCGGCAAGGAACACGCTCGCTTTCACCAAGAAGCGGGTGGCGGCAACGGTCGGGAAACTGTTGCAGTCGGCGATCGACAATGCGAACTTTTTGAGCACCGAAAAGGGCCTGGATGTCGATCTCGACAACTTGTACGTGAAGCACGCAGTGGCGAACGATGGTCCGCGCATGAAGCGGATTCGTCCGGCGCCGATGGGGCGCGCTTACCACTACGTGCGGCGCATTGCGCATATTGAACTTGTGCTGGCGGAGAAAAACCGGAATGGCGTGCCGGTAGGGACTGCAACTGCGCCGGCAGCGGGCGAGAAGGCGGCGAAAGCTGCGGCTCCTCCGAAGCCGAAGGCCAAAGCGAAGGCGCCAGCGAAGAAGAAGGCGGTCGGCAAGAAGGCGACTGCGAAGAAGTAAGTCGTTGGTCGAGAGTCGCTGGTCGTTGGGACTTAATCCTGCCAGCGACTAACGACCAGCGACCAACGACGAAAGAACTTTAGGAGCAACGATGGGACAAAAGGTTCATCCTTACGGATTCCGCCTCGGCTACACCAAGCCTTGGAAGTCGCGCTGGTTTGTCGAAAAGGACTACGACAAACTGCTGCTCGAAGACTACAAGCTCAAGACCGAGCTGAAGGAAAAGCTTAAATCGGCGGGCGTGAGCTCGGTCGAGATCGAGCGTCCGGGCAATAAGCTGCGGATCATCATCAAGACGGCGCGTCCGGGGATCATTATCGGGCGCAAGGGCGCGGAAATCGACAAGCTGAAGCAGGACCTGCAGAAGAAGACCACGCGCGAAGTGCATGTCGATATCCAGGAAGTGCACAAGCCGGAGTTGGATGCGCAGCTGGTTTCGGAATCGATCGCGCTGCAACTGGAAAAGCGCGTGGGCTTCCGGCGGGCGATGCGCAAGTCGGTGGATTCGGCGCTGCGCTTCGGTTGCAAGGGGATCAAAGTGCGCGTGAGCGGACGGCTGAATGGCAATGAAATCGCGCGGTCGGAGTGGTATCTGCAGGGACGACTGCCGCTGCACACACTGCGCGCCGATATTGATTACGGCTTTACCGAGGCACGCACCACCTATGGCGTGATTGGCGTGAAGTGCTGGGTTTATAAAGGCGAGATTCTGCCGGCGAAGAAGCGGGAAGCGACACCGGCGCGTGAAGTAAGCACGACGGGAGCGTTTTGATTTCGGGTGGAGACGCGGCTTGCCGCGTCTGAGACGGGGCAAGCCCCGTCTCTACAGGAAAATGAATTATGTTGATGCCGAAGAAAGTTAAGTACCGCAAGCAGCAGCGCGGGCGCATGACAGGCAAGGCTTGGCGCGGAAGCGAGCTGTCGTTCGGTCAATACGGGCTGAAAGTGCTGGAGCCGGGCTGGATCACCGACCGGCAGATTGAAGCGAGCCGGGTGGCGATGACGCGTTTTGTGAAGCGCGGCGGCAAGATCTGGATCCGGCTGTTTCCCGATAAGCCGGTGACCAAGAAGCCGGCCGAAACCCGTATGGGCAAGGGCAAAGGGGCTCCGGACCACTGGGTCGCGGTGGTGCGGCCGGGAAAGATTCTGTTCGAGATGGAAGGCGTGACCATCACGGACGCGAAAGAGGCGATGCGCCTCGCGTCGCACAAGCTTCCGCTGCGGACAACGTTTGTGAGGCGCGAAGTGCTGTAGGAATTGCAGAGGTCAGAGGTCAGATTGCAGAAGTAAGAAGCGAATTTGGGAGCCCGAGGCTTCCATTGAGAACTGACAGCTGAGAGCGTATTAACTGGGATTCGGGAACTTATTTTATGAAGGTAGAAAAGATTCGCAACTTAACCGACGTCGAGCTCAAGCACCAGGAGCAGGACTTGGCGGACCAGCTCTTCAAGCTGAAGTTTCAGATGAATATGGGGCAGACCGAGAGCCTGAAAAAGATTCGCGGGCTGCGCCGGGACATTGCCCGGGTGCAGACGGTCCTGCGCGAGCAGGAACTGGCCGCGGGCAAGACGGAAGCCGGCAAGACGCAACTCAGCGGGACGGAGAAACGATAATGGCGGGAATCACGAGCCCAACTGAAAGAGTTCCGGCCGAAAAACATTCGGGCCGCAAGATACTGATCGGCACCGTCGTCTCGAACAAGATGCAGAAAACCATTGTGGTAGAAGTCACGCGGAAGAAGGCGCATCCGATGTACAAGCGCGTGATCTCGATCCGCAAGAAGTTCTACGCCCACGACGAGAAGAACGAAGCGCATACCGGGGACACGGTGCGGATTGAAGAGTCGCGTCCGCTGTCGAAGCTGAAGCGCTGGACGCTGAAGGAAATTGTGCGGAAGACGGCGCTGGTGCCGGAAGTTGACATGGACGCGGGTATTGGGGTTTCCGCTAAGAATTAAGCAGCGGAAAGGGAGACAGACATGGCCGTAATGATGAGATCGATGCTCGAGGTCGCCGATAACTCCGGCGCCCGCAAGCTGCAGATGATTCTGCCGCTTGGCGGCTCGACCGGTCTGCGCGCGGGCCTGGGCGACGTGATCACGGCGAGCGTGAAAGAAGCTGCGCCCGACGGTCAGGTGCAGAAGGGCAAAGTGGTGAAAGCGGTGATTGTCCGGACGCGGAAAGAGCATCGGCGGCGGGATGGGACCTACATCCGCTTCGATCAAAATGCAGCCGTGCTGATCAACGAAACCGGGGAACCGGTGGGGACGCGCGTATTTGGTCCGGTAGCCCGTGAACTACGCGAGAAGAAGTTTTTGAAGATTGTTTCGCTGGCGCCGGAAGTGCTTTAGCGCTGGCGCGGAGACGCGGCTGGCCGCGTCTGAGGCGGCAAACCCCGTCTCGACACGAGATTTGGAAGGGTTGTGTATGGGAACAGCAACGACTACCGAGCATAAGAGAGTTGATATCCGCCGTAACGATACCGTGAAGGTGATGACCGGCAAGGATAGGGGAAAAGAACACCGCGTGCTGCGCGTGTTTCCCGACGAAGGCAAGGTGCTGGTCGAACACGTGATGATGGTGAAGAAGCACGTGCGTCCGAATCGGCAGAAAAACATCCAGGGTGGAATTGCCGAGCAGGAGCGGGCGATCCGGCTGTCAAATGTGGCCCTGGTGTGTGCGACGTGTGGTCCGGTGCGGATCGGGCATGAGGTGCGCGGTGAGCGCAAGGTTAGAGTTTGCAAAAAGTGCGGGACGACGCTGGATAAGTAAGCTTCGAGCTACGGGCTTCGAGCAAGCGGCAAGCGCAAGTTATTGGCAGTGTTTGCGAATCTTAGAGTTTTGAACGTGCTTACGAACCGGAGAGTTTTTGGGTGCTCGTAGCCCGAGGCTCGGAGCTCGAAGCTCCATCCGAAACCGTGAGAGAAGGCAGCAACGACAATGGCAGACGAGCAGAAAAAAGGCGAGCAGCAGAAGAAACCGAAGCCGGCCAAGGGCGAGAAGGCGCCGGTCGAGGCGAAGGCTGGTCCGGAGGCTCCTCGGCACGCCGCGAAAGAGCGGCCGCGGCTGCGGACGCGGTTTGAGAAGGAAGTTGCCGTGGCGCTGATGAAGGAACTCGAACTCAAGAACCCGATGGCTGTGCCGCGACTGAACAAGATCGTCGTGAACATGGGCGTGGGCGAAGCCACCCAGAACGCGAAACTGATCGACCCGGCGGTGAATGAACTGGGGCAGATTGCGGGACAGAAGCCGGTGGTCACGCGAGCGAAGAAGTCGATCGCCGCGTTCAAGGTGCGCGAAGGCATGCCGATTGGAGCGATGGTGACTTTGCGCGGCGACCGCATGTACGAATTTTTTGACCGCCTGGTGAGCATCGTGCTTCCGCGAGTGCGCGACTTCCGCGGAGTTTCGACCAAGTCGTTCGATGGCCGCGGCAATTACACGCTGGGTCTGCACGATCAGCTGATTTTTCCGGAAATTGATTATGCGAAGGTTGACAAGCTGAAAGGCATGAACGTGACCATTGTGACGACGGCGCGGTCGGACGATCAGGCTCGGTCGCTGTTGAAGCATCTGGGAATGCCGTTTAGGGCGTAGGTATTCTGAATGTGAGCCGGGTCGTTGACTCGGCTGGACGGGGCGAAGCCCCGTCACCACACGAGCACGAATTAGGAGCGAATTTGGCCACTACAGCAAAACGAGTAAAGGACGCGATGAAACCGAAGTTCTCGACGCGCAAGCATAACCGCTGCAAGATTTGCGGACGTCCACGGGCCTACCTACGCAAGTTTGGCCTGTGCCGTCTGTGTTTCCGGCAACTGGCGCTGCGGGGCGAGATCCCCGGAGTTTCGAAGTCGTCTTGGTGAGACGTCGTCGGTCGCTGGTCGCTCGCCATCGCGACTAGCGAAGATGGCGTGAGTTTAGACGCAATGAAGTAGAAGGAAGATCGGTTCGGGAGATGTTGTTCGCCAACGACTAGCGACCAACGACTCACGAGCGACAGAAGCAAGCTGCTGACAGGTTCTCCGCTGAACGCGGAGCGAACGAGCGGCTTTAGGAGAAGCAAACGATGAGGTTGACCGATCCGGTCGCAGACATGCTGGCGCGCATCCGCAACGCGATCCGCGCACGGCACCAGAAAGTGGACATACCAGCTTCCAAGCTGAAGACAGAGATTGCCCGCATCTTGAAGGAAGAGGGCTATATCGCGAACTTCAAGCCGGCGGAAGAAGAGGGCCACAAGGTCCTGCGCGTGTACTTGAAGTACGGCAACAACAATGAGGCGGTGATCACGAACCTGGCGCGGGTGTCGCGTCCAGGCTGCCGCGTGTATGTGCGCCGCACCGAGATTCCGCGAGTTCTGGGCGGGATGGGAATCAACATCCTGACCACGCCGAAGGGCGTGATGACCGGACGCCAGGCGCGCCGGCAGGGGCTCGGTGGCGAATTGCTTTGCGAGATTTGGTAGCGACCCGGCTTGCCGCGTCTGAAACGGGGCAAGCCCCGTCTCTACAGAGAGCTAAAAAGCTATGTCACGAATTGGAAAAAAGCCGATCGCGATCCCGAAGGGCGTGACGGTAAAGATCGAAGGCAATACGGTGATGGTCCAGGGGCCGAAAGGCAAGCTGGATACATCTCTTCCATCCGGCATCACGATGGAGCAAAAGGACGGCAACCTGGTGGCGATCCGTCCGGACGACGCCCATTCGGCGGTGCATGGACTGGCGCGCGCGCTCGTCAATAACGCCGTCGAGGGCGTGACCAAGGGCTGGACGAGAGATTTGGAAATCGTCGGCATCGGATACCGCGCGGAAATGAAGGGCAAGGGGACGGTGGTATTTAGTCTGGGTTATTCACACCCAATCGAATATCCGCTGCCGACCGGCGTGGATTGCGCGGTGGATGCGAAGCTGACGAAGCTGACGCTGAACGGGATCGACCGTCAGAAAGTCGGCCAGGTGGCGGCGGAAATGCGGTCACTGCGTCCGCCCGATCCGTACAAGAACAAGGGGGTGCGCTACGCCGGCGAGCGCTTGAAGAAGAAGGTTGGCAAGACGGGAGCAAAATAACCGGCGACCAACGACTGAGGTTTTAACATGTTAAGAATCGCTTCAAAGAATCAGACGCGGCAGCGGGTGCACGATCGTATCCGGAAAAAAGTGATGGGTACGCCGGAGCGTCCGCGGCTGAATGTGTACCGGTCGCTGAACCATATTTATGTTCAGTTGATTGATGACCTGAAGGGCGTCACGCTGGCGGCCGCTTCGACGGCGGACGACCGGAAGGGCGCAAGGGTGACGGGCGGCAACGTGGCGTCGGCCAAGACCGTGGGGAAGAAAATTGCCGAACTGGCCAAACAGAAGGGCGTCACCAAGGTGGTATTCGATCGTGGCGGGTACATTTACCACGGCCGGATCAAAGCCGTGGCCGATGCGGCACGCGAAGCGGGATTGCAATTCTAGTCGACAAAAACAGGAAACGAGATTTCAGAATGCCGAGAGTGACTAAGAAACTCGATGCGGGTTCGTTCCAGTTAAAGGACCAGGTGGTCTCGATTAACCGGGTGACGAAAGTGGTTAAGGGCGGCAAGAACATGTCGTTTGCGGCGCTCGTAGTCGTCGGCGATCCATCGGCGGCGGTGGTTGGGTTCGGCTCCGGCAAAGCGAAGGAAGTTCCGCAGGCCATCCGCAAGGGGATTGAGGCTGCGAAGAAGAACCTGATGCGGATCAACCTGACGCAGACCTCGGTGCCGCACATGGTGCTTGGACGCTTTGGCTCAGGCATGGTGTTGTTGAAGCCGGCTCCGGAAGGCACGGGCGTGATTGCCGGCGGAGCGGTGCGCGCGGTGATGACGTCGGCCGGGGTGCAGAATGTGCTGACCAAATCGATTGGCACCAACAATCCGCACAACGTCATCAAGGCGACGTTCGTGGCTCTGAAAAAGTTGAAGAAGCGCGAAGACGTCGCGGCGCTGCGCGGCAAGGCGGTGGAAGAACTGTGAACGAGGAGCTGTAAATGACGACGAAGACATCAAAATCGACGCCGAGCGGCACGATTCAGTTGAAGTGGGTGCGGTCGATGATCTGCACTCCGGTGAAGCATAGAAAAGTGGTGAAGGGGCTGGGATTCACCCGGCTGAACCAGGTCATTGTGCGGCCCGATACCGCCGCGATTCGCGGCATGGTCAAGAAGATCCCGCATCTGGTGGAGATTGTGAAGGCTTAGTAGAGACGCGGCTTGCCGCGTCTTGAGACGAGGCGAACCTCGTCTCTACAGAGAGACGATTATGAATTTATCGACCATACGTGCACCTAAGAAGTCTACGGAAAAGAAGAAGCGAGTCGGACGCGGTATGGGTTCCGGCATGGGCAAGACTTCCACGCGCGGCCACAAAGGGCAGTGGTCCCGCACGGGCGCGCGGCTGATACGTGGATTCGAAGGCGGCCAGATGCCATTGCACCGGCGTGTGCCGAAGCGCGGCTTCACCAATATTTTCCGCGAGGAATACGACGTCGTGAACCTGGACCGGCTGGCAGCGCTCGACGAGACCGAGATCACTCCCGAGGTCCTGAAGAAGGCGGGCGTGGTGAATGGCAGGCAGCCAGTGAAGATCCTGGGCAACGGTGAATTGAAGACGGCGATTACCGTGCATGCGCACAGGTTTTCGAAGTCGGCGCAGGAAAAAATCACCAAGGCAGGCGGCAAGTTCGAGGTCTTGCAGTAATGCTCGAAAAGCTTTCGAACATCTTCCGGGTCCCCGATCTTCGCAAGCGCGTGTTATTCACGCTCGGGTTGCTGGCGGTGTATCGCATCGGCGGCCACATCCCAACGCCGGGGATCAACAGCGACCGACTGGCGCAGTTCTTCGAACAAAATAGAGGTTCGGTGCTGGGCTTTGTCGATCTGTTCAGCGGCGGCAACCTGCGCCGTCTCACCATTTTCGCGCTGGGGATCATGCCGTATATTACGGCGTCGATTATTCTGCAGTTGCTGACGGTGGTGTATGAGCCTCTCGCCAAGCTCCAAAAAGAAGGCGAGATGGGCCGGAAGAAAATCACGATGTGGACGCGTTATCTCACCGTGGTTTTGAGCGCCGTGCAGTCGTTCGGCATTGCCATCAGCCTGCAGAAGGCGGGAGATTTTGTGAACACTCCCGGACCGGCTTTCATCCTGATGACCATGCTGACGCTGACCACGGGCAGCGCGTATATCATGTGGTTGGGCGAGCAAATCACCGAACGCGGCATCGGCAACGGCATGTCGCTCTTGATCTTCGCCGGAATCGTCGTGGGCTTACCCCGCGGTGTGGCCGACCTCTACCAGAAAGCCAGCACCAACGCCTGGGGTGTATTCACGGCTCCGGCCATCCTGATGCTGCTGGTGCTGATGATCGCGGTGGTGGCGTTCATCGTTTTTGTGGAACGAAGCGAGCGCCGTATTCCGGTGCAATATGCCAAACGTGTGGTCGGACGCAAGGTGATGGGCGGGCAATCCACTCACCTGCCGCTGCGGGTGAATGCCGGCGGCGTAATGCCGGTGATTTTTGCGTCTTCGATTCTAGCTTTGCCGCAGATGCTGGGTGCGGCGTTCCACAATAACAAGGTGGTTGGTCCCATGCTGGACGCGATGAAATGGGGCGAACCGCTCTACACCCTGCTCTATTGCCTGGGGATTATTTTCTTTGCCTACTTCTATATCTCGATCGTGTTCAACCCGAACGAAGTCGCGGACAATATGCGGAAGTGGGGAGGGTTTATTCCTGGTATAAGGCCGGGGAAGCGGACTTCGGATTTTATCAACGATGTTCTCACCCGGATCACGCTGGTGGGTGCGCTCTACCTGATTCTGATTTCGCTGATTCCGGAATGGATGATTGCGGGGATCAAGCTCAACCACCTGCCCCTGATCGGGCGAATTTTTGAAAGCCTTCCCACCTGGGTAACCAATGGTCTGGGAGTGAATTTTTATTTTGGTGGAACCTCGCTGCTGATCGTGGTGGGAGTTGCGATGGACACGGTCACGCAGATTGAAGCACAGTTGATCATGCGGCACTACGATGGCTTCACGCCGAAGAGCGGACGGATTCGCGGACGCCGGACTTGGTAGGAAAAGTTAATAGTTGTCAGTTATCGGTTGTCAGTAAGAGCGGCGAAACCTTGTGGTTTTTCTGAGAACGGAGAACTCGAACTGGGAACTGGTTTTGTAAGCGCGGAGGAGTGCGGTATTACCGCGACGGGAAATACGAATAAAAGGGGCCATTTTCGATGGCCAACGAGTCAGCCGTTTCGACGGCCAATGACACCGCGCGAAACATAGGACCTGTGATTCTTCTCGGGCCTCCCGGGGCCGGGAAGGGCACGCAGGCCAAACAGATTGTCGAACGTTACGGTGTCCCGCAGATATCGACCGGCGATCTCTTGCGGGAGAATGTGGCGTGCGGTACCAAGCTCGGCATCGAAGCGAAAGCGATCATGGCCCGAGGCGAGCTGGTGCCCGACGAGTTGATGTACGGCATCGTGGCCACGCGGCTGCGGGAAGCCGATTGTGAGCGCGGATTTGTGCTCGATGGCTTTCCCCGAACCGCCGCCCAGGCAGGATGGCTGGACGCTTTCCTGGAAAAAGAGTTCTTTGACAAGAGATCGGGAAAATTGGAGAAGTGTCCGCCGGTTGTGATCCAGTTGCTGGTGGACTATACTCAATTACTGCTGCGGCTTGCCGGGCGGCGATCGTGTCCCACCTGTGGACGGCTCTATAACATCCACTTACAGCCACCTCTCGTCGACGAGTTGTGTGATGTGGACGAATCCAAGCTGGTGATCCGGAACGACGATCGCGAGGAAGTGATTACCGAGCGATTGGCTACCTATGAGCGGCAGACCAAGCCGGTGGCGGATTACTACCGAGTGCAGCGGCGGCTGGTCGCGATCAATGCGGATCGGTCGATAGAAGAGGTTACGGCGCAGATTTTCGGCGTGATTGACAGGCATCGCCAGGGCGGATGCTAATGGCGAGGCATCGAAGCCAGGATCCGAATTGATTATGAGTTCTGGAGAAGACCGGATCATCCGCAAGTCGCCGGAAGAGATCGAAAAGATGAGGCGGAGCGGGAAGATGGTCCGCCAGATTCTGGACCACCTGAAGACGGTAGTCGCGGCGGGCGTCACGACGATGGATCTGGAGAAGGCCGCCGAGAAGCTGATTGCGGAACTGGGAGCGGCACCGGCGTTCAAGGGATATTACGGCTATCCGTGTGTGCTGTGCACTTCGATCAATGAAGAGATCGTGCACGGGATCCCGTCGGAAAAGCGGGCGTTGAAAACGGGAGACATCGTTTCCATCGACTGCGGCGTGGTTTGCGACGGGTATTACGGAGACGCTGCCATCACGGTGCCGGTAGGCAGGGAATTGACCGCGGAGTTGAAGAAGCTCCTCGAGGTGACTGAGGCTTCGCTGTACAAGGGCATTGAGCAGGTAAAGATCGGTAACACGGTCGGACACGTTGGGTCGGCGATCCAGAAGCATGTGGAAGCGAACGGATTCAGCGTGGTGCGAGATTTTGTCGGGCATGGCATCGGGACGAAGCTGCATGAAGCGCCGCAGATTCCGAACTTTGGCAAGAAGGGCCAGGGTCCGGAGTTGACCGAGGGCATGGTGCTGGCGATTGAGCCGATGGTGAATTCGGGGCGTCCCGAGATGAAGGTTTTGAGTGACAAGTGGACGGCCGTAACCGTAGACGGCAGTTACAGCGCGCATTTCGAGCATTGCGTGGCGGTAACGCGGCAAGGACCGGTGATTTTGACGCAGTAGAGGCTTCAGCGATCAGCAGGTGCTGAGATGAAAGTTGGAAGTTGTAACTGAGAGCTGACAGCTGAAGGCTGAGAGCTGCTCTTAAGGAGTCGATGAGTAAAGAAGACGCGATTGAAGTGATGGCAACGGTGATCGAACCGCTGCCGAATGCCATGTTCAAGGTGGAGCTCGAGAACAAACACCAGGTACTGGCGCATGTTTCCGGCAAGATGCGGAAGAACTTTATACGGATACTGCCGGGAGACAAAGTCGCGGTCGAGCTTTCTCCGTACGATCTGAATCGCGGGCGGATTGTGTACCGCTACAAGTAAATTGCTGAGCTTCGCTCAGAGGGACAGCAGCGGGCGGCTGTCCCTACGTGAGGGACTATGAAGGTTAGAGCATCGGTTAAGAAGATTTGCGACAAATGCAAGGTCATCCACCGCAAGGGCGTAGTGCGGGTGATCTGCGAGAATTCCAAGCACAAGCAGCGTCAGGGTTAAGAGAGGGATCATGGCTCGTATTGCAGGCGTCGATCTTCCGCGTAACAAGCATGCGAATATCGCGCTCACTTACATCTACGGCATTGGGAATGCACGCGCGGCCCGCATTCTGGACGCAGCGAACGTGGACCCCATGAAAATAGTTTCCGACCTTGGAGAAGATGAGGTCAACCGCATCCGCCAGGTCATTGAGGCAGAAGGCGCGGTGGAAGGCGATCTGCGCAAAGACGTTTCGATGAACATCAAGCGCCTCATCGAAATCGGGTCCTACCGCGGATTCCGTCATCGCCGGAACCTGCCGGTTCGCGGGCAGCGGACGCATACCAACGCGCGAACCCGCAAAGGTCCGCGCAAAGGCACGGTCGCGCAGAAGAAGAAGACGGCAAAAGCGTAAAACCGGTTGTCAGTTGTCAGTTATCAGTTCTCAGTGGGAGCGGAGAACGGATTTACTGAGAACTGGGAACTGAGAACTGAGAACTCGAAAACATGGCAAAACCGGTAGCAGCAGGCGGCGCCGCGGCGCCCGAGAAAAAAGGCAAGAAGAAGACGTTCAAGAAGAAAGAGCGCAAGCACGTCCCGCACGGACTGGTGCACGTACAAGCCTCTTTCAATAACACCATTGTGACCATCTCTGACATGACCGGCAATGTCCTGGCGTGGAAGAGTTCAGGGTCTCTCGGTTTTCGCGGGTCCCGTAAAGGGACTCCGTTTGCCGCCCAACAGGCCGCGGCGAACGCCGCCAGCATGGCGCGCGATCACGGAGTGCGCACGGTGGATGTGCGGGTGAGCGGCCCGGGATCAGGGCGCGAATCAGCCGTCCGCGCGCTCGCCTCGGCGGGCATCGAAGTGCGGTCGATCAAAGACACGACGCCGATTCCGCATAACGGGTGCAGGCCGCCGAAACGGCGCAGAGTGTAGCGACGGGGCTTCGCCCCGTCTTGTCGGCGCTGGAACTGCGGCGTCCGATAAGCACGCGAGACGAGGCAAATACAAATAGGTTTTGTCACAACTGATTTCTGTCCGGGACGAAGGGTGAAGCCAAACCTGTAAACCGGTCATCTAACAAAGGAGAACAACTTGGCACGTTATAGCGATGCAGTGTGTCGTCTTTGTCGCCGGGAAGGCCTCAAGCTCTTCCTTAAAGGCACCAAGTGCTTCAGCGACAAATGTCCGATTGAGAAACGCAACTTCGCTCCCGGACAGCATGGGAAAGACAAGAAGACCAAGGTTGTAGGTTACGGTCTGCAGTTGCGCGAAAAGCAGAAAGCCAAACGCATCTATTTCACCCAGGAAGGCCAGTTCCGGAATTATTTCGAGAAGGCGGTTCGCTTCAAGGGTGTGACGGGCGCTAAGTTGCTCGAGCAGCTCGAGCGGCGTCTGGACAATGTGGTTTACCGCCTCGGCTTCGGAATTTCCCGCCGCCAGGCCCGCCAGTTGGTGCGTCACGGCCATGTCCAGGTGAATGGGAAGAAGGTCAACATTCCTTCATACGAAGTCACCGTGGGCGAAGAGATTCAGATTCGTCAGGGTAGCCGCAAAATCCCGATTCTTGAAACCGCGAAGGATTTTGCCAGTCATCAGCCGGCGCCGGTGTGGTTGGAGATCGATCGCGAGAATTACAAAGGCCGCGTGATCGCGCTACCGAAACGCGAAGACATCCAGCTGCCATTGAATGAACAGCTGATAGTTGAGTTGTACAGCAAGTAGTAAGTAGTCGTTGGTCGCTGGTCGCTAGTCGTTGGCAAGCAAAACCACCGACCCGCGAACGACCAACGACGGTCTTGGTCCACCATTCGTGCCAGATCAGCCTTTCCTGTTGTGACCTGAGCCGGGCCGCTCAGCGAGCAGGATCGAGCCACATGGCCGAGAGGAGAAACACATAAATGCTTTGGAGAGGTTTTCAAAAACCGAAACGTTTGGCGAGCGATACCAGTTCGCTGACTGACAAATACGGGATGTTCTGGGCGCAGCCGTTTGAACGCGGATTTGGCACCACCATCGGTAACGCGCTGCGGCGCGTGATGCTGAGTTCGATCGAAGGCGCGGCCGTTACCGCGGTGAAGATCGAAGGCGTGCTGCATGAGTTCCAGTCGATCCCGGGTGTGGTCGAGGATGCGACCGATATCATCCTGAACCTGAAGCAGGTGCCGTTCAAACTTGCCGGAGACGGTCCGAAAGCGATTTACCTGCGCGCCGACCAGCCCGGCGTCATTACCAGCGGCATGATCGAAGCCGACGGCGATGTGGAAGTGCTCGACAAGGAAATTTACATCGCGACGGTGAGCGAGGGCGGCAAGCTCGAAATGGAAATGCGCCTCAAGCGCGGACGCGGTTACGTTTCCGCGGACAAGAATTTCGAGGACGATCTAGGCATCGGGTTCATCCCGATTGATTCCGTGCATACGCCAGTGCGCAAGTGCAACTACACCGTCGAAGCCGCGCGTTTGGGACAGATCACCGACTACGACAAGCTGACGGTGGAAGTCTGGACGAACGGCTCGATCACTCCCGGCGACGCGCTGGGACTCTCGGCGAAGCTGATCAAAGATCACATGAATATCTTTATCAACTTCGAAGAAGAGATCGAAACCGCATCGGCGAGCGAAGAGCGCAGGCCGGAGATCAAGAACGAGAACCTGAACCGTTCGGTTGAGGAACTCGAACTCTCGGTTCGCAGCTATAACTGCCTGAAGAATGCCAACATTCAGTCCATCGGCGAACTGGTGCAGAAGACCGAAGCCGAGATGCTGAAGACGAAGAATTTTGGCCGGAAGTCGCTGAACGAGATCAAGGAGATACTCTCCTCGATGGGTTTGAGCCTAGGTATGAAGATCGACGAGCACGGTAATGCTGTGCCCGGTCCGACTTCGAACCTAGTCCTGCCGGCTTCGGCATACGGCGATAACGATCTGTAGAAACGACAGTCGTTGGTCGCTAGTTGTTGGCTAACGACCAACGACTAGCGACCAGTGTTTACTAAGAACCGGGAACTGAGAACGAATTCAGGGGTAAACCATGCGTCACAAAGTTGCAGGGTACAAGCTAGGACGAACCACTTCGCACCGTCGCGCCATGCTGCGCAACATGGTCACGTCGATCATCATGGAAGAGCGCATTGAAACGACCGTGATCAAGGCGAAAGCGGCGCGTCCGTCGGTAGAGAAGATGATCACCCTCGGCAAGAAGGGCGATCTGGCAGCGCGCCGGCTGGCAGCGGCTTACTTAATGACGGACGAAGCCGTGCACAAGTTGTTCGATACCGTGGCTCCGCGGTTCGGCGACCGCAAGGGTGGATATCTGCGGATCGTTCGCACCGCCTGGCGAAAGGGTGACGGAGCCGAAAAGGCGTTCATCGAACTGCTCGGCAGCGAGCAGGTGATCGATGAGAAACGGCAGAAGCGTGCCGAAATCCGCGCCAAACGTGCCGAGGAAAACCGCAAGGCGATGGAAAATGCCGAGGCCGAAGCGCAGGTGCAGAAGGACATCGCCGCCAAGGAGACTGAGGGCAGCGATAAGAAAGAGTAGTTCGCCGGAGTCTTGAAGATTTGCCAAACGAATATTCAAGAACACAAGGGGCGTCCGAGATGGACGCCCTTCTTATTTGTGTAAGTTTTCAAACTATTGTGTGAGCGGTCCGCTCACCGTGCCGATGAAGCCGGTCTTGTTATCGAGCACAGCCAGGCGAAGTTCCGTACCGCCTGCGGGAATTTCCATATCAATTGGCACCATCATACCCTTGGCGAGGATCCGCTGGTAGCTGGCGGCGTCGAACATACGGTCAATCTTGATACCCCGGTTGCCAAGCATTTTTCCATCCAAGCTATAGATGGCTGCATACAGATTTACGTTCATCTTCACACCGTCGACGGAATCTTCCGCGCACAAAGTATGAGCGTCGATCAGAAAAATCACCTGCATCTTCCCAGCGTTCGTGGACTTGGTTTGCGCCATGAACGTCACTTGGGTGGCCGGCGCGTTTACCTGGAGAGCCGACGCGACATCCTGCTCATAGCTGTTGTCATTGTTGTTATGCTCTCCGGGCTCGATAGCAAAATAGCCCTTGCGATAGCGGACCTGCGTGTTGCCCCGGCTTAGCTTGATTTTGATGCTGCGATATCCCCCGTCCCACTTGTCATTTTCGGGATAGTAACCCAGCGAATAAGAGGCCTTGTCGTCAGATACGGCCTGGTTTTCGGCCAACCCAATTTCGTTCTGATTGAGATAGGCCTTGCCACCAGTCTCCGCTGCCACTTCTTGCATTGATCCTTGACTGGCTTGCAGTCCAGCCGTTTGGCGAAGGGCCCCCTGGCTGAGGTCGTCGGCATAGAGGCCTGAACTGTGGACTGCGGAACTCCCTTCCATGCCGCTGACCAAGCCGCCTACGCCTACCGGGTAGATGACGATGTTCGCACTTGCCAACTGGGACTCCGCCTGCTTGATCTGCTCGACATGCAGTTGTCGTGGCACGGCCACCATCGACCCCGGGGCAGTCACGCCTACGGACCGGCCGCCCCCGCCGTGGCGTTCGGTGATCATCCCCGCATCGCTCATGTTCGGGTCTTGCGGGATCAAATCGAATGGTAAATCTGAGGTAACCCAGAGGACGTTCTTGCGACCAGGAAGCCCGGCAAGCAACCGGGAGAGCTCCCGCATTGCATCAATTGTTACTACCGTACGATCTTCCAGGTTGTAAGCAGTTACCAGGTTCTGGAAGCCGGCAACCTCGGCTTGGGCGAGGCTAATTTTAGTAGCGGATATCAAGCCTGGGCCAGGAGTTTCGTTGCCGTTGAAGTTCGTTGAGCGTGAGGACGCTCCGCGCTGCGGAGATTGTTCCTGAGGACGCAAATTTCTGATAGCGGTCACCAAAATCCTGGGATCGCTGGTGAACTCCTGCAGTACATGCAGGCGGTCGGTCAGGGTCATGACCGCCGTCGGCATGGCCGTGTGCGACTGTTCCTCAACATATTTCAGCATTTGCCATCGGCCGTAGGCCTGATCCTTAAAACTAGAATTAGCGGCATCCAACAGCAATACGGTCGAAACGCCAGCCGGCTTAAGAAACTCCGGACGATTGGAAAGAACTCCTGGAGGCAAGGGCTGCGCGCCGGTGCGGGGAGCGCCGGGTGGCGTAAAAAAAACGATCCGCTGTTTTTTCCCCTTCTCTTCCAGCACAAAGTCTTCCGCCTTCAGGCCAGTAACGGGTTGCCCTTTCTTGTCGGTAACGACCGCATCGACGACGACCAGTCGCGTGTTGGTCCGAATCGTGACGGGGGGAACATTGGCAGCAGGTTCCTGAGCGTGCAGCATGGTCAGGCTGGGTGCAGGGCTAAGGCTAAGGACCAGGCCGACGGCGACGGCCGTTTGAAGCTGCGCTCTGCAAAACATGCAAACCCCTTGGAGCGACGACTCTTATTTATTCCTGGTGTCAGCTGATCACTGTCCCAGAGGTCCGCTCACCGTGCCGATAAATCCGGTCTTGTTATCGAGCACAGCCAAGCGAAGTTCTGTGCCACCGGCAGGGATCGTCAAGTCAATCGGCACCATCATGCCTTTATCGAGGATCTGCTGATAGGTTGCCGAGTCGAAGGCTTTGTCCACCTTAATGCCGTTGGTTGCCAGGCTCTTGTCGCCCGGTCCCCACACGGTGGCGTAGAAGCTGACATTCATCTTTTTGCCGCCGCCAGAATCTTCCGCTGTCAGGGTGTGGGCATCCACCAGAAAAACTACCCGAATCTTGCCCGGATCAGTGGATTTTGCCTGCGCCTTGAACGACACCTGGGTGGCGGGCGCGTCGACGGAAAGTGCAGCGACCACGTCCTGTTCGTAGTTGTGGTCTTTCACCGGCCCGGGCTCAATCGCAAAGTACCCCTTGCGATAGCGGATTTGCGTGTCTCCCTTATCGAGCTTCACCTTGATGTTGCGCAGTTTCCCATCCCACTTCTTGTTCTCGGGATAGTAACCAAGCGAGTAGGAAGCTTTATCGTCAGATACGGCGAGTGCAATGCCATCCTTGATCTCGTTCTCATTGAAGTAGGCTTTGCCGCCGGTCTGTGCGGCCACCTCTTGCATCGTGCCCTGACTCGCCTGCATTCCGGAAACCCGACTCAAAGCCCTGTCGCTGACTGCGGCGGGGTTGGCGTAGACTTGGCCTCCGCGATTCGCAGAGTTCTCCATCCCGCTGATCAGGCCGCGGAGATCGACCGGGTAGATCGCGATGCCGGCGCTCGCCAGCTGCGCTTCGGCTTCGCGGATCTCCGGGTTGTGGAGTTCGCGCTGCTCCTCGGCTTGAGCACCGGCGGAATTCACTCCCACCGACCTCTGTTTTCCCTGACCGGGCAGCTCTGCCCTTAGTTCCGCGTCGGTGATGTTGCGATCTTCGGGGATCAGGTCAAACGGCAAACTCGCCGTAAGCCAGACCAAATTCTTGCGGCCCGGCAAACCTCCCAGCATTCGAGTCAGACTGCGCATGCCGTCAAGAGTGATTAGGATGCGCCGCTCAGTGTTGTAGCCGATCTGAATGTTCGCGAAGTTAAAAACCATACCGCTGGCATCGATTGCTGGCGGTGTTCGCTGAAAGGGTTGCTCCTGTGGCTTGTAGTTCTTGATTGCCGCTAAGAGAATCTGAGGGTCACTGGTGAAATCCTGAAGAACACGCAACTGATCGGTCAACGTAACCACTGCCATGGGTTGGCCGGGATGGCTCTGTTCGACCACATACTGCAGCATCTGCGAACGGGCGTAAGCCTGGTTGCTGAAGGAAGAGTTGGTCGCATCCAGAAGCAGCACGGTCGGAGCGCCGGTGGGTAGCACATTCTCGGGATGGTTGGAAAAGACGCCAGCCGGAGCAGGCGCCGGCGCGACGGTGAGATTGGCGATACCGGGCGGAACAAATATGGAAATCTTCTGCTTCTTGCCATTCTCTTCGAGTGTGAAGTCTTCGGGCTTCAAGCCGGTCACGGGTTGGCCCTTCTTATCCGTCGCGACCACATCCACCACAACCAGCCGCGTATTGACGCGGATGGTGATAGCCGGAACGTCTTCCGGCACCTGCTGGGCACTTACAATCGCCGGGCCAGCGGGGAGGTTCAGCACTAGAGCCGATGCGGTTACGATCCGCCGAAATTTATCCCACATAGAGGCTGCTCTACCTGTGCATCTGCGTTTTGAAGCTATTGCGCGAGCGGTCCGCTCACCGTGCCGATGAAACCGGTTTTGTTATCGAGCACGCCGAGACGAAGTTCCGTGCCACCGGCAGGGACGGTCAAGTCAATCGGCACCATCATGCCGTGATCGAGGATTTGTTGGTACGTCGCCGCGTCGAAGGCTTTATCTACCCTGATAGTCTGTGCCGCCAGACTCTTGTCGCCCGATCCCCAGACCGTGGCGTAGAGGCTCACATTCATTTTCTTGCTGCCGCCCGCATCTTCCGCTGTCAGGGTGTGGGCATCCACCAGAAAAACGACGCGAATCTTGCCCGGGTCGGTAGGCTTGGCCTGCGCCTTGAAGGAGATCTGAGTGGCGGGAGCATCGACCGCCAGAGCCGCGACGACATCCTGCTCGTAGTTGTGGTCCTTTGCCGGGCCCGGCTCAATCGCAAAGTACCCCTTGCGGTAGCGGAGCTGAGTGTCGCCCGGTACCACTTTGATCTTGATATTGCGCAACTTCCCGTCCCACTTCTTGTTCTCGGGATAGTAACCAAGAGAGTAGGAAGCTTTATCGTCGGATGCGGCGAGAGCAATGCCCTCCTTGATTTCGTTTTGATTGAAGTAGGCTTTGCCGCCGGTCTGGGCGGCTACTTCTTCCATCGTGCCGTGACTGGATTGCATGCCAGAAATTTGAGCCGAAGCTCGGTTGCTGATTGCTTTATCGCTGTATACAGACCCCGAGCTATCCGCGGAGCTTTCCATCCCGCTGACCAGGCCGTTGAGATCGACCGGGTAGATCGCGATGCCGGCGCTTGCCAACTGCGATTCGGCTCCGCGGATCTCCGAGTTATGGAGTTCGCGCTGCTCCGCGGCCTGAGAACCGGCAGAATTCACTCCTACCATCCTCTGTTTTCCCTGACCAGGTAGCTCCGCCATTAATTCCGCATCGCTCACATCTCGGTCTTGGGGGATCAGGTCAAACGGCAACGAGGAAGTTAGCCACACTACGTTCTTGCGTCCGGGCAGCCCCCCCAGCATCCGCGACAGCGCCTTCATCGCGCCAATCGTAATCATGGTGCGGCGCTCTGTGGCGTATCCAATTTGGGCAGCCATAAAGGCTTGGGCGGCCGCCACATCGTTCGCGATTATCGCGGCCGCCGCAGCAGGGCGCTCTGGCAAGGCATGCGCTTCAGGCCGCGTCGCCGCAGGCTGCAGGATCTCCTCCTGGAGTGTCAGGTTCTTGATGGCGGTGATAAGCACCTGCGGATCGCTAGTAAACTGCTGCAGCACGCTCAACCGATCAGTAAGCGTCAGGACGGCCATCGGACGGCCGGTGCTCCCCTGCTCCACCACATACTTCAACATCTGCGAACGTGCGTAGGACTGGTCCTTAAAAGCAGAGTTTGCCGCATCCAGAAGCAGCACGGTCGGAATCCCAGCGGGACTCACATTTTCCGGATGATTGGACAAGATACCCGGGGCCGCGGGCGTCGCGACGGTGCGTTTGGCGATGCCGGGCGGAACAAATACGGAAATCTTTTGCTTCTTGCCATTTTCTTCGAGCGTGAAGTCTCCGGGCTTCAAGCCGGTAACCGGCTGACCCGACTTATCGGTCACTACGACATCGACGACAACCAGCCGGGTGTTAGCTCGAATCGTGATGGAGGGAAAATCGGTTGCCGGTTCTTGAGCCTGCAACATCGTCGGGCTAGTCGCCAGGTCGAGAACCAAGGCTGAAACCAGCGCGATCCGAAAGGGCAGGATACGCAACATAGAACCTCCACGGGAGCCTCGGAACTCGAAGAATACTCGGAATGTACAGCCTTTCAAGCCGGTTGGCAAACTGTGACACTTCTATAGTGGTGATGCGCACTGCAGCGGAAAGGATAGCTGCATTTGCTTGATGGTGGCGTGCTCCCTACAATAGAAGTTCAACTCAAAATCTTATGATCCATTTTCCAGTCCCCGAAGCCCTCACATTCGACGACGTGTTGCTGCTGCCGGCGCGTTCCGAAGTCGTGCCCGCTAACACCAACACTCAGACTCAGATCTCCCGCAATATTCGGCTGAACATTCCCATCATCAGCGCCGCCATGGACACTGTGACCGAGTCGCACATGGCGATTGCCATGGCGCAGCAGGGAGGCCTCGGGATTATTCATCGCAACCTGACCATCGACCAGCAGGCCAACGAAGTGGACAAGGTGAAACGGTCGGAGAGCGGCATGATCGTCGATCCGGTCACCATGTCGCCGGATGCGAAGGTTTCCGATGCGCTCGAAGTCATGAAGAAATACAAGATTTCAGGTGTACCGATCACCTTGAAGAATGGAAAACTGGTCGGCATTCTCACCAATCGCGACCTGCGCTTCGAGACCCGCTTCGATATTCCAATCAGCAAGGTGATGACCCAGAAGAACCTGATCACGGTGCCGGTGGGAACGACGCTGGAACAAGCCGAAGAAATATTGCACGAACACCGCGTCGAAAAACTGCTCGTCGTCGACGACAAGTACAACCTCAAGGGCCTGATCACGGTGAAAGACATCCAGAAGAAACTGAAATATCCCGGCGCTGCCAAAGACAATCAGGGGCGGCTGCGGGTGAGTGCGGCGATCGGAGCGACGGGCGATTTTCTGGAGCGCGCCCAGGAACTGGCGGAGGCGAAAGTCGATGTGCTAGCCATTGACAGCGCCCATGGGCATTCCGCGCTGGTGCTCGAAGCGGTCAAGAAGGTGAAAGCGAAGTTGCCGGAAGTAGAACTGATTGCCGGTAACGTAGCGACCTTCGATGGCGCTTGTGACCTGGTCCGCGCCGGAGTGGACGGAGTTAAAGTCGGCATCGGCCCGGGCTCGATCTGCACCACTCGCATCGTAACCGGCGTGGGGGTTCCGCAGATTACGGCGATTGCGGAGGCGGCGCGGGCAATGCGCGATTCGGGCGTTCCAGTGATTGCCGACGGCGGCATCAAGTATTCTGGCGATATCGTCAAGGCCCTGGCGGCGGGCGCTTCCGCGGTGATGATCGGATCGATGTTCGCGGGAACCGATGAAAGCCCAGGCGAATTGATTCTGTATCAAGGCCGCACCTTCAAGTCTTATCGCGGCATGGGATCGCTCGGAGCGATGGCAGAGGGTTCGAGCGAGCGCTATTTCCAGAACTCGGACGGAGATGCGTCGACTGCGATGCCGGGAATCGGCGAAGATTCGAACCGGCTGGGCAAGTTGGTGCCGGAAGGAATTGAAGGGCGCGTCCCATATCGCGGTTCGGTGGCGATGATCGTGCACCAGATGGTGGGCGGCCTGAAGTCGGGCATGGGTTATTGCGGATGCCAGACGGTGGCTGAGCTGCAGCACAAGGCGCGATTCGTGCGCATCAGCGCCGCCGGCCTGCGCGAAAGCCACGTGCACGACGTCATGATCACGCGCGAGGCCCCGAACTACGCGGCGGAATGAGGGACGAGGCCGAATTGACGATCAATTTGACTGCGTCTCGTCCCAACCTTGTGCGCGCCTGGTGGCCAGCCGCCGTCTGGGTCGGCCTCATTGCGCTTGAGTCCACCGATTCCTTCTCATCCGAGCACACCAGCAGCATCTTGTATTCGCTGTTGACGCATCTGTTCGGCCACATCGATTACTACAAGTTTCTGGTCTTTCATCACTATCTGCGCAAGACCGGACACGTCGTCGGATACGGTATGTTGGGCCTGTTGCTGCTCCGAGGTTGGCGGGCAACATTCGGTCACGCTCAAGCATTATTGTGGCGCACGTCACTTCTGTCATGGCTGGGGACGGCGTTCGTCGCCTCGATGGATGAATGGCACCAGAGCTACATTCCGTCGCGAACAGGCACGTGGCGTGACGCCGTGCTCGATAGCGTGGCGGGCTTTGTCTTTCTGCTGGTCGCGTATTCCCGGTTGCGGCGATCGGATGAAGAGACCCCTGATTCCCGGTAGAGACACGGCTTGCCGCGTCTCAAGCAGCGCCATAGAACTTGAGGTCGCCGGTGCGGCTGAGACGGGGCAAGCCCCGTCGCCACAGATCAGTCCCTACAGATCGGTTTCGCGGCCCATCAGTCTTGCGCGGGCGAACCGCGGGCGAGCAGGGCGAACGCTGAGACGGCAGCGATCGCAGCCGAAAAATAGAACGGGACGGCTGCGCCATACACCTTCCAAAGAGCTCCGGTGATGACGCTCGAGAGCAGCGTGGTAACGCTGGTGAGAAACGAATAGATTCCCAGAGCACGGCCACGAACATCGCCGGCCACGCTTTCGACGACCAGCGCTTTCAGCACGGGATTGGTTAACGCGTAGAAGAGTCCGTAGAAGGCCATGGTCAGCCAGATCGCGAGCTGGGAGGGCGCGAGTGCGAAGACAAAATACACGATGGCGAAAACAAAATATCCGGCGGCGGCGATGGCCGAGCGCGAGAAGCGGTCGCTGAACTTGCCGGCCGGCCAGGACAGCAACGTGAAGGTGATGTTGAAGACCAGTCCCAGCAGCGGCGCGCGAGAAGCTGGAATGCCAATGTTTCCGGCGCGCAGAACCAGGAACATGTCGCTGGAATTCCCCAGCGAAAACAATGTGACGACGGCCAGCAGGTAGTAAAAGTCGGCCGGCAATTTTGGCAGCCACGCGGATTTACTGGTGGAGAGACGGGCGCCCTCAGCCGTCTGCGTAGCGACAGTCGCCCTCGGCTGTCCAGCGGAGCGATGCTCGGCAGAGGGGTTGCGGCGGCGATGAACCTCGCGTATCCCAACCCAGGCGACGATTACGCACACAGCGCCCGGGATCGCAGCCGACGCGAATACGCCACGCATGCCGAAACGTCCGATAATGGCCAGCGACAGCAGTGGGCCTGCGATCGCACCGGCGGAATCCATGGCTTGAATCAGGCCGTAGGCGGAGCCGAGTGCCGAGTTATCCACCGACTCAGCGACCATCACATCGCGAGCCGTTCCACGAACGCCTTTGGCAAAACGATCGCTAAAACGAATTCCCAGAATCTGCCACCACGAAGAAACCAGAGCCAGCAACGGCTTCACCGCGTTGGCCACGAGGTATCCGCCAACCACGATGGGCTTGCGATGCGAAACCTTGTCGGTCACATAGCCGGAGAAGAGTTTCGCGAAAGAAGACACACTTTCGGCGATGCCTTCGATGATCCCAAGCTGCGCCGGTCCGGCACCGAGTGATGTGAGAAAGGCAGGCAGAACCCAGTAGGCCATTTCACTGGCCGTGTCGTTGAGGAACGAAGTCAGGCCGAAGACGTATATATTTCTGGGGGTGGATTGGGATCGATATGGGGGCGATGCTTCCATATCCGTTCCTTGAAAATAGCATGGAGAAAATGTCCCTGGGCACGGAGCTCAAAGAGCAGTCGTCGCTTCCGGGCGGGCGGTGTTCGCATGACATGGCCCCAGCGTGGCTGCTGGCGGCCGCCGCCGTGCTGTTGCAGATGGCGACCAACGGCCGCTACGGATATTTCCGCGACGAACTCTATTACCTGGCCCTCTCGCATCACCTCGACTGGGGATATGTAGACCTCGCGCCCATGGCGCCGCTGGTGGCGTATGTGGGGCGCGTACTGTTCGGCGAGTCCCTGCACGCGGTTCGGTTTTTGCCGGCTCTCGCGTTGGGCGCGGAAATTCTAATCACCGGGTTGATCGCGCGGGAACTCGGTGGCAAGCGATTTGCGATATTTCTCGCGTGCCTGGCCGTTCTGGTCGCTCCAGTTATCGTGAACAACGCGTCGCGTTTTTCGATGAATCCGTTCGAATCTTTGTTCTGGATGGGCACCATTTACTTTCTGCTGCTCGCAATGAACCGCAATCAGCCGGAGTTGCTGCTGTGGTGCGGCGTGCTCGTCGGTCTGGGATTGGAAAACAAACACTCCACTGCATTCTTTCTGATAAGCCTCATGGTCGGCATTCTGGCGACTCCCGAACGCCGCTGGTTGCGCAACAAATGGTTCTGGATGGCTGCGCTCGTCATCGTACTGCTCTGCGTCCCCAACCTCATCTGGCAATACCGACATGACTTCGCTACCTGGGTCGACTTGACCAATGTAAAAAAGATTCACAAGAACGTCGAACTGCCGACGGTCGCGTTCTTGAAGCAACAAGCCATGATTTTGCTGCCGCTGAACGCCCTGATCTGGGTCGCTGGTCTCGGCTTCCTCTTGTTTCACCGCCAAGGCAAGCGCTATCGCGTGCTGGGCGTCACCTATCTCGCATTCCTCGCGATCATGAATTCGCTCCACGGCAAGGATTACTACCTCGCGCCGATTTATCCGATGTTATTCGCTGCCGGCGGAGTGTATTGGCAGAAGTTCTTGGAAGCGCACGCGCGCTTGCGCTTTATGAAAATTGCGCTTGCCGTCGCTCTCGCGATCCTGGGCATAATCGCCTTCCCACTCGTGCTGCCCATGCTTCCGCCTGATCGAATTGTTCCTTACATGCATGCGCTGGGAGTGGGCGTCTCGCGCACCGAGACCCACATGGACAGCGATCTCCCGCAGCACTTCGCGGATGAATTCGGATGGCCGGAAATGGTGGCGCAGGTCGCCGATGTCTACAACAAGATGCCCGCCGATGAACGCGCCAAGACTGCCTTGCTCGCGGGAAATTACGGATCCGCGGGTGCAATCGATTTCTTTGGCCCGCAATATGGACTGCCAAAATCCATCAGCGCACACCAGAATTATTACTATTGGGGATTCCGGCAATACACCGGTGAAAGTCTGATCATGCTGAACTGGCAACTCGACGACGCCGAGTACTGGTGCCAGAAAGTCGAAGAGGGTCCGAAGGTCGAGTATCCGTACACCATGGGCTGGGAGCACTACAGAATCCTGATCTGTCACGGACTCAAGAAGCCGCTGGCGGAGGCATGGCCGCGCTTCAAAGTTTGGGATTGAAGTTGAGGATCGAAATCCCGACTGAGGTTCGCACTCCTCTTGTCATTACGACGATCAGTATCACTTCTGAAGCGAAGCGTCCGGGCCAACCAGATCGGCGAACCCAGAGGCTGCTGTGGGCGCGGCCTCGTTGTGGGCGGGAGCCGTTGTAGCCGCGCGCGTTCCGATTCCAATTTGCATCGCGGTATTTTTCGGGAACACCACTTCGCGTCCGCGCGCGATGAAGTGCGAGTAAACTGACATCCCGGCGCCGTATGCTCCCATGGTGATGCCGAAGGCGCGGGAACGTGCGGCTGCGCCCACCACCATCCCGACCAACTTGAATCCGCCAAGACCGCCGGCGGCTCCGCTGTTGCTTCCTCCATCACCATCGTGATCCTGTCCGCTTCTTACCGCCATCATCGCCAGGCCAAGCGACATGGTTGTTTCCAGGTAACGCGACTTCGACGTAGTCGCTTCCGCGCCACCTTCGGAGTCCAGTTTCACGTTGGCGTCTTTGCCGGCTTGCACGCCTTGCAGCGTGGTCACCACTTTCTGCGCAATGCCGTCGGGAGGAACAAGTTCCGAGAACGCGATGCGCAGCTGTCCGTTCTTTTTCATGCGTCGCGCCGGGACTGCCTGCTTGACCGTGCCCTTCAACCGGCTGCCTTGAGGAAGGATCAGGCGCTCACCATCCATCAGAGGCTGCGACAGGACAGCTTCCACGTCCTGACCCTGGTGGGCGGTCGCCGACGACAATGGCGTGATCAACCGAGCGCGAACGACGCTGCCTTCCGGAAGCGCGGTGCCGATCGACGAGGCCATGGGAACCGTCATCACCTCACTCCCGAATTCGAGCGGGTCCTCTAATTCAACGAAGTACACGGTTCCAGCCGGAATGTATTGCCGGTGAACCGGCAATTGTGCCTCTCCGTAGCGTTCCAGACGGCGCACCTTTCCCGGCGTCTTCAACTGTTTCATAGCGTTGTGCCATTCCTGGCGGGCTTGCTGCTTAGCCTCCCGGGTCTTCTCAGACGCCAAGTCTTTCGCGCGATCCTTCTTTTCTTTTTGGTTCGCCGCCGTGACCAACTCGATGACCTGGCCCGACCCGGGAGTGACGCTGGTGTGCAGCGGGAAACGTCTTCCGTCCCGGAGCACCAGTTCATCGAAGCCAACTTCAACTTTGCGCGAGGGCGTGAAGTCCGCATTGAGCGCGGCTTCCGTGCGCTTTCCGCTCGATACCGGCTCGATCTTCGTGACTTCGCCGATAATCTCAGAACCCACCGGCACGACAATATGGTCAAACGCATATACCGCCTCCACAATGCGCGCATGGACCGGCTGCCCCACCCTCTTCACTGTCACTTCCCGATCCAGAGCCACTTGCAAGGGCGCACCCTTAGCCACGGTAAGGGCAACCTTCTGCTGCGGCGCGGGTTCGGCCGGGTTATCGGCGGCGGATGCCGGTTTGCGTTCGGCACCTCTCTCGGAACCCGGCATGAGTTGGGGAACAGGAACATCTTGAGCCTCGATCGCGCCGGCACAAATAAAGGTAAGTAGAATCATGCACAATGCGCGAGGGAGCGCCATGGAGGATTCTCCGGTAGCTGGCTGGGAGTCTGTATTGTAGAACAATTTGGCACGATCTTTCCCTGACAGCATCCGGTAGAATGGAGATATATGTCCGACCGCACCTTTACCCTGGATGACGCGCAGATGCTCCTGCCGATTTTGGAATCGCTGCTCGAGCAGGCAATTAACGGCAAAAAGCTGATTGAAGACGTGGACGCCGAGTTGCAGGAAACGGCGCACCGCGTTTTTCTCGCAGGTGGCATGATGCTGAATGTGGTCCACCTGGCGCGGCGCAAGGCGGAGCGCGAAAAGGCGATTCGCCGCATTAAAGATGCCCTTGCCGAAATTGACGCGACCGGCGTGCAAGTGAAAGATATCGACATCGGATTGCTCGACTTCCCCTGCAAGGTGGAGGGGGAGATCCTGCTACTGTGCTGGAAACTGGGCGAGTCGACGATTGCGCACTGGCACAGCACAAACGAGGGCTTCGCAGGACGGAAGCCGATTGACCAGCGGATCTCGAACGCTGGGAAGAAGCGGCCGAAGTAAAGCCAGCTGTCAGCTCTCAGCCATTTCCCTTTAATGTTGTGATCCTAAGCCAAACGAAGGACCTGTTTTTGCTGACTGCCGAGTGCTGACTGCTCTCTTTCGACGAAAACAGCCAACTCTCCCGCGGCCTCCCGGAAAACGCCGCGCAAGTTCATGATTCCGCCCCGTTCCCTGTATTCGAGAACGCTTCGAGCACGCGGTCGGCAGAGGTGAAGCCACGACTCCGGTCATGCACTATCGGGGTCGAGCAGGGGCCGGGTGTTCTGCTAAAATTACGCTATCCGAGGGGATTACTTTATGTTGACTGGGCGCAAACTGGCGTTGACGCTTGCTTTTACAGTTCTGGTTGCAGTGGCCTTAGGGGTCAGCTGCCGGGGTTTTTTCCAGCCCAACTCTCTCGTATCGATTGCGGTCCAGCCGCCCAGCCCTAACGTCCCTCTTAACCAGACCACGACGTTGCAGGCCTGGGGCACTCCCCAGGACGGTAATCGATACCAGGTCACAAGCGGTGTGGCATGGACGAGCAGCGATCCGAGCATTCTCTCAATCGACGAAACAAGTGGCGTTGCCACGGGAGTGAGCGTGGGTGTGGCCACGGTAACAGCCGCCGCGCAGGGGCTAAGCGGGACAGCTTCCGCCACAGTGTTCATCACGATCTCGACTTTGACGGTTAACCCCAATACGTGGACCTTCACTGGTGCCAGCGGTGGGACCAACCCGGTGGGATTCGTCGTTACCGCAAATGGAACCACAGATGTCACCAGCAGCGCAACCTTCAGCTCCAGCAACACGAGCTTTATTACATGCGTAAACAACACGGACCCCGTGTTTTGCACCGCGATTGCAGGCACGACGCCAGGGCCATATACGATCACGGTGAGCTATACCGGCTCATCCATCACGGCCACCATTAATGTAACGGCAGACTAACGAGAACTGTGGAGCGACTTATGCTTGGCCCCCTTGGTCTCGAAGTTCTCGAACCAGGAGTTCCACGGTCTCGCGGAGCTGCGGTTTCTCGCGTCCACTCAGGCTCTGGTCACTTTCCAGCGCCGTCATGCCGCGCTATAGTAAAAGTTTCATCCGGTGAAGTTCCTCCCTCAATCTCCGCTTCGATCGGCGAAACCTCGATCGATGAAATTTAGATCGACGACGGTCGCGTTCTGCCTGGCGAGCACGATGTTTCTTGCCGGCTGCAATCGCGGACGCGTGCGCGTGCTCGAGATTGCTTACGTTTCCGCGGTTCAGGCGAACCTCCGCGAGCGGGTTGCGGCGATGTCTGAAAAAGCCGGCGAGGTGAAGAACGGCGAGCGCGTGGAGGTGCTTGACCATGATCGCCATTTCGTCAAGGTGCGCACGGCAAGTGGTGCGACCGGATGGATCGAACAGCGCTTCCTCATCGGGCAGAAAGTCTACGACGAGATCCAGCAGCTGACTGCCGACAATCAGAACGACCCGGTGCAGGCGCGAGGCATCACGCGCAACGACACCAACTTGCACGTTGAACCGGGACGGAACACCGAACATCTTTACCAGATTTCTACTGGCGAGAAGCTGGCGCTGTTGAAGCGGGGCACGGCCGAGAAGCCGGCCGCGGGTGGGCCGACGTCGCGCTCCACGCAGGGCATCAGTCCGCTGGACAAAAAACCGGCCGTGCCGGCGACCCCTGCTTCGGTGATCGAGGATTGGTGGTTAGTTCGCGACTCCAACAACCGTGTTGGCTGGGTGCTGGCGCGCATGGTGGATCTCGATGTCCCGCTCGACATCGCGCAGTACGCGGAAGGCCAGCGCATCGTCGCATTCTTCGTGCTGAATCAGGTTCAGGATGGCGACAAGAAAGTTGCGCAGTACTTGACCGTCCTTACCGAACCGAAGGATGGCCTGCCGTTTGATTTCAACCAGATTCGCGTCTTTAGCTGGAATGTGAGGCACCATCGCTATGAGACGGCCTATCACGAGCGCGTGGAAGGCATCCTGCCGGTGACCGTTTCACAGGAAAACTTCGACAAAGACGGCCTGTTGCCCGTGTTCGTGATTCAAGTGGAAGACGACAAGGGCGACGTCACCGCGCGCGAGTACAAGTTCAACACGCCGATTGTGCGCCGGGTGTATGCGCCGGGCGAAGAGCAAGCGCGGACTGCGAAGCGGACTACGAATAGGAAACACTAAACAAAGAGACAGTGAGAACAAGAATCTTTAAACGCAGAGTACGCTGAGCGCGCGGAGTTTTTAGAAATTCTGTTCTCCGCGGCCTCTGCGTCCTCTGCGGTTCACTCAACTGTAGAACTCGGCAATGCTCTCGACCACCCACCGGATCTCGGACTCGGACAACTCCGGAAACATCGGCAACGCGAGGACTTCCTGCGCCGCACGTTCCGCGACTGGCATGTCTCCTGCCTTCAGTCCTAAATAGGAAAAGACGGGCTGCAAGTGCAGCGGCAGCGGATAATAGATTTCCGACCCAATTTTTCGTTCAGCCAGGAATTTTCGCAGATCGTCTCGCCGCTGGGCGCGAATCACATACTGGTGAAACACATGTTTGGCTTGCGGACTCCGCGCCAGCAAGCGCACCGGCCCTCCGCTTTGGTTCGAAATCTGATCGGCAGTCGGGAGCGACGATTGGTTGTGGGTTAGCCCGGACGCGGCAAACAACGCGTCGTAGGTCGCAGCGTGTTGCCGGCGGCTCTGGTTCCAGTCCGCGATGTGCGCCAGTTTCACGCGCAACACCGCAGCCTGAATCGCGTCCATGCGTCCGTTCCAGCCGAATTCGTCGTGGTAGTAGCGTCGCGGGCTGCCATGGTTGCGGAGTTGCCGCATGTGCTCAGCCATCCGCGGAGAAGTAGTCGTGACGATGCCCGCGTCTCCGTAGGCGCTCAGGTTCTTGGTGGGATAGAAACTGAAAGCGGCGGTGGCGCCGAGCGCGCCCGCACCGCGACCGCTCCATTCGGCGCCAATCGCCTGAGCGGCATCCTCGACGATGGCAACGCCGAATTCCTGCGCATGTTCCTCGGCGTGTGCCTTAACTATGCGGTCGAACCTGTCCATATCGGCGCACTGGCCGTAAAGATGCACGGGAAGAATCGCGCGAAGATTTTCGGGTCGCCTGGCGCGGAGTTGGCGACCGACAATCGCCGCATCGATATTCAGCGTGCCGGGATCGACGTCCACGAACACCGGCGTTGCGCCCGCCCGCACAATTGCGCTTGCCGAAGCAAAGAAGCTGAAGGCCGTGGTCATGACCGAGTCGCCGGGTTTTACCCCCGCCGCGACAAGCGCCAGCCAAAGGGCTTCCGTGCCGGACGCGCAACCGACGGCGAACGACGCTCCCGTGAGCGCTGCAATCTCAAGTTCCAGCGCCTCGACCTCAGGACCAAGAATGAAGGTCTGCGAATCGCACACGCGTGCGATCGCGGCCAACACTTCGTCGCGGATGCCCTCGTACTGGCGGCGCAAGTCCAAGAGAGGAACGGCGAGAGGGATGGACTCCGGCGAAAGGTTTCCCGCCGTCTTGCCTGAAGATGAGAGAATGGACTTCACAACCACAAGATTCTAGCAGGCGTAGTCAGTGCGCAGGGCCGGCCTAGCGGCGCCGCACAATTTTTGGCAGCGCCGGAGATGGTGGGCGACGGACGTCCAAGCCATCCATTTCCTTCTTATCTTTTTTCTCGCTCTTATCTTCATCTTCTTTTTTCGTGTTCTTATCTTCCTTCGTCGGTGCCTTCGCCCCCGCGTCCTCGAAGTCCAGAAATCGCTGCCAGGGCACCAACTCTATGCGCAGCCGATCGAGATCGAGGTCGGGAAACGAGGTGTCCGCGCCTTTCAGATTCCGCAGGGCACGCTCCAGAACCGAGCGCGCACCCACTTTGTTGTCTCTCGAAGCATGATGAAAAGCGACCGCTAACTGAACCAACCCTTGTACATGCTGTCGGAGATGCCGACACGAGGGCCGGTCGCGAGTCACAGAGCGCCAGACGTCTTCGAGAACCTCATGAGCGTCGAAAAAGTGGGCCTGGTTGAAAAGATCGACGCCTCGGTTGAAGTCCCCGCAGTTAGCCGACACAGGCATATCTGACCAGCCTTCATTGATTACGGTGCATTGCTTGCGCTGCTCTGCGGTGACAACCTGCATGTTCCGGTCGATCATATAGATCATAGATCATAGATCTTAGATCAATGATCAAGGATCAATGTCAGTAGTCCTCGCCCGATTGCCTGGTTCGACGGCGTCGGTCTAAGGTAAAGCTTGCATTTGCCCAAGACTTGACCGCTGGCAGGCCAGAGAAGTGCTGAATTCGGTTCGGACGTAATACCAAAAATCATAGCCAGCTCAATGAATCCATACGGATTTCGATAGTTCAGCCCTTGGTGGATTCGCGCAAATCACTGAAAACAAATGCAGAAAGCAGATGTTCTGCAATGGAGTGCCATTTGCATTGTTGTTGTGTTTTGTTCTTGCAGCCAGGCAGTGCGGTTTGTAGAATGTTCGGTTCTCAGTGCCCAAGAAATAAATCAGATTTAGGAAAAAGGAAACTTGACCACGGAGGTCATTGCGCCATGAAGTCCTTCCAGATTCTCAGTATCCTTCTTCTCGTTGTCTTCGCACTCGTCTGCACGATTCCTGCGAGCGCAGATAACCTCTACGCGAGCATTCGCGGCACGGTAACGGACCCGACCGGAGCGGTCATTTCCGGTGCGAAGTTGATCGCTACTAATGCGAGCACCGGAATCACGTACAACACTACATCGAGCAGCAGCGGAACTTTTACTTTTCTGCAGCTCCCTATCGGCGATTACTCGGTCAAGGCCGAACAAACCGGATTCAAGGCGTACCAGGCGTCGGGCATTCACCTCGACCTCGACCAGATCTATAAGCTGGACGTCAAGCTCGCCCTCGGTGCAGCGACCGAACAAATCGTCGTCGAGGCTAATCCTGTCCAGGTGGAGCAGACGGATATGCAGCTTGGCACCACCGTAACGGGGCAAACCATCGTCGACATGCCCTTGAACGGCCGCAACTGGACTCAACTGCAACAACTGGAGCCCGGCATCGTGGGAACGTCTGACCGGTTCGGTGGGGGAGGCGGAGCTTACTCCGGCAACGGCGCGGAGACACAGCAGAACTCCTTCTTGATTAACGGAGTCGATTCCAACGATGCCTCCCTGAACACCGCGCTGGTCATCCCAAGTCCGGATGCCATCGGCGAGTTTCGCCTGATCTCCAGCACGATCAATCCAGAATACGGACGCAACTCGGGAACCATCATTAACGCGAACATCAAGAACGGCACCAACCAGTTCCACGGCGACGCTTTCGAGTTTTATCGAGACACGTTCCTGGATGCCAAAAACTATTTTGAAACGCAACCCTCACCTTTCCACCAGAACGAGTATGGTGCGACGATAGGCGGACCCATCTACAAGGACCACGCCTTCTTCTTCTTCTCCTATCAGGGATATCACCAGAGGATTCCGCAGTCAGGCGCGATTCCCGCCGTGAAGGTTTTGACCCCGGCTGAGCGGGGCGGCGACTTCAGTGCCGACGGGGCCTTCAAGGCGACGCCGATTCCTTTCGCCATGAATAGCGAATCGAGCCTTTGCCCTGTGGGCACAACCCCGTGCGCCGCAGGCTCGCAGACCTACGCTGCTATGTTCCCCACGAGTATGATCCCCGTGCAGGACCTGAACCCGTTGTCTGTTAAGCTGATGAATCAGTACATTCCGTCGCCCACGAATCCTTCCGTTTCTAATAAGTTCTTCTTCAACCCGATCACCACCGCGACGTATGACCAATACATTTACCGAATCGACGAAAAGCTGACGAGCAAGGACGCGATCTGGGGCTACGGCCTGTGGCAGACAAACCCATCCACCGACACCCTGCCGTTTACGGGCGCGACCCTCCCGGGTTTTGCAGAGAACGCCCTGCGACACCAGCAGCAATACTCGGTGTCATGGACCCATACGTTTACCCCCACGACGTTAAATGAGGCGCGAATTGGTTATTTGCGTTTCAATTTTGCCGCGGTGGAACCGGTGACTCCGATCAACCCCACCAGCTACGGTTTCACCGGCATCATCCCTCAGGCGCCCGCAGTGTCCTCCTTGCCGCTGATGACGGTCGGCGGCGGCAACCTCTTTACCCTCGGATTCAGCAACAACGGTCCTCAGCCTCGCATCCAGAACAACTATCAGGGAATCGACAACTTCAGTAAGGTCTGGGGTCACCACACGATCAAGATCGGCTTCGACTACGACCACTTGTCGATCAACAACCCCTTCTACAACAACCTCAACGGCAACTTTACTTTCAACGCGGGCGGGGCTAACACTACAGGAGTCTCGCAAGCAGATTTTCTGCTCGGGATTCCGGATAGCTACGCTCAAGGCAGCGGATCGATCGTCCAGGCGAGTGCGTACGAGATCTATGCCTATGCTCAGGACCAATGGCAGGTGAGACCAAACCTGACCCTTACCTATGGAACCGGCTACGACCTTGAAACGCCTTGGTTGAACAAGTATGGTTATGGTGAGATCATGGGAGCCTTCCGGCCCGGTCAGCAGTCCACTATATTCCCAACCGCTCCCACTGGATTTGTCTATCCAGGCGACACGGGCATCAACAAGTACGGCGGCCCGACCATTAAGTACAATCACTTTGCTCCCCGCGTCGGTTTTGCGTATAGTCCAGGAAGCTCGCGACTTTGGAGTGTGCACGGCGGAATTGGGCTGTACTACAACCGCAGCGAGGAAGAATTGGCGCTGCAAACCCTGACCAATGCGCCCTTCGCGCTTACGGTAAATGGCAGTACGGGAGGAGCTTGCAACAGCACCCCCGGCTTTGCAAACCCGTACGCTACCGTTCAAGGGACGTGCTCCAATTCTAATGGTGTCAATCCGTTCCCTTTCCTTGTTCCAAAGAAGGGCGCAACCGTTAATTTCGCCACATATGCGCCCTTGGGGTTCGGGTTTACCACCTTGGACCCGAGATTTACTTCGCCGAGGTCGGCAAACTTCAACCTGATGGTTGAACGGCAGCTTGATAAATCAACAATTCTGACCATGGGCTATGTCGGCAATCGGGGACGCCACCTGGAAGGCGCGATCGATTTGAATCTGGCAGGCCAGTATCCGGGAGTGAACTCGGCGGCTGCGGTATTTAATGGGGGAACCTGCGCCCCCTATTTGTTCTTCGGAGGTTCGTCTGGCTGCCCACAAACTCCGATAACCCAAAACCCCACGAGCTTCGTCTATACAAATTCGCCCCAGGTCGCTGGTGCGACGCCATATAACGTGAATGTGTATGGACATCCCGGGCAGGAGGAAACGGAATACAACTCCCATTACGATTCTCTGCAAGTGACACTGAACCGCCGCTTTAGCAATGGATTCCAGGTCTTGGCGGCCTATACCTGGTCAAGATATTTCGACCAGACCTCGAGCCTGGAAAACAGCGCCTTCAACTTCCCGGGTATTAACCCGTTCTGCTCGGCCTGCATGTGGGCTCCCTCAGCGAACGATGCGCCACAACGTTTCGTAGTGAGCTACACTTACACGCTGCCTTTCTACAAGCTCACGCATCGCTGGAAGATGTTAACCGATGACTGGAGCCTGACGGGTATCTACACGCTGCAACACGGCAACCCGATCCCGGTTTTCGATGTTGCAGGGTACTCGCTTACCTGCGACCTTAATGTCGCGTTCTTCGCTTGTCCGGACCGCGCCATCCGCACAAGTGCCCCCTTGGGCATTACTAACCCCAGGAGCAATTCGAGTCAGCTTTGGTTTAACCCCGCCGCCTTCACGCATGCGGATCCCGGACAGCTTGGCACCGCCAGCCGCAACCCGCTCTATGGCCCGGGAATCAACTACGGCGACATGGCGTTGGAAAAGGACGTTCACATCAGCGAGTCGCGGTATCTCCAAGTGCGCCTCGAGACTTACAACACTTTCAACCACACCAACTTTGCTAACCCAGCCAACGATGGCGTTTCTGAAGATGCGTCTGGTCTTATCGGCGGATTAGGCGAAATCTTCCAGACTAAAACGATAACGACTGGTGGCGAAGGTCGAGCCGTACAACTCGGAGCAAAGTTCTACTTCTAGAAGTGGAGAGTAGCAAGTCTTGCAAACGGCGTCCCGGAAAATGGGGCGCCTTTTTTTCGTGCGGCTAATCGCAATCCGGGAGGAGCCGGAATCGAGAGGCCGGAAGTCGGCACGCAGTTCCTATTTCACTTTCCCCCGCTCCTGCTTTGCATCTTCGGCGCGTCCCAAATGCTCATATGCCTCGACCAGCGCCGCATGAGCCGGGGAGAATCCCGGTAGGCGCCCAGCGGCGATTTCGAGGTGGACCACAGCGGTTTTGAAATCGCCCGTTCTTAGCAGGCTGGCTCCGATTTCGTAGTGCGCCCAGGCAGATTCGGGCTGAAGTTCAATCGCCTTGTGCAGATGCTTGACTGCCTCGGTGTATCGCGCTTTCCGAGCGAGAGCCACACCGAGCGTATACTGCGCCAGGTAGAGGTTGGGATCGGCGGAGACGATCGGCTCAAGCGTGGCAATGACTAGCGCGAGTTTCTGCTGGCTCACTGCCGAGCTGCTCGACCCCGCCAACCCAACATCGGGCTTGTCGGGGACCCCGGTGCGCTCGGCTTGGACGGGCGAGGGCGCCTGTCCCCACACAAGCCCTAGCACTTTGTTGGCGGTCGCTATCTTATCCTGGGGATCGGTTCCGGCAACCGCGGCGGCAGTGGTCGATGACTTTTGCAATCCAACGTATCCAAGCGACGCCAGTTTCTGCATCTCGGAAGAGCTCAACTCAGCGGAAGACTTGCCTGCCTCATCGCTGAAGTGACGGTTGAAATTGGCGAGTTGCGCGGCCATCGTGTCGAGCGTGGCCTTCGAGGTCTGGGCCAGGTTGTGGGCGGCGCCCGGGTCTGCGGCCAGGTCGTACAGCTCGGGCTTGGGCGCGCGAATGTAGAGATACTTACCCGCGCGCCAGGACTCGAGCGGGCTCCAGCCGAATCCGCGTTGAGGCAGATCGCTGCGGGAATAGACTGGTTGGTCACTGCCAGCGCCGCTGCCGCCACCGGATGATCTTGCGATCCGCAACAGCGACTGTCCCAGCATTTGCGAGGGAACCGGGATCGCGGCGATTTCAAGCATCGTAGGAGCGATGTCGACAAGCCTGGCCCTAGCCGCAACTCGTGTGGCCGCGAGCTTTGCGAACGGCTGGCCGTCGGGTAGTTTTATGAGTAGCGGTACGTGAATCGTCTCGTCGTAGAGAAAGACGCCGTGTGTGTCTTCGCCGTGGGCGCCGAGGCTCTCACCGTGGTCGGCGACGACGATCACCGCCGTGTTTCCGTAGATGCTCCGCTGCTGCAAGGCGCTGACTAATTTGCCGATGGCTGCATCGGCTTTGGTGATGGCGGAATTGTACGAAGCGCCCGCCGCGCGCGCATCGGCGATATGAACCCACAGAAAAAACGGTTCCTGCTCTGGTCCTTGTCCCTGTCCCCGTCCTAGTTTTTTCACATTGTGGTCCAGCCAGGCCACCGCGCTGGCGACAACCTGGTTTCCGGGACGTTCAGTTACGGGAGGACGGGCGTCACCCGGGATCGCCGGCCGAAAACCAGCGTCGTACGCCTGGAAACCACGGTCAAAGCCCTGTGCCAGGCCGTTCCACGGGTCGAGATCGATGGAGCCAACAACTGCGGCTGTCCGATAGCCCTGCGAATTCAGCAGTTCTGGGAGGTAAGGCAGGGAAGACGAAAGCATGCCACCAATCTCCGTCATGCCGGTGCTTTGAGGGTAGGTGCCGGAAAGAATCGTGGCGTGCGAAACGACGCTGGACGGGTTCTGTGAATAGGCGTGTTCGAAGACGATGCTTTCTTCGGCGAGATGATCGAGGTTGGGCGTCGGCGAACCCTTGCCGCCGAGGAAGCGCATGCGGTCGGCGCGAGCGGAGTCGAGCGTGATCAGCACCAGGTTGGGCTTCGATGCTGCTCCGGCGAAAGCGACGGTTAGAATGATCAGACCCACGTCGGCAACGACTTTTCGGATCATGACAGTAAGTGTAAAGTACAATCTATGTACCTGCTCCTCGGGATCTCCAGTCTTGTGGTGATGTCGTGATCACGAGTCATCGTTAGCCAGTGTCGTTAGCCAGTAAGGCTCGATGCAGCCTCCGCGAAGCTGGGCCACATTTGCAGATCTTGCTTGCAGATCATACGTGTAGTGACCGCGCCATTCAGAAACCGTCTTTGGCTGGTGAGCCTGCTGGCTTTGTGCGCAGCGGGCCTGGGCTTTCTTGTTTCCTGCGAGCACGCGCGGGGCGGAGCGGTTCGGTCGAGGAAGGTGATCATCCTCGGCATCGACGGACTCGACCCGGACCTGCTCACGAAGTTCATGGCCGAGGGCAATATGCCGAACTTCGCGCGACTGGCCGAGCAGGGATCGTTCCGGCGTTTGACGACCAGCATCCCACCACAGAGCCCGGTGGCGTGGTCGAACCTGATCACGGGATTGAATGCCGGCGGGCACGGAATCTTTGATTTCATTCACCGTGATCCGAAAACCTTTCAGCTTTATTTTTCCACGTCGCGGGTTGAAGGCCCAAAGCATAGCTTTCATCTTGGGAGTTGGGTGGTTCCACTCGGCAGCGGGTCGGCCGAAGAGTTGCGCCGCGGCAAGGCCTTCTGGGAGTTTCTCGACGAACAAAACGTGCCCAATTACGTTTATCGCATCCCGGCAAATTTCCCGCCGATCGCGGCGAAAGGGAAGACGCTTTCTGGCATGGGAACGCCCGATCTGCGCGGCACGTATGGCACGTTCACTTTCTACACCGATGATCCCACAGCGGCTGTGGGAGCGGTCGAGGGCGGAGAGGTGGTGCAAGTCGAGGTGAAAAACAATCGGGTTGCGAGCAATCTGATTGGGCCGGACAACACGTTTCGCAAGAATTCGCCTGCCGCTACCGAGCCTTTCACGGTTGACGTGGATCCTCTGGAGTCAGTGGCTCGCATAGGCCTGCAGGATCAACTGTTCATTCTGAAGGAAGGCGAGTGGAGCGGTTGGGTTCCGGTGGATTTTCAGCTCATGCCCGTTCTTGGAACTTGGATAGGGAACGTGAGAGGGATCTGCCGCTTTTATCTCAAGCAGACGCATCCGCGTTTCCAGCTTTACGTGTCGCCTATCAATATTGATCCGGAAAATCCGGCGCTGCCCATTTCCACGCCATCAAGTTATTCGCGCGATTTGGCGAAACAAATTGGCGAATTCCACACCCAGGGCATTGCCGAAGACACGAAGGCGCTCACCGCCGGCGTGCTCGACGATAAAGAGTATCTGGAACAGGCGCGCACCGTGCTGGCCGAACATCGGCGTGCGTTCGATGTTGAGTTTCCAAGATTTCACGACGGACTTTTCTTCTTCTATTTCTCCAGCCTGGATCTGAACGCGCACATGATGTGGCGGCTGACCGATCCTCAACATCCAGCGTACGATGCCGCACTTGCCGCTCAGTACGGGTCGTCGCTGGAGGAGTTTTATGAGCAGATTGATCAGGTGCTCGGCGAAGTGATGCCGAAGGTCGATGAGAACACCACGCTGCTCGTGCTTTCGGATCATGGATTTGCTCCCTACCGGCGCTCTTTCAATCTGAATACGTGGTTGCTGAACAATGGCTACATCACCCGGAAAGAAGGCGCCGGCGGGGACTCGAGCGAGCCTTTTGCCGGCGTGGATTGGAGCCGTACGCGTGCCTACGGGTTAGGGTTGAACGGACTCTATCTGAACCTGCGCGGACGCGAGCGTGAGGGCGTTGTCGAGCCTGGCGCTCAGGCGGACGCGCTGCTGCGGGAAATCCGGCAAAAGCTTGTGGAGGTTCGCGATCCAAACGACGGTTCTCAGGTGATTACGCGAATCGATCTGGCCAGCGAAGCCTACCAGGGTCCATACGCGCGCACGGGTCCGGACGCGCTGGTTGGATACAACCGTGGGTATCGCTCAGGATGGAAAACAATTCTGGGCGCGTTTCCGGCGGACGTGCTCGAGGACAACACGAACGCATGGAGCGGCGATCATTGCATGGACTTTACGAAGGTGCCGGGAGTGCTGTTGAGCAACCGCAAGATTGAAGCGCAGGCTCCGGCGCTGACTGACATCGCACCCACGATTCTCGCTGAATTCGGAATCGCGAAGACGAAGGATATGATGGGGCAGTCAGTGTTTCAGCCGCGCTAGGCGCCGCGATTGTGAACGGGAGAAATCATGTTTGGTTCACACAAAGTGAAGATCGAAGGAGAACTGCTGGAGAAGGTCAAGCAGTGTTCGGATGCCGCCGGATACGAATCGATTGACGAATTCGTAATCCACATGCTGGAAAAGGAAACCAGGAAAATCTTGCCGGACGAAAGCAGCACATCGAAAGAGGAGATAAAAAAACGGCTGCGCGGATTAGGGTATATCGAGTAGCTTGACTGCTCTGTCAAACCCGATGGCGATCGCGGTCATGCCGTGACAATCATGGCCTTTCACTCCTTTCTGCTGACCCCGCTGGCGATTGTCGTCGTCCTGTCGTTGGTCGTCGGGTTGGTGATGGTGGTTGTTTTCGGCTACACGTCGGATCAGAAGGCGATCGGCGTTGCGAAGGATCAACTGAAGGCGCACTTGCTGGCGGTGCGACTGTATCGCGATCAGATTCCGGTGGTGATGGGCTCTTACGGCAAGATCCTGCGCGGCACCGGTCGCTACCTGAAACTGGCATTCAAGCCACTGCTTTACGCCATCATTCCCATCGCTTTGCTGATCTTACAGATCGATCATTATCTGGGCCAAGCGCCGCTCCTTGTGAACTCGCCATTTCTTTTGACAGTTCAGCTCCATGGAAGCGACGGACTGAATGACGTCACTCTGGGTTTGCCGCCGGAGGTCACGATCACTGCGCCTCCAGTGCACATTCAGACGGCCGATGAGATTGTCTGGCGACTGGCTGGCTCAAAAGAGGGAAAATATGAAGTGCAGGTCGCCGCTGCCGGACAGAGCGCGACGAAGTCCGTTTGTCTTGGTGGCGATCTGCCGCGAATCTCGACTGTTCGATTGCGTGGACGATTCTGGCGCCGTATGTTCTCATCGGCAGAGCCGGAACTGCCGGGGAATAGTCCGATCGAGTCCATTTCGATCAATTACCCGGATCGCAAGATCGACATTGCGGGCTATGGGATGAACTGGATTTGGCTGTTCTTCATCTTATCGATGGTGGCAGGATTTATCTTTAAGGAACTCTTGGGGATTCAAATATGAAGAGATCGTGTGGGTCGAACACTCCTGTCCGCCCGCGTGCATCGGCGGTCAAGTCGCGGGACCAGCGTGATGGCCCGCCAGCCCGTCGTGAGCGCATGCATTTCGCGGGCAGGAGTGCCCGCGCCGCACGTGCATCGCTGATTGCTTTAATCTTCCTCCCTGCGCTCGCTCATGCTTACGCCGGGCCGGGCGCGGGGTTTGCAGTGCTGTCGTCGTTCTGGACGATCTTTGTTGCGTTCCTTTATTCGTTCTACGCACTGATGACGTGGCCATTCCGTCACTTGTTCCGCTTCATTCGGCGGCGAAACGCATACGGAAAGGCGACGTTTGAGCGAGCGGTGATTTTGGGATTCGACGGTATGGATCCGGATCTCGCGGATCGCTTTATGAACGAGGGCCGGCTGCCGAATCTGGCGAAGTTGCGGGACAAAGGAACTTTCAGCAAGCTGCGCACGACGTTTCCGGCGATTTCTCCGGTGGCTTGGTCGACTTTCATGACCGGAGTGAATCCCGGCAAACACAACATTTACGATTTTCTGGCGCGCGATACCAGCAACTATCTTCCATTTCTTTCGTCGGCTGAAATCAAAGGGCCGAAGCGGCACATCAAAATCGGCAAGTATTCCATTCCCTTCGGCAAAACCCAAATCAAGGGCATGCGAAAGAGCACCCCGTTCTGGCACTGGCTGGGCAATGCGGGAATTTTCAGTTCCGTGATTCGCGTTCCGGTTACCTTTCCGCCAGAGAAGTTTCAGGGCGTGTTGCTTTCCGGAATGTGCGTGCCCGACCTGAAGGGCAGCCAAGGCACGTTTTGCCTGTGCACGACCCGCGCATCGAGCGACAAGTTTCGCGAAGGTGGGGTGCGCGTGCAAGTCGAGCGCAAGAACGGCGTTTGCCGTTCGTACATTCCGGGACCCGCCAGCCCGTTGGTGGAGAAGGCTGGAACCGAGCTGCGGGTGAATTTCGAAATTCGGCCGGAGCCGGGGGCACGAGCGGCTCGCTTCGTGGTGGGTTCGGAAAAATTTGCGTTGAAAGTTGGGGAGTACTCGGAGTGGATTCCGACGGAATTCAAAGCTGGTCTGGGTTTCACGGCGCACGGCATCTGTCGCTTCTATCTCAAGGAGCTTTCGCCCGAGGTAGAAATCTACGTTACGCCGGTGAACATTGATCCCGGGCATCCCGACCTGCCAATCTCGCACCCGGTTACTTATTCAATTTATCTGGCCAAACTCTTCGGTCCGTATGCGACGCTTGGCCTCGCGGAAGACACGTGGGCGCTCAACGAACAGGTGCTCGATGACGATGCCTTTCTGGCGCAGGCTTACGGCAATCATGAGGATCGCGAGCGGATGCTCTTTGATGCGCTGGACAAAACCAAGCAGGGACTGTGCACGTGCGTTTTCGATACGACCGACCGCGTGCAGCACATGTTCTGGCGCTATCTGGAAGAAGATCATCCGGCCGCTCGCGATGTGCCGCATATTCAGCACCCCCCGGTGATTCAGGATTTGTATGAGCGCATGGATCGTCTGATCGGGCGCGCGATGCAAAAAATTGACGACGATACGCTGCTGATGGTGATCTCCGATCATGGATTCAAGTCGTTTGCGCGTTGCATGAATTTGAACGCTTGGCTGCATCAGAACGGATATCTCACGCTGAAGCATGGCAAAACCGAGAGTGGCGATTGGTTCGAGGACGTGGACTGGTCGCGCACCCGCGCGTACACCATGGGCCTCAATGGACTTTATCTGAATATCAGAGGCCGCGAGAAGCAGGGAATTGTGGATCCGGTCGAAGTTGAAGCATTAAAAGCCGAGCTGCAACAAAAGCTGAATGGTCTGGTCGATCCCGCTTCTGGCACGGTGGGGATTACGGGCGTGTTTATTGCAGACAATGTTTATCGTGGGCCCTACACGGAAAACTCCCCAGACCTGATTGTTGGTTATGGTGCCGGTTATCGCGCGTCGTGGGATTCGGTAATGGGCAAAGTTACGGGCCAGATTTTCGAAGACAATATCAAAGCCTGGAGTGGTGACCATTGCATCGATCCGCGGCTCGTACCTGGAGTTTTGTTTTCAAGCCACAAGTTCATCGCGGAGAAGCCTGCGATTGTGGATGTGGCGCCTACGATCCTGAAACTGTTTGGCCTCGCGCCGCCTGCGCATTTCGACGGCAAACCTTGGACGCTGGCAGCGAAAGCTCATTGACGGGGTTCTGAGTGTAAAACGCCTTGGCGATGTTGCTGCGGAATTTCTTGATCCTGGCAATTTTCGCGCCAGCAGCCGTGCCGATCGCAGCCTGGCCCATACTCGCTATGACAGCATGCGCGGCTTTCTTCGCCTGGAGAAGGCGCGACCGCGGCTCTCAGGAAGTCACTCCGCTTCGCGTTTCGTCTCCCGTTTCCCTAAAGTACGTGCTGAAGTTCGTTGGGCTCTTTGTCATGATGGAAATTGTCGGCACCATTGGCGCCCGATACTTGGGCCAGTATGGTTTCTTGGCGTTGAGTCTGTTGGGCGGGACCGTGAGCAGCGCAAGTACCACCGCCCGCGGCAGCGACGATGGCAATTCACGGGAAACGATCACCGGATGTAGCAGGAGTGGCGACTGTGTTCGCGTCGATCACGAGTGCCCTCGTCAATCTCCCCCCCTGGTTGAAAGACAAACCCATGACAAGAGCGTTACTCGGACCCTTACGGTTATTTCCCTGCTTCTGGTCGCCATTGGACTTGGCGTGCTCGTTTTGCGAGAGAGGTTCTAAGGTTGTCGATAACCGACTCTTCTGCCCTGGGTTCCCAAACGGACGGGCTGGTGACATGACGCCACCAGCCCTCTTGTCGTGATAGAGAAGCGCTGGCAACCGAGGGTCAATCACGATCAACTACGGTCAGCGCTTCCGTCGCGTGCTGGGCGCCGGCACCAGGGTAGGGTTTGTCGTCGCCCATGATTCCCTTCCATAGAATGCGATTGAATAAATCGGCGTTGACCATGTCGGGGTGGCTGAAGTTGAACCCTCTGGTCGCCTGCGCCCACCACTTGCCGTCGTGCAGCGATTTGACGGCGGCGGTGATTGGGCGGCTTCCGGGGTTGCTGCACTCGGGCACCAGCGTCGGGTCCACCGGAGGCTCACAAAGAATGCCCGGGATCGGCGCGGTATAGGGTTGCAGGTTGGGTTGCTCGATGAACACGTCGGACATGGGAAGTGCGTTCGCGTCGTTAAGCCCCAGGTGCTCAACCCCAAGGATATCCTCGATCGTCCGTAGCACATTGGTCGAGTTGTACATGGTGTGCACCACCGCGCCGCTCTTGGTGTACGGAGAAATTACGAACACCGTCGAGCGATGTGCATCCACATGATCCGGCCCGTTCTGGGCGTCATCTTCAACCACGAATATCGCCGTATCTTTCCAATACGGGGAATTGGTTACGGCCTCGACCAGACGGCCTACGGCGTAGTCGTTACTGGCCATCTGGGCCAGCGGGTTTTCCAGATTTGCGGCGTTCGACGAGAAGTTGCCGAAATGATCTTCCATGAAATCGACCATCTCGAAGTTGGGCAAATCGCCTTTTGTCACATACGCATTGAACTCGCGATTCCACTCCTCAAAGCGGTATTGGTCGGGAGTGTTCAGATCCCATCCCCGATAGTACACATCGGTTCTGACGAGGAGAGATTTGCGCACCGGAACCGCCTGCACCACCTTCTGCGCGAATGCGTTGCGGACGATGGGGATGTAGAACGGCGCGCCCGCGGTAGGATCGACATAATAATTCTCGTCGGCGTAGAGACCATAGTGGCGAACCGTCAGGCCGGCGCGCAGCACACTGTCCCAGATGTAGCCACCGAGCGCATCGGGTTTGAGGTCATCCGCGCCTTCGTTGGCGGTAATGTCCTTGGTCCCCGGTTCAATCGATGAGCCGCCGGTCGGATCGAACAGGGTGGTAATGCGCACCGTGCTCGGACTCGGCGTCCCCGTTGTCGTGTCAGGCAGGGCAATGCCGATGTTGCGCGGATTGCCATTCCAGTCGAAGGGAATGTTGTAGTTCGCGTTGCCATAGCCGACGAGCACATTCTTGGTCGTGACATCGTTGGCGTGACCCTGCGTGTCCCAGTTCCAGCCGTCGCCGCTCACGTCGCCGGCATCGTAGTAATTGTCGAGCAGCGCGAACTGGGTCGCAAGCAGATGTTCGTTGGGAGAGATGGGCTGAGGAAACTGCACCCGGGTGGGATCGCCATTACCCTGCGACAAATCGCCAAGCACCTGATCGTAAGTACGGTTTTCCTTCTGGATGTAGATCACGTGTTTGATGTGGCTGCGGAGGAACTCCATCATCGGATCGTGCTGCGGGTTGTTGAAGCCGTTGTTGGCATCCACCAGTTGCGACAGATAGCTGAGCGTATTGGCGTCAGGAACGGGGATGGTCGACAACCCCGCCTTCAGCAACGCCAGGATGTATTCGTTACGCGAGGTAGGATTCGGTGGTGGACACAGAAGCTGCGAATACTGCGGCGGAATGCCCATGCCAGGGCAGTCAACCCGGTATTCCAGGTTGGGACCCGCATTGGACTTCATGTTCACCACATACAAAGTGTTGCCGTCGGCACTTACCGTCACCGAACTTGGGTACCATCCGGTAGGAATGCGGCCGAGCAGTTGCTGGGACTTCACGTCGATGACAGCGACGGCGTTTTCGCCGCCGAGCGTGACGTAAAGACTTCGGCCGTTCGGGCTGAGCGCCAGCGAGTTGGGGCTGGAACCTTTGTATTTGTAGCCCGGACGAGCCACGGAAATCCGGTCGCTAACTTTATCGGTCGCGGTATTGATGACCTCGATCTCATCGAGATCTCCGTTCGATACATACAGCCGCTGCTGATCAGCGGACAGTACCATCCGATTCGGTTCTCCCCCGACCTTGATCACATTGACCGATCCCGAAGCGCTTACGTCGAGCACCTGACCATCGCGCTGGCTGCTCACATAGGTCTTCACCGGCCCGCCTTTGGCATTCGACACCACCACCGGCCAGTACGGCATTTCGCCGACCGCGGTGGACTGTCCCGGCGCGAAGAAGACAATTTCGTTGGTGACCAGACGCGTTGCCGTGTTGATGATCGACAGCGAATCGTTCTGGTAATTGGCGACGTACAGCGTCGTGCCATCCGGACTGATCGCCAATCCGGCGGCGAGCGCGCTGAACGGCATAAACATGTACTGCGCGATAGGGTTGCTGTTGATGGGCGTAGTGCTGAACAATCCACCCGTCGGAAACTGCTGTACGGGTACGTTGGCTGGTTGGTTGTGATTCAAGAGGACGAACGGAGCATCCGGCGTGTAGCTGCCGTCGGCACTGGCTCCGGTGGTGCTCGATTTAAAGACTTCGACGCGGTCGTCGATGCCTCCGGCAAGGTAGAATCGGGTGCCTGAAGGATCCCACACTAAGCCGTGATAGGTGTTGGGAATGTTGATCAGTTGCTTCTGCAACGGCTGCGCACCGCGGACGTCATAAAGGAACACCCACTCTGCATTCGGCGTCAGGGTTGACGAGGGCAACCCCGTCAGTGGATAGAGCGCAGGCCACAAGATCGCGGTGCCATCCGCTGCCTGGGTGTAAAAGCCTGTGTTGTAACCTGTGGTTAGAACCAGCAAGGCAGTGCCGTCGGGGCTGAGCGCGGTCGTAACCGCACCATTCGCATCGGCAGAGCCGTCGGGGCGAAGCCCGGTGGGCAGGCCCTGGAAAATTGAGCCGGGTGCGGCGGTTGGAGTAATGTAGAAACCGTCCGGCAGAAGGTTGCCACCAACTTCCTGGCCGCCCGCCAACGCGGGCAACATCAGGCAGAGAAGCAATGCCGGTACAGCGCAAAAACAAAAGCGCAGCGTTCGTTTCATGGTGCCTCCTTTAAGGGTTGGTTTTTCTGGGAACTTGCGACCCAGGAAAACCTGGGATTTCCTTCACGGGCCCGGAAAGTGGGAGCCATTTTACACCCGTTCTGTCGGGTTGCGGCGTTGTGCAAGGGATTTCACCAACAATGGGGTCGTGAGTGCAACTGTGTGCGCTTAGGCGAGTAGCAGTCACCAGAGACACTGGCTGCGCGTATCGAGGAGCCCGAACGGCGGTCGCATATTGTCAACTTGTTGAAATATCCTCATTACGCATTGACCTGACGGTACGAATCTCAGTGAATGGCATTCCTAAGGGACCCGGCAGGAACGAGCAACTCAGGGTTGAGATTGCGGTGGATGGGCGAGAGCCTGCCGTGAGCTTGCCGAAGGAGCCCGTCGCTCCACTTACGGCTTTGATGTTCTCAGACGCGATGCGAGCCAGCCGACACAGGCTAGCATTCCACACCAGCCCAGGGTCCGCACGATTGCGCCAATGGTTGTGTCGTACTGCAGGACTCCTAGACTCGAGAAAATCGTGTTCCAGTCGTGCTCGATGTAGTCGGAGTCTCCGGCGGTCACCAGGGGCAAAGCCATGGCGCGGGCATCGGCCATGTAGGTAGCGGTGTAGAGCCAGTTCTCAAAGAAGAAGAACAGGCAGAACACGAAGGGCGCGGGCTGGCGTTCGTGGAAGAAATAGGCAGCCAGCAGCAGCGGGACCAGCCACTGCAGAATGGTTCCTCCCCAGAGGCCGAGCGTTCCGCCGAACCACCCGAAGAGCAGGTGGCCGCCTTCGTGGACGACGAGGTTGGCGGAGTCGATGAACAGGTAGCCACCATGCATGCTGAAGGCGTAGATCAGGAAGAAAACGTAAAAAACAAGCCACGCCATGACGGCCCAGCGCGAGACGGGACGCCAATCTTCTCGGGCACCTGACCATTCCACAATTGAGTCCAGGAACTCGCGCATGCGGGACATAATTGTAGTGGCGATCCAACAAATGTTATCTGCCAAACATTTTATTTGCCAGACACTGTCTACCAAACACTATGTACCAAACATGGGATAGTGACTCGCCGCCCCCATCAGGAACAACATGGGGAACGACAGCACGAAGTTTGCGCGCGATGTGAGGAACGCCTGTCGCGCGAGAGATTTTGCTTTGTCGGGTATCGCTGTTCCGTTGGCCGCGTTGTCGGCGGTCCATTGGATGATTTTCTTCTGCGCGCGCCAAATTACGCCCCAGACGTTGAGCATCATCACCCAACCCATCCCTCCGCCGATGCCGATGGCGAGCAGGCGATTGCTCTCCCAGCCATGATGGTTGAGGCGCAGGAATAACCACGACGCAACGACCACGATTACGGCATAGATCACGGCGAGCACCGGGCCATTGTCGAGCGCGCCCTTGCCGGGAATCGTGCAGGCATACATTAGCGCCCAGGCGATGGTCCAGATCACAAAGAAAGTCGACATCGGACCACCGGAAGATGCTCCGCCGTTCTTGGCGTCAGCGCCGACAATGTTCCCCCAGAATGCCAGGCCCATCAGCACGGTGAGTACCGATCCCCACCGAAACCACCACAACGCGCGCGACATCAGGCTGGGCAAGACTTTGCCCTTGGTGACAGGATCAAGTCCTTTCATGAACGGCACATTAACGAGATTAAAAAAATACAGCAACCCAACCCAGGTTATGCCGCCAACAAAATGCAACCAACGAACCAGCATCAGAATGTTAGTGTGAAGGTCGGTGGGAAAATGGATCTCCATCAAGTTTAGGACTCCTGTTCTGAAACTCTGTTCTGGAACCGACGATTGTAGACCGCTATCGAAGGAAATGAAACCCAGTCGATCCGGGTAGTGTCTGAGTGTCAGATACTACGATTTTCTTGATGGACGGAAACGGACGGCCGGGCGCGCCAGGCGCCGGGACAGGCTGCCAAGAATATTATTGCGCGGGATGTTGAAAAGCGCGAGACAAGGCCGTATTGTAGGAGCCGACAAGAGAGCTGCAGCCAATTGCCCTCCCAAAAGCTCATGGCGCAGCATCGAAACAGAAAAAAGGAGATCGGCAAATGGAAGCCAAGCCGGCACAACAGAACATTCAGGATTCCTTCCTCAACACGGCACGAAAGGAACGGCACAACATTACGATCTATCTGGTCAGCGGGGTGAAGCTGACGGGCCGTATCCGATCGTTTGACAAGTACTCGGTGGTGCTGGAAACCAGCAACCAGGAGCAGCTCATCTTCAAACATGCGATTTCAACGGTCGTTATAGCGCGAGGAGCTTACAGCCACACGGAAGCGAAGCCGGCGGCGGTGGCATCCCACGTTGAAGCGGCGATTCTAAATCCCGCTTCCAGCACTGAAGGATGAAGTGAGTTTGCTTGCGCCGAGATGACTCCAGACTGAGCAGCCGCGGCATTTCCCGGAATGAGCCCAAGGCGTTGCTGAATCCCTCGGAACAGCAGGAACGTGCGTTCCTGGTGGGGGTGGAGTTTCGCACCCGAGGCCGCGCGGGAAAGCCGGGTTCTGCCACCATCACTGCCGAAGCGCAAGCGGCTCGCGATCACGCCACCAGCGTGGCCGCCTCGTCGTCTTTGTCCTTGTCTTCGTCTTCATCTTCGTCCTTGCCGACGGATTCACCGGATTTCAGCTCCGAAGAATCGCTGGACGAACTGCGGACGCTGGCGAAGAGCGTGGGTGCGGAAATCGCGGGAGAATTCACGCAGCGCAAGGACCGGCCGGATCCCGCCACGCTGATCGGCAAGGGCAAGCTGGAGGAGATTGCGGGAGCGGCGGCCTCAGTTTCCGCGGACGTGATTCTGTTCGATCACGACCTCTCGCCTTCGCAACAGCGCAACATCGAGCGCGTCGTCAACACGCGCGTCATCGATCGCACGCAATTGATTCTCGATATCTTCGCGCGGCACGCCCGCACTCGTGAAGGTCAGTTGCAGGTGGAACTGGCGCAGCTCGAGTACATGCTTCCGCGGCTGGCGGGACGCGGAGTGGAAATGTCGCAGCTCGGTGGCGGCATCGGCACTCGTGGACCCGGCGAAACTCAACTGGAGACCGACCGGCGGAAGATTTTCCGCCGCGTCCGGCACGTCAAGCAGCAAATCGAAAATGTGCGCCGCATTCGGGCCCAGCAGAGGCAACGGCGCGAATCGGTTCCGGTGGCTCTGGTGGCTCTAGTCGGCTATACGAACGCGGGAAAGTCCACGCTTTTCAACGCCCTCACCAACGCGAACGTGGTGGCGTCGTCGCGCATGTTTGCCACGCTCGACCCGACCATACGAGGTGCCGAGCTGCCCTCAAAACGCAAAATTCTGTTCTCCGACACAGTGGGTTTCATACGGCATCTTCCGCACACGCTGGTTTCGGCGTTCCGTGCCACGCTCGAAGAAGTACAACGTGCCACGCTCATCCTGCAGGTCTCGGATGCCAGCAGCCCGGTTTCCGCCGAGCAGGATACGCAAGTCGAAAGCGTCCTCAAGGAACTCGAAGCCGACAAAAAGCCGCGGCTTCGAGTGATGAACAAGATCGATCTGCTGCTTCCCAAGCAACGCGAGTCGCTGCGCGACAGCGATCTGCGTGACAGCATGCAGACCATCCACGTCTCGGCGGCAAAAAGAATCGGGCTGAGCACCCTGCTCGATCGCATCGATGCCGTACTCGAAGGAGACCGTCCCGAGCGTGTTCGCATGCGTATCCCGCAAAAAGAAGGCAAGACACTGGCGCAGTTAGAGGCCGGCGCCCGCATCTATTCCCGCCAATATCAGGACGGTCTGGTGGTATTGGAAGCGGAAGCTCCCGCCTCGCTGCTGCGCCGTATGCGGGAATGGGTGGTGGAGTGAACTAGTGGTAGAGTAACTATCGGTCCACCAGATCCAACCAAAGCCAACCCAGGTTGCAAAAGGAACTAGCCAGCCTGACCCCGTTGGTATGACATAAGTGGTCATGAGGACCAACATCGCATCGAGGCTGATTCTCGCCCTGCTCGTCTGCCTTACAATTCGACTTGCTGCCCAAGAACCAGACGCCGCGGCCGGCCAAGTGCGCAAGCTCGAAGAAAAGTGGACCGAGGCCTACAAGGACCGAGACTTAGATGTCCTGGCTAAGCTCCTCACCGAGGATTTCATCTCACGGTTGAGGATGGCAACACATACAGCAAGCCCGGATACATAACCCATACGCTGACTCTACGGTTAAGGTGAAATTTGCGGAGTTATCGGATCTCCGTGTACGAGTGCGCGGCGGTGGCAACATCGCCGTAGTGACCGGTGTCTTTTACCAGAAGGGACGATCGAGCGGAAAGCCTTTCGAATATCATGACCGCCTGACCGACGTCTGGGTTAAGACGGGAAACGGCTGGCGAGTGCTCGCTTCTCATTACAGCGTTCCGCGGAAATAGTGGATCCGAGTTCTGATCCCGGTTCCGAGCTTGGTCCTAGGCCTTTCCAAACGGGTTCTCCAGCGAAGGGCTTTGCGGAGTGAACAATTCCGCGCCTCCTTCCATGATGTGCATATCGTCCTCCAGACGGATGCCGAATTCTCCGCGGATGTAAATGCCCGGTTCATCGCTGAACGTCATCTCTGGCTGGAGTTTCGTGGGGTTGCCGCGTACCAGATACGGCCACTCGTGGCCGTCCATGCCCATGCCGTGCCCCAAGCGATGCGTGAAGTATTTGTAATCTGGGCCGAAGCCGGCGTCGGTGATGACCTGGCGTGCGGCGGCGTCCACGGAACCGGCTTCCACTCCTGGCTTCGCCGCCGCCAGCGGCGCGCTCTGGGCCCGATGCACGACGTCGAAGACCTGGTTCATCTTGTCGCTGGCCCGGCCCAATACAAACGTGCGCGTGATGTCGGATTGATAACCCTCCACTGAGCAGCCACCGTCGATCATCACGATCGTGCCTTCGCGAATGATTTGCGGCTGAACGGATCCGTGAGGGAAGGAGGAAAACTCGCCCACCTGTACATCTGCGCCGCCCTCGAATCCCAGCTTGCGGTGCGCTGCTTCGAGCATCTGTTCGACATCGTGCTGCGTCATGCCCACCTTCAGCGAGCGGTAAGTGGCCTCATAAGCGGCGAGCGTGACCTTCGCTGCCAGCCGCATCAGGTCGATTTCGTGTGCGCTCTTGATCATGCGGCATCCGGCGGTGACCGCAGTCGCGCTGGTGAACGTGGCGCCCGGTGCGGCTTTCCTCAGGTTGTCGCTGAAGAGAAACTTCATCGTCTCTTCGACGCCGATGGTGCCGGTTGCGATGCCGCGGTCGCTGAGTCCTTGCGCGAAGCGGGTGTAAGGGATCTCGTCTTCCTGCCAGATGCGGACATCAGCATTGGAGTTGGAACTGGAGTCGGAGTTGGGCTTGCTGCCATCGGACGATTGCATGATCTGTTCGCGCGCCCGGCCTTCCTCAAATGCCGGGGACACGTAAAACGCTTCGCCTTTAGCGGGTAACACCATGGCAAAGAGGCGTTCTCCACCTTCCCAGCGTATGCCCGTGAAGTAGGCGAGGGAGGTGCCCTCGGCCAGCACGATAGCGGACAGGTTGCCCTCACGCATCAATTGGCGAGCCTTTTCCTGACGCTCGGCTCGTTCTTCAACCGTGATGGGCTTGGCTTCTCCGCGCAGCGTGCGCAGAGCGGCGATAGCCGGTGGAAGAGACGTAGCATCTTCGGCCGCTTGGGCCAACGTAGGCAAAGCTACGCTGACGCCGGCAGCGAGCGAACCGGTTTGCAGAAAACGGCGGCGCGAGACCATGAAACCTCCAGACAAAGAAAAATTATTATATATAGAGTGATCGTTGGAGAGGCGGGCGCCCCGCCCGGCCATCCCAGACCTGGACGGGCGAGGTGCGCGTCACTCCACCGTCAGAAGCGTATTGCGGTCAAGGCTCTAGAATGGCCTCATGGTGAGCGGCTATGTTTGCGCCGGTTGCGGACCGCGGAACGAGACTACGGTGGATGAGTCGGCCGGCAGTCGGCGGCGTTACGTCGAGGACTGCCAGATCTGCCGCAAGCCGAATGCGCTGCGCGTCAGTTGGGACGCCGGCGTTGGAGAATTTGTGATCGACGCTGAATTAGAATGAAACGTCGTCGTCGCGACAAGGTCTTGACGCTGAGTATTTTCCGGAGGAGCGATGGGCAATTATCCCGCAACCGCAGGGCGGATGGTCGCCCATAACATGGTGACTACGCAGTTCGAGCTTGATGGCTTTCGCGTTGTACGCACGCTGGGCGTGGTGCGCGGAATCACGGTGCGCTCCCGGTCGATCTTCGGAACCATTGGAGCGGGACTGCAGACGCTGGTCGGCGGCAACATCACCCTGCTCACCAATTTATGCGAGAGGACGCGCGCCGAAGCCTTCGACCTGATGTTGCAACACGCTGCGGAAATAGGCGGCAACGCGGTCGTCGGCGCCCGCTACGACGCCACGGAACTGATGCAGGGCGTCACGGAAGTTCTTGCCTACGGCACGGCAGTGGTGGTGGAAGCTGCCAAGCCGGTTTAAGGGAGCAGTTCTCAGTTGTCAGTCTTCAGTTAACCCAGTTGTCATCCTGAGCGAAGCGAAGGACCTATGCATTCCGGCGCTGCCAGCAAAATACATATCGTGAGACCCAGCATCAGTCGAAGTAAAGCCTAGTCCGACTCTGTCGAGGGAGGCGGCTTCCGTGCCCAGCCCCTAAAGGGCATGTGAATTCAAAAGACTTGCGGCATCGCTAAAGCGATGCCCCTGATGCGGAACTTGTGCTTTTCAGCAAACTGTAGCAGCCTGCCCTGATACGGAACTACAAATCCACAAATCTACTCGGGCGTTCGCGTTTGCTTCACTCTTTGTACAGGAATCCCGCGACTACCGCGGCTAAGATCGAGCCTACCCACATGTCGAGCATCCATCCGAGGGGCAACATGCGCGGAATCGGCGACCAGGCTGCCTGTCCAAAGTTGCCGGGCACACCCGCGCAGAATCCGACGATCATGCCGACTTTGAGAGCCGTCTTCAGCCCCGGGCCGGCCGTCCCTCGGGCGCATGCGTAAAGATACGCGATAAGAATTGACATCACGAATATCAGCACAATCCAAATCGGCGTGAAAAGCGAAAAGCGCGGTTCCTTCAGGAACAGTCCTTTCTGCTGCATGGCCGCGTAGAACGGAGCCTGTCGGATGCCCACGAAGAAGCCCCACGCGGTCCACACCACGCCGCCGGCAATGCCGCCCAGCAACACGCGAATCTTGTTCAGCTTCATAGTGCCCCCCTGGTTTATGTTGGCTTGAATTCGGCACAAGTGTACTCCAGCGGTTCAATGCGGAGGAGTCCCGCGCTGGGTGCGGCTCAGATTGCTTGTGGTGAATCTTAGGGCATTGCTAAAACGATGCCCTGATACGGAGCGTGAGCTTTTCGGCGACCAATCGAGGCTCGACTGCTGCGCGGGCGATGTGCGAAAGTGTCTTGATCCGATGGGAGCCGATCGGGTCCAATGGCCATTTTCCCTGATCTTCAGACTGTTGGCGAAGCGCGGAAGGTGCTTGCCCGATCCCTGCCCATCACTCGAGCGATCCCGGCGAAATCGTTGTCCGGGCCCGGCGTGGCGGTTTACCTGAAGCTGGAAACGGAGCTGCCGACCGGATCTTTCAAGCCGCGGGGCGCGCTTTACGCCCTGGTCGCGAATCTCGCTCGGCGCCGGGTGGAGGAAGTCACGGCGTCCAGCACCGGCAACCACGGGGCAGCCGTCGCCTTCGCCGCTAAGGCGGTAGGCATACCCGCCACTATCTTTCTGCCGGCGAAGCCGAACCCGGTGAAGCGGCAGAAAATCAGCGATCTGGGTGCGCGAATTGTGCAGAGCGGCGCAGTCGATCTTGCCGGGGCGTTTCAGGAGGCGTCCGCATATTCGGCCCGTCCCGGTGTCTATTTCCTGAACGATGCGACCGATCCCGATGTGTCAGTTGGAACGGCAACTATTGGCATCGAGATTCTCGAGCAGATTCCAACCGTTTCCACCGTTTATGTTCCCATGGGTGACACGGCCTTGATTCGTGGCGTTGCTGCCGCGCTCAAACTGCTGTCTTCGAAAGTAAGAGTCATTGGAGTGCAGGCCGAGCGTGCTCCGTCGTATTACTTGTCATGGAAAGAGGGAAGAGTCGTATCTACCGACACCTGCGACACGTGCGCCGATGGACTCGCCACGCGCACGCCGGAGGCGCAGAACATTCAGGCCATTCGAGAGCTTGTGGACGATGTGGTGCTGGTCAGCGAGGATCAGATGCTGGGCGCGGTTGCTCATCTCTATACCAAAGAAGGAGTGCTTGCCGAACCGGCTGGCGCGGCAGCGACTGCGGCGTTCATTGCTCGTCCTCCACGAGACGGCGGGTGCTCGGTGCTTTTGGTTACGGGTGGCAATATCTCCGAGGACGTGCGGCAACGGGCTGCGCTGTCCCGGTCAGGGCAGTGATTCCTTAAGGTAGGGTTGTCGTTAGACGTCAGGCCGTCTGTTTGCCGTGTGTTCCACTCCGCTTTCAGTTTGAGGCATTCTTGCAAATTTTCATAGGTACTTGACTTTATGTATATATGACACTAATATGAGTG
>DATDGS010000030.1:0-2528 GCA_036521955.1 Terriglobales bacterium
TTCCATGTTTCGAGCCGACGATGTTCCCGCGGTTGCTCTCTTCGCGCGACGAGAGTCAAGGCGCCAATCTGCGATTCAAAGACCAAAAGCTGGCGGCCACGATTTCGTTGCCCCGGAGGTAAGGATCAGTATGACGCGCACGATGCTTGCTGGAGCGTTGCTGGTCTGCGGGATAGCCGTCGGGCAGGAGCCGCCGAAGCAAACTCAATACCTCGGGAGCGCCTCCGGCGGGGTCGCCATCAATCCCAATCAGCTGTATCGTCCGATTCCTGCGAACCGCTCCCAATCACACGAAACCATCCTTGAGTTCTACATGAAGACGCTCAATCCGCGGCAGATCAATTGGGGCGATGAGATCGATCGGCGCGCAGCAGTGCTGATTGAGCAGTCAATTCGCAATCCCTATTTTCGGCTATGTGCGTTTCAGACGGCAGTGATTCTGTTTCTTCTTCTGGTTTGCTGGCTCTGGTGGGACAAGATGCGGCAGGTCAAATGGGTCGCGGCGGAAGCGCTGGCCGATGCGATCAACGCCAAACGGCTCGCCGACCGCAAGGCGATGGAAGCGATCCGGCAATACAACTGCCACATCGAAATGTGCAATCGCGTCATCGAAGGTCAGGAGTCAGGCATTGGAAATGGGAAGGGAACGTCGGATTGGCAACGTGAAGTGCGAGATTTGCAAACGCAGTTGGCAACTGAGAAGGCGCACTCGGCCAAACTTGAGGCTGAACTGAAGCGGCGGGATGAAACGCAAGAACAGCTTGAGCGCCGGCTCACGCAGGCGGAAAAGATGATGCAAGAGCGCGGTGACGGCACCAATGCCGAACTACTGGCGCGATTGCAGCGTGCGGAGGCGGAATTGGCGAACCGAAAGGCCGCCCGAAAGTAGCGGCCATGGTCGTCTTTGTGCATTCCTTGGGGAGCATTTGGCACGCGAGAGAGCACGCTTCGGGCGCCACTTCGGTCTGGAACACAACTGGAATCGACGACGGCAAACGCATCCGCCCGCGCTCCGAAACCTACGGCCAGGTGGCGCTGGGCGGGCGGGCGCAGCTCGAATTGCACAAGCACGGCTCGATTAGACCCGGCGTTTGGATTGCGAGCGAGCTTGTCGAATACGCCGGCATCCGCAAACTGCAACTGATCGTTCGGGCGAAGGCGGATTCAGCAGCCGATTTGTATCTTTTAACGATCACGGAAGCCCTCATTGGCCCCCTCCCGGACGACGGCTGGCATCCGCGCGAAACGCAAATCGTCTCCCACTCTCGATGGAATCACCGTCAGGAAATCATGCTGCTCCTGCATCCCTTCGGTTGGCTGAGGGGTGAGCGTGCAACCGCGACGCTGATTCCAGCCAATCGCGGTTGTGAATGGCGGATCGCTCAGTGGAGCGCGAAATGAGATACCTACCCGGCAGCATAGCAATCTCCGACGAAACCGACGTGCCGCTACTGCGTACGGTGTACCGGGCAGGCCACGTGACTGCTCAGCAGTTGTATGCCTCGATCCATTCGTCCAAAGAAAAACGGCTCTGGAACACGCTCAATTGGCGAGTGGCCCGCCTGGTGACCCACAAATTCCTGGATCGAACGCCCGTGCCGGGGCTTGCGCGGCCAGGCCTTGTCGCTCGGCCAAAGTGGTGAGTTGCTTCTGCAAGGGCGCGAAGAGTTTCTGGTGGAGCGCGCCGGCCGCACGCGAGGCGTGAACAAGCGGCATCAGATCTGGCACGATGTCGAACTTTTCGACATTCAACTGGCGCTACGCCGCGCCGGGGTTGTGGTTCTTTGGGAATCCGAACCCGAAATTAAGGCCGTGAACGATTTCACAACCGACCGCTACGCCAAGGATTATGACGCCGTAGTTACGTTCCGATCCGGCAACCGGTGCGGCAAAGTGGCCATCGAGTATGAGCGGACGCCGAAATGGTCGAAGGCATATGAGCGCATTTGCGCCGAGATCGACCTGGAAAGGAAGCTCGAAACCTGCCTCTACCTCGTCCCGAACCGCGAGCTTCACGCCTTTCTTGTGCATGCACTCCGCAACGCACGACGGCGGATCATGATCGCACTGGCACCCGAATTCGTGCAACTCCCAGAGATCGCGCCACTAATTGACGCGCGAACCGGTGCCACAGCTCGGCTTGAGGACTGCTTAACCGATGGCGATACCTAGCCGAATCCAACGGCTCCGCATTGCCTGTCTTTGGATCGGTTTGACTTGGCACGTCAGCCTTGAACCTCCGCGATGTCAACCATTTGTGAGCCGACATACCCCAGTTTAGGAGAGCCTGTCGGTTGAAGAGGTATTCGTGCGCCAGGCGCCCACAGCCGGGCATAGAGCGTTACCGTCAACTTGGCTGGTTCGCCCAGTGTAAGCAGTCGAGAAGCCGACTTGAACGAAGCCTGACGGCAGACGCTTCGCGTGCGTGGTCGACGGATGCGTTTGGCGATCGGTAGCAGTAATGTCGGGTCACAAGGAGGTCCTTGTGACCCATCTAAGAAAAATAACGCTCGAGGAGCTCGTGCGTC
>DATDGS010000031.1:0-21440 GCA_036521955.1 Terriglobales bacterium
AACTCACTCATGCGGTCTGTTCCAAGGGAATAAGTTGGAATCCGAGGGCTCGAGCTTGGGCACGGAATTTAGCTTCCTGGCGTTTGTGAAAACGGATCTGATCCGCGGCGAAGTGACGGGCGTCGAATTCTTGGTGAGGAGCGACCAAGGGAAAAATGATGCGGGCCAATTTGGGAGCGGCGGCGATGGGTGCGGAACAGGCAATGGACGCCATTGGATGTATAATCGGCCACTCAGGAAGCCAAAATGGAAGTCCTGGATAGGCAATTCAGACGAGAGACGAGCTCTCGCTCAGGACGGGCAATGGCGATCCTTCACTGCGGATTTCTATCGCTAGCCGTTGCTTTTCCGTCCGTGCTGGCCGCAGCACAAACCGGTCCCGAGGCTTTACAGTCGCAGGGAATCGCGAAGCTCGACCACGTCCGCGACCAATTCCGCCGGAGCGGAATGCAACCGTCAGTGCTCAACGACTTAGATGCCGCCGCAACCGACCTAGCGGACAGTTACCGGTCTTTCGTGGCTACATCTAATTTTGCGCAGGCAACCCTGAGTCTAATCAAGTTGGCGGATTGTGAACGGCAGGCAGCCTTGCTATCCAGGTTGACTCCTGCTACCCAGGCTCAGAGTGGCGAGCGCCGGGCCGATATGCTGGCTGGCAGCGCGCGCGATCACTACAAAGAAGCCGCCGCACTCGCCCGCAAGACGGGGGCTAGCGCTTATCTGGTAAAAGCTCTCACCGGGTTGGCCCTGGTCGAGCAGACCCAATACCACGACTATGGGTCTGCGAATTCACAGGTAACGGAAGCGATGCGGGCAGCTTCTTCGTGTACCGACGCTCAGGACTGTCAGCGGGAGGCACTGGAGGCCAAAGTCGTGTTGGAGACGGGACGCGGGGAGCTATTTTCCGCTGCCAGCCACGTAAACGGTCTGTTGTCTATGTTGAAACGCGGTTCGGGCGCGTACGATCCATACATGCAATACCGTGCGTATGCCGACCGAGCCGACATTTACTATGCAATGGCAGACGGGTGCTCCGATACCTACCAGAAATCCCCGGAGGTCTGCTATCGCCTCTTCGACCTCAGCCAAGCCGACTGGGTCAAGGCACAAGATATCGCCACGCGAGCCGGGTACAACTACTTCGTCACGGCTGCGCAAGAAGAGATCCGGAACCTAGATTCTCTTCGCGGCTTGACCAAGATAGAAAACTCCCATGACAACATTCCGGCGAACACCTTCGCTCCCAAGACGCCTAAAGATGTTCTGGTCACCGATATTCCCCCACTTGGCCAGGTTCCGCTCGACGTGGTTGATTCCCTAAAAGCCCTTTACCAGTCAGCGGGACCCTCTTTGCCTGGTGCTCTAACTACGTATGTCCAGGCTTCGATGGATGATATGCAAGGCCGAAAAGGGGCCGCTCTGGAAGGCTATCTTCGCGCCATCCACGCTGTGGAAGAGGAACGCCAAAAAGTGGGCGAAGACTCGGCCCGAAGCTCTTTCCTGGAAGATAAAGCCGGCTTCTATGACCGGCCGATCATGATGTTGCTGCGGGACAAGCGATACGCGGAAGCCTTCGATCTGATCGAGAGCACGCGGGCGCGCGTCACGGCGGACTTGCTGAGCACCAAGTCCGTGGGACTGTCAAAGCCAGTGGACCGAAAACTCTTCGCTACCCTAGCGCTAAAAAGGGCGAAAATCGCATCGCTTCAGACCAGTTTCTTTAATGACATCTTCTCGCCGGAGGCCATTGGTGAGGATAATCCGGAGACGGTCGCAAAGGCACAAACGCGCCTGACGGAGTTGGAAGAAGATTACCAACAACTACTTCTTCGCATCGCACGCGAGACACCGCTGGCGCAAAACGTCGCCGTATCGCGGCCCGCTTCACTCGGAGCGGTGCAGAACGCTCTGCGGCAGGATTCGGCGGACTTACTGTATTACTACCTTCAGGACACAGCCGTGATCCTGATTCACATCGGACCGGACTCGGTTCATGTGCGGAATATCTTTCTTCCCCGATTTGCGTTGAAGGAGAAAGTGACGGGCCTGGTTCAATCGATGCGTAAGCAGGACGTACCCTTCCGTAGCGATTTCTCAAAAGAACTGTTCCTCTTTCTACTCCAGCCGGCTTTGGAATGGTTGCACTCGGACCGGATCATTGTGGTCCCCCAAGGCGATCTCGTATCGTTGCCCTTCCAGGCTCTGCAAGACCCGGCGGACGGCACCTTTGCTGGCGAACGCTTCCGCATCACTTATGGACCCAGTGCTTCGATTCTGCTGCAGCTTAAGAAGCAGAGTAGTCTAGCGGGCGGTGCTCTTCTGGCAGCTGGCGACCCCTCGCTTCCCTCTGCACCGCAAGAAATAAGGAGCATCGCTCGTTTTTATCCAGCCCGGCAAAAGGTGTTGACGGATTCACTGATCCGGAAAGCCGACTTACTGCGCTGGGCCGGGTCATACGATATTGTTCACCTGGCGGTGCATGGTGAATTCGATGGTCAGGAACCTCTGCTCTCGCATGTGAATCTTGCGGCCTCGCCGGGCGAGGAAGTGGACATGACAGCCGCCGAGATGTTCGGCCTGCCGTTGGAAAAAACGCGGTTGGTTACGCTGAGTGCCTGCGAGACTGGGCGCGTACGCACCACCCGCGCCAACGAGATTCAGGGCATTCAACAAGCTCTCCTCTTCGCCGGAGCCCAAAGCTTACTAGTTTCCGCATGGAAGGTAGATTCGGAATCGACCTCTCTTTGGATGCAGACTTTTTATCAGGAAGCCCAAACCAAGACGCCTGCGGAGGCGGCTCGGGAAGCGATCCGCAGATTGCGTCACGATCCAACGTTCAGTCACCCGCATTACTGGGCGCCATTCCTGTTAGTCGCAAGGTGACTGATACCATGTGGAGCACGCTGCTCGAAAAGCTTAGGGGAATCGGCACAAGCTGGACGTCTTACACCGCGATGGCTTCTTTTGCCCTATATTTCCTTGGGTATCTCGTCTTACGGTTCCAGCTTTCGACCTGGGGCGTGGCGACCGACCTGTCGATACTTGATGAGCGCTATTTTTTCGCGGGGGCGCGCTTCCTCGTCTACCTGGTAAGCACGGTTGTGAATGTCCTGCTGCTGGCGTCTCCCCCATTGCTGCTCTGGTGGCTGCTGAGCCGGTGGACTCGCTTTTCTCGATGGTGGGGTTCGCGGAACCACGCATTGATTGGAGTAGTCTTTTCCGTGCTCTTCATTCAACTGGTGGAAAGAAAGTGCTTCCGGTTCATAGACAGTCTTCTTGTTCAGCGGCAGCTCGAAGGAGACGGGTGGCTCAAAGCCGTGTTGCTCGACTCGACTTCGACCTACGAATCGGAGTTTTTTGCCGCGCTGGTGGCGGGCGTCGCCGTGACTGGTTGGCTGCTTTTCCAATCGCGGTCGCGCGAAATCCGGAAGCCGGTCCTCGAGCCGCTGCTGGTCTTTCTCCTGGCCGTGGAGTTCCTGCTGTTGCCGGTGAACTATGGTGTGATCATTTCCACCAGACAGCTGCCAAAGGTAACGAATTTCGCACCCGCTGAAGCATGGTTGGTCTGGGAAGGTAAAGATAAGACCACTTTTTTGGTTGCGGACAAAGACCGTAAGCTTGTCGCCATTCCTAATGCAGAAGTAAAGAAGCTGGAAATTACTGGCGTGGACAATATTTTCCAACGCCTCTTTCCGTAGCATGTCCCGGGCGCACGGAGGTCATTACAATGAAACGAGCGGTTCGCGTTGCTCCCTGCTTTCTCCTGCTGGCTGCCCTCCTGTCCGCCCAGACCCACTCACAAACGAAAACCAGATCCTTCTGGGAGAAACTGCTTCGCGTATCCGGAGTCTCGGCAACTCCTTCTTCCCTGCGCGGTGAAGATCGAGTGGCAAGCGGCGATATCTGGTGGGTAACGGTCACGCAGAAAGCGGTGCCCCAGCGCATCACCCGCGGCGGAGAATACAATTCCCCGGTCTTCGATTCCAAGGGCGAGAACATTCTTGCGCTCAGAGGCGGCGACCTTTATCGCGTTCCGGTGGATGGCGATCCGCCAATCAAACTCCACAGCCTCACGGGTGTGAGCAAACTGGTGGGACTTAGCCGCGACGATCCGGACCAACTGTTGGTGATCGTGCACGATCTCCAACACCTTCCCAGCGCCGCCTTCCTTTCCATTCAGGCGGGCACGCTAGTTCGTATACCCCATAATCCGCTCTCCAACGAGGATAAGGTCATGCTCGCTCACCTCGCCGGCTGGGAGCGAGACTACGGCGACACCCGCGTGTACACGGAGAAGAACGAAAAAGAGGGAGCGGGAGGCACCACCATCGAGTTCAGCGATGTTTATGTGAAGCGGGGGAGTGATGCTCCGATCAACCTTAGCAACGGGAACAGCATTTCCAGCAGCCAACCTTCTCTTTCTGCGGACGGCCAACGGGTTGTCTTCATCCGCGGCGAACGATAACGGATTTCTTGAATGGGTTGAGCGGTCCAGGAGATGGACGAGAACCGTCACGTGCTTTTAAAGCACACGGGATTTACAATCCCCAGTTCCCCTTTCAGGAGAAAACGCCGTGATCCCACGTTACACCCGGCCCGAGATGGCTCGCATCTGGAGCGACGAGAACCGCTTCCGAACCTGGTTGGCGGTCGAAGTCGCCGCGACCGAAACGTTGGCCGCTGCCGGCATTGTGCCGAAAGATGCAGCCAGGGCGATCCACGCGCGCGCCGACTTCAGCGTTGACCGTATCTTCCAGATTGAAGCCGAGGTCAAACACGACGTCATCGCCTTCACCACGGCCGTGGCAGAAATCGTTGGCCCGCACGCACGGTGGTTTCATTACGGCCTGACTTCGAACGATGTGGTCGATACGGCACAGGCGCTGCTCATTCAACAGGCGTCGTCGTTGATCGCCGGAGACCTGGAGCGCCTCGCCGAGGTGCTCGAGCGCCGGGCATTCGAGTTTAAGGATACGCCGATGATCGGGCGCACCCACGGCATCCACGCCGAACCCATTACCTTTGGATTCAAGATCGCCAACTGGTATTCGGAGACCGAGCGCAACATCGCGCGCTTCCACGCCGCCGCCGAGGATCTGCGTGTGGGCAAGTTCTCGGGAGCGGTCGGAACCTTTGCCCACCTCACGCCGGAACTCGAAGAGAAAATGTGCGTGCGCCTGGGATTGAAGGCCGCCGCGGTATCGTCGCAGGTGATTCAGCGCGACCGACATGCTCACTACCTGGCAACTCTGGCCACGATCGCCTCGACGCTCGATAAGATCGCAACTGAAATCCGCCATCTGCAGCGCACTGAAGTCCGCGAGGCCGAAGAATACTTCAGTGAAAAGCAGAAGGGCTCGTCGGCCATGCCGCATAAGCGGAATCCGGTCACCAGCGAGCAAATCTCTGGACTGGCGCGCGTGGTGCGGTCGAACGCTCAGGCCGGATTCGAGAACGTCGCGCTCTGGCACGAGCGCGATATTTCGCATTCATCGGCCGAACGCATCATCATCCCCGATTCGACCACGCTTGCCGACTATCTGCTGAACAAGACGGCGAACCTGATCGAGACGATGTTTGTCTATCCCGAACGAATGCTGGCCAACCTCGGGAGCACGCGCGGCCTCGTTTTCAGCGGACAGTTATTGCTCGACCTGGTCGAAAGCGGGGTTTCCCGCGAAGACGCCTATCGCCTGGTACAGAGTCATGCCATGCGCGCGTGGAAAGAGGATCTCGACTTCCACGAACTGATTTTGAACGATCCCGAGATTCGCGGTCGCGTGCCAAAAGCAAAGATCGAGCATGCCTTCGACCTGCAGCGGCAATTGAAGAACATCGATAAGATTTTCGCGCGCGTGTTTCCTAGAAAGGCCGCCGTTAAGAAGAAGGCTGGATCGTCTACAAGGAAAGTTGCCAAGCGCAAGGGATAGCGTTGCAGGTTATTTACTCGTCGCTCTCCGCGTCTCTGCGGTGAAAGGCTGTCCCGCCACGCACCAGTTCCAGCAACTCGATCAGCTGCTTCAATCTTTCCTGCCCGACGTGTCGCAACATCTCACGACCGTATTTTTCGATCGGATCATCCATTTCGCGCAGCAGCTTTAGCCCGGCGGTGGTGATCTTTCCGCAGATGACGCGGCGATCGTGCCGGGCGCGCGTGCGCTCGACGAAGCCGCGATCTTCGAGACGATTCAGCAAACGCGTAATATCTGGGTCGTGCGTGATCATGCGCTCGCCGATCTCCCGGCACGGCAAACCCTCCGACCCAGCGCCGCGCAGGATGCGCAGCGCGTTGTACTGCGTGCCGGTGAGTCCGAATTCTTTGAGCCGGGTTTCGACCTGCGCCTGGAGCGCGTCAGCCGTCCGCAACAAGGAAAGATAGGCTTCCTGTTCGCAGCCGACGAATGGGAGTTTTTGTTTGAGTTCCGCCTGCAAACCACGCGGCATGGGCCGAGATTAGTCGTCATGACAAACATTTGTCAAACACACTTGTCTGGTCATCGCTCCAGCTCGTTCTTGTAATCGTTTGTAAAAGTAATGGTTTGTAAAGGGCGCCCTGCGGCCGCATCTCTCCCGACTCGCCACGCATCTAACTAACTAACCGGTTAATACCGTGGGGGAAAAACCGGAATCCCAGTGAGGGTGGCAACCATGAAGAAGCAAATACTTGTGGTAACTCTGGCGTCGCTCGTCCTGCTGAGTATGACTGCAATGGCCGCCACTGGTGGGTATGACGAGCAGATTCAGCAGGCGGTCAGCCAGAAGATACACCACGCGAAGCAACTGCAGAGCGTGAGCTCGAGCGTCGAAGATGGCATCGTGACCCTGACTGGCACGGTCGGTCTTTATCGAGACAAACTCGACGCCGGCAAGAAAATTAAGAAACTCGCGAACGTCAGCGGAGTTCGCAATGACATCGTCGTGGCGGGACCAACCGTGCCCGATGTCCAACTCGAGAAGAAGCTGGCCAAGCAGATTGCTTATGACCGCGTCGGATATTTCGACAACGCGTTCAACTATATTGCGCTCGACGTTAAAGATGGTGTCGTAACCCTGAGCGGCGACGCTATGTGGGACGTACCGAAAGACTCGGCGCTCGACATCGTAGCGCGCACGCCCGGCGTCAAGGATGTGGTGAACGATGTGAATGTGCTGCCGACTTCTCGGTTTGACGATTCGATCCGGATACGCACCGCGCGCGCGATCTATCGCGACTCGATGCTGGGCCGCTATGCGACCGATCCGGTCGACCCGATTCGCATCGTGGTCAACAACGGTCACGTGACACTCTACGGCACGGTCGAGAGCGCGATGGACAAGAACATCGCGGGAATAAGAGCAAGTTCCGTACCCGGCGCGTTCAGCGTCGAGAACAAGCTGGTGGTGGACTAACTTTTGAACGAGTAAGGCAATCGCGATTTTTTCTCCCCGGGGCGCGGCGCAAGCCGTGCCCCTTTTTTTTCAGCGCAGAATCAAAAGACGCCGCGAGCTCTGCCAACGTTGCTTGTGACCGCTGGGCAGGTTTGGCTATACTCGTTTTGCTCACTCCATGAAAAAGGAGCGGAACAGGAATCGGCTTCTCGCCTGCCTCTGCTGCACTATCCTCTGCTCCGCGTGTGCCCTGTGCCAAACCACATCCTCGTTTTCGAGCGGCCCAGATGGCGTGCATGGAACGATGCATTTTGGCCCGTCCTTTTCCCATGTTGCGACGCTCGCGCGCGCTCCCTTCTCCGCCGAGGAAGTCGACGAGGATGAGCAAACGCTCGCCGATGGCGTTTCCATCCACCACACCCGGCAAGGTATGAAAATCTACCGCGACTCCATGGGCCGAACCCGCACCGAGCATGTGTTGCTCGGAAGCCCGGTCGAGAGAATACCGGCGGAGGGTACGAAGACCACCACGACTTGGCCGACTGGTTCAGTGGGCAACGATCGTCCTATCGTCAGTATCTCCGAGAGTTGGACCTCGCCAGACCTCAAAGAGATAATCCTCCGCAAATCGGACGATCCGCGTAGCGGAGAACGTACGCACAAACTCGTGAATATCAGTCGAAGCGAGCCGGATACGAGCCTGTTCGGACCGCCGCCAGGCTACACGGTGAACGACGAAGAGCGAGAATTCACGATCGATTGGAATCCCGCGCATTAACCCCGCGCATTAATAATATTGAAACGACGCTGACCTAGTTCGTCTTGCGGGAGTGCACCAGCTTAAGGTTGTCACCCTGCAAGATTCTCCGGATCTGATGTTTGGCGTGGACGGTCCAGGGGCCGGTGGTGTCGAGTTTCACATAAGCGCGCCAGTGTTGCAGTGCCTTGCGCGGCTCGCGGATCTTCTCGTAGGCGAGCGCGATATTGTAGTGCGCGTCCGCGTAGGTGGGCGCGAGTTGAATGGCGGTCTTATAGGTGTTGATCGCTTCCTCGACGCGTCCGGTTTCGTCGAGCACATTGCCCAAGTCGAAATGGGCAAGCGCGTAGCGGGGATCGATCTGGATCGCCGAACGGTAGTGCCTTTCGGCGAGCGCGTAATCCTGACGGTTGTAATAGAGCGTGCCCAGGTTGATGTGCGCGGCGGCGTGCATGGGATCCATATCGAGAACCTTTAAATAGGCAGTGATCGCCTCGCTCTGCGTGGAGGGATTTTCTTCCAGCACGATCCCGCGCGCGAACAAGTCGGCAACGTCGGTAACCACCAGTTCCGGTCCACTTCGTCGCGGGCTGGTCACGACTCTATTTTCTTCGGACGAGAAATCGAACATGAATTGTCCGGCGATGGGTTCCAGCAGCCGCCCCTGGTGCCGGAAGGCAACGCGGTGTCCGCTTTGATAGGTCCCGGCTTCAAGCAGCGGGTTCTCCATGCCGGCAACTTGTTTCAGCATGGCTTCGAGGGATTGCCGGATCACGGCCGGACGAACGCGCTTGGCGCAAAGGTCGCGCACTTTCTTGATTTGCACAAGATCGAAGAAGGAGTAATCTTCGGCCACCGTTACCAATCCCGCCTTCTCCCAGGTTTGGAGCTGGCGAGGAGCGAGCCGGAGAATCCGCAGCAGGTCTGCTCGGCTGTAGCGATACACGGTTGTCAACAACTCTCATCCATGATTATCCTGAACTTGTGTGCGGGAATGCAAGTAGCAACGTGGTGGAAGGCTGTGGAGAAACGGGTCGAAATGGCACAGAAGTGGTGTACTTTCTTGCCTGCGCCGGCCCGTCAATCGTAACACCGTCTTCTGCCGGTTGGTATGGATGCAACCCCATGAATAGCAGTAGAATCTGATTAGGGTAGGAGCGGTTAGGTAGGCGCGCGCCGTCCTTGTAGTATGTAGGCGCTCTGCTCGCAGCTGCACTCCCGCGTTCGAAGGGAGGTACGGATTATGAGGAGATTTTGTCTTCGTGGTTCCCTCATCGCATTTACTACTTTCATTGCTCTCACCCTCACGCTAAATCCAGCATTCGCACAGCACGGTGGCGGAGGTCACGGTGGTGGCGGCGGCTCGCACGGCGGCGGAGGCGGCTTCCGTGGCGATGGTGGATTTCATGGCGACGCTCGGTCTTTTGGCGGAGAACGTGGCTATGAAGGCGGCGGCGATCGTGGTGGGTCGGCCGCAGGCCATTACGGAATGGGCAGTCGCTCGTACGGCGGGTCTGGAGCTGGGCGCAATTCAGACTCGTTGGGAAATCGTTCGTCGAATTATCATCCCGCAATCAACGATGGCCAGTGGCATTCGTTCGGGAATTCCGGGAGTTCCGCACGGTCTAGTTCCAGCGAAGGACGCCATTCCGGAGGCGTGGCGAACTCGAGCCTCTCCGCTCGTAACACCGGAATCTCAGATGGCGCCTGGCACTCCTTTGGCTCGCCTAGAAGTGCGTCCGGAGTCGTCGGCGGAACCCCCGGAATTACTCCTAGCTTCGGTCGACCTGGCTACGGTTGGGGAGGTGGCTATGGTTGGGGCCGCGGTTGCTGCTGGGGTGGTGGATGGGGCTGGGGCTGGGGCTGGGGCTGGGGAGTTTGGGGCTTCGGCTTCGGTTGGCCCTACTGGGGGATCGGCTGGCCTGGGTGGTACAACCCTTATTGGTACAGCCCGTGGCCGGCGTCGTACTACTACTATCCGTATTATGGCTACCCGTATTACAGCTACGACTGGTCCGACAATCCGCCGCCATACCGGCCGGACTCGTCACCGAACTCGTCGTATAGCCCTGACTCGCCGACGGGCGACGTGAGCACGTCAAGCTCGAACGATAACTTGAACGACAATTCGATCTATGACGGCGGCTTCGATCTCGGCGCTGGCACGAGCCTGCACAACAGCGACTCAGTCCAGAACGGCCAGACGCCGCAGCCCGAAGCGACGCCGAACCCTTCGGCTCCTGCGGCCCCGCCCCAGCCGAGCTTGGTCTCCCAGTCACAAACCTGAATTTGTGCCTCTGTTCAGGAGGTACGTGACCTGTCGGTAGGCGAGATTGCTAGAACTCTCACGGACGCGCGCTCGACGATTGTTCCAGCAATTCCCTCAAATACTCTTGCCAAACCGCCGCCCAGGTGTGCGTACCGTGACCGTGTGTCTTCTCGGATGCGGGTACCAGCACGAATTTGCCATTCTTCACTTTCTTGATCTCGCGCTCGGCGATCCCCAACTCCGGGGGGTTGATGAAATCATCGCCGAAATTAACAAACATCACCGGAGCTCTAATGAAATCAAGTTTCGATGACGGGTCATAGTCCCGCGAGGCGCTGACCGCATAGAGAAAGTCGGTGGCGTCGATTTCCGCCGTCATCCTCTTCATCGTCTCCTCGAGATATTTGTCGGCGGCATCGCGTGTCGGCAGGTCTCGCTGCATTGCCAGCGGCGCACTCCCAGCAATCAGCAGGAAATCCGCGGAGATCTGAAGTGCAGCGCGAGGCTCGCTTGTGTACTCGCCGTTCTTCCACTCGGGATCCTGACAAATTCCATCGATGACCATTTTTCGCCACATGCGGTTTCGCCCGGCTATTTGCACCGGTAAACATGCCAACGGCATCAGCGCATCCATCTCATCGGGGTAGGCCTCACCCCACATAAAGGAATGCATGCAGCCCATCGACGTCCCCATCACTAAACGGAGATGGTTCACGCCCAGCCCCTCATTGACCAGCGTGTGCTGGAGCGCGACCATGTCAGCATAGTCATATTGCGGAAAGCGCGTATGCATGCCGTCGCTCGGCTTGCTCGATTTGCCGTGGCCGATATTGTCCGGCACGATAAGGTAATACTTGCTTGCGTCCAGCAACTGCCCGGGTCCAAACAGCACGCCGGCAAATATCGGACGGAGGAATTGCTTTCCCGAACCGCTCGTGCCATGCAGGATCAGAACCGCGTTCGTCGTCCGGCCTTTGGAGTCCTTCACTGGGGTGCCGAACGTGGTGTAGTGCATTTTCACGTCGGCCGTGGTTTCGCCGGATTGAAAGCGAAAATTGTGAATGACAAAGTTACCCTCGTGAGGCGCTGGTCCGCCAGCTGCATTTTCTGCCACCGGCTGTGCTCCGGCCGGCCTTAAAACCATCGCCATGAACAAAACAACGAACAGTCCGTAGCGCTTCACGATTCTCGTCCTTATCATCATCATCATCTTTGCGATCGTCCCTCCACGTAATGCTGCGGCTGCGCGATTGAGATCTGCCCGATTCCGCTATTTTGCTGAGGTAGATTCCTCAAGGCCCCTGTACTTGAGCATCGCCTTCGTGTTCGGTGGCGCACCGCGCCAGGCATCATACATTTTGCCGAGGTCCTGGGTGTTACCTCGAGAGAGGATCATCTGGCGGAAGCGGTCGCCGTTAGCGCGGGTGAGGCCGCCGTGCTCAACGAACCACTGGAAGGCGTCGTCGGCCAGCATCTCGGTCCAGAGATAGGCGTAGTAGCCAGCGCAGTAGTCGCCTCCCCAGATGTGGGCAAAGTAGGTAGAGCGATAGCGCGGTGGCACGTAGCTGATGTTCAGGTGAGTTTTATCGAGCGCCTGCTTCTCGAACTCATCGGGATTCTGGAGCGGGGCGGTGGCGGGAAGCGAGTGCCACTGCATGTCGAGTTCGGCCGCGGCCAGGAGTTCAGTCATGTCGTAGCCCTTGTTGAAAGTGTCGGACTTTCTGAGCCGCGCCACGAGCTCTTCTGGCATGGGCGCACCGGTTTTGTAGTGCTTAGCGTAGTGGGCAAAAATCACCGGATCGCGGGCCCAATGTTCGTTGAACTGCGAGGGAAATTCGACGAAGTCACGAGCGGTTGCCGTACCGGAGAGGGCGGGATACTCGGTGTCGGCGAACATGCCGTGGAGGGCGTGTCCAAACTCGTGGAACATCGTAATCACGTCGCTGAAGCTGATCAATGCAGGTTCGCCTTCGGCGGGCTTGGAGAAATTAGCGACGTTATAGACGACCGCGAGCGTCCCCAGCAAGTGTGACTGGTCGACGAAGGTAGACATCCAAGCTCCGCCGTTCTTATTGTCGCGCTTGAAGTAGTCGCAGTAGAAGAGAGCGAGATGTTTGCCGTTGGCGTCGAAGACTTCGAACACCCGAACATCCGGCTGGTAGACGGGGAGGTCGTGCCGCTCTTTGAAGGTGAGTCCGTAGAGCTGGTTGGCGGCGTAGAAGACACCGTTCTGCAGCACATTGTTGAGCTCGAAGTACGGCTTCACCTGCGCATCGTCGAGATCGTAGCGAGCTCTGCGAACCTGCTCGGCATAGAAGTTCCAGTCCCAAGGCTGGAGTTGAAAGCCACCCTTCTGGGCGTCGATGACGGCCTGGTTATCTTTGGCCTCGCTTGCAGCCTTTGCGGTTGCGGCGGGAACAATCGCGTCCATAAACTGCAAAGCGGCTTGGGGAGTCTTGGCCATCTGGTCTTCAAGCTGCCACGCGGCGAAGCTCGAAAATCCTATGAGCTTAGCCTTCTGAGCGCGGACCTGAGCGAGACGGGCGATGGTGTCGCGGGTGTCATTGGCATTGCCGCGCTCAGTACGGTTCCAGGAGCGCTCGAAAATGGTCTGACGGGTACCGCGGTAGCTCAGTGAGACCAGTTCGGGCTGCTGGGTGGTGTTCTGGAGCGGAATCACGAAGGCATCGAACTGGCGGCTCTGGGCAGCTTGCGCAGCGGCCGCGACGCGAGCCTCGGAAAGCCCGGCGAGCACGGGTTTGTCGGTGGTGATGAAGGCGCCCTCCTTGGTGGCGTCGAGGAGTTTGTTGAGGAAGGCGTCCTGAAGTGAAGACTCCTCTTCGTTGAGTTTCCGGAGCTCAGTCTTGTCGGCTTCCGAGAGGTTGGCGCCAGCGTGCACGAACTTGTCGTAGTCATACTCGAGCAAACGATGAGACTCAGGATCGAGCTTGAGGGTGTCGCGTTGCTTGTAAACCGCGGCTACACGCGCGAAGAGTTTCGTGTTGAGGTAGACAAAGTCCTGATGAGCAGCGAGTTTGGGGGCCTCGATGGTCTTAACCTTCTGGAGGGTATCGTTGGTATTTGCGCCGGTGATTCCGTTGAAGACTGCCATCACGCGCGTCAGCAACTGGCCGCTCTTTTCCATCGCGACGATGGTGTTGTCGAAGGTGGGGCCGTCGGGATTGTTGGCAAGGGCCTGGATTTCGGCCTGCTGCTGCGCCATGCCGGCCTCAATGGCAGGCTGAAAGTCTTCGTCCTTGATCTTGTCGAAGGGCGGGGCCTGGAAGGGCAGCACACTGGGCGCGAAGAACGGACTGGAAGGTCCAAAGTCGGCGGCTGCGGCGAGTGTGGGGTTGATGGAACCGAGCGCGATGGTTCCGGCTGAAGTGAGGGTGCGCATAAATAACAGCATAACCTTTGCGGTGCGGATTCGAGTCGAGTTCATCATGGCCAAAAGGGGTCTCCTCGTATGCTTGATTGTAAACTGGCGAGCGGGCTCAACGAGGATGGAGAGGCGGATTGCCGTGGCAACAACTCTTCGGTGCCGCGCCCTGAGGATACTGTTCGCAACATCTGGATGCGTTGCACGACCACCAGCGGTCTAAGGATGTGCCAAGCACATCCTCAGCTTATGCCTATGCTACTTTGTGCTTATCGTGAGCTTTATTGTGAAGCGCCAATTCTTCTGCTTCATCCATCTGATGCTTCTCGAACTCAGCCAACAGCCCTTCGTCCGTCAAATCCAGAGGGTGCGAGTGTTCCCAGTCGTGGTGAGCAATTTTGGTTAGACGTTCGACCACATCATCATCTCGGACCTCGATGGCCAACTCCCTACGACTGTCAAAACTGCCCGGCGCCAGATTGATGGATCCGACGATGGCGCGGGCCTGGTCAGCGAGAAGCATCTTGGCGTGAAGCTTGAGATGTTTTAACCTGTGAATCTTGATGCCGACGTCTTCCATGATGCGCATCCCTCCGACTGCTTCAACGAGTTTTTCTTTCTTGAGTTTATGTGGGGGACGAGCCATGACGTGAATCTTCACTCCACGCCGCGCGGCGCGGACCAATCGCTCGACAATAACGGCATCCTGGTATCGCTCGTTTTGAAGAAAAATACTACCTTTAGCGTCGTCTATAAACTGCGCGATGCGCTCTCGGCCGTTACCGCAGCACCAGATCATGTGAGAATGCTCGCCGCCCTTGAAGGGCTTACGCGCCCAGTCCGCTTCGAAGCATTCGATGATTTCGGCTATTTCGTGAGCATGTGAAGTGACAACCGCATAATCACGGGTTTCGGTCAGGTTTCTTGTTTCCCAGTTCAAGGATTTTACGAATGCCGTGGTGTCATCCACCACCATTGACTTCTCGTGGGTGACGTCATACTCCGGGTTGCTATCGATGACCTCGACACCACCGGCTTTAAGCTTTTTGCTGGACACCTCGTTTTCCGATTCGCCGTCGCGGCGAGCTGGATTTAGCATGACCCGTACTTTCACTCCGCGCTGTCTGGCCGCAATTACAGCCTGCAAAAGTGAGGGGTCCGAAAAAATAAACATCTTGACCCGTAGCGATTTTGTCGCGCCGTCGATTGCATCGAGAATTGGCTTCGCGGAATCGTCGGGCAGCACAATTAAAGAACGTGACATAGGTCCTCCTTGAGATCATCGCGGACGTGACCGCACGCCCTTTGCAAGGTGCCACAGGCCATCACGCGCGACATGTGACATCTATGCCGCAGCCGGAGCCGCCGCGTTTGCGCCGAACTGGATGCGGTAGAGCTCAGCATATACGCCGTCGCGAGCCACTAACTCGTCATGCGTACCCTCTTCCGCGACGACTCCTCCCTTCAGAACAATGATCTTATCCGCGTCGCGAATGGTGCTGAGCCGGTGCGCGATCGTGATTACGGTTCGTCCCTTCATGAGTCGCTCCAGAGCCTCCATCACTAACATCTCCGACTCGGTGTCGAGAGCGGCCGTGGGTTCGTCCAGGATGAGGATCGGGTTGTCGCGAATGATGGCGCGGGCAATTCCGATACGCTGGCGCTGGCCGCCGGATAACGTTTCTCCGCGCTCGCCGATCATGGTGTCGTAGCCGTGAGGCATCTTCGCGATGAACTCATCCGCGTTGGCCAACTTCGCGGCTTCCAGGATTTGCGCTTCTGTCACTCTCTTCTTGCCGAAAGCGATATTGTCGCGCACAGATCCCTCGAAGAGCCCGGGATCTTGAAGCACGTAGCCGATCTGGTCCCGCAGCGCAAGATGTTTGTATTCGCGGATATCCGCGCCGTCGATTCTGATCGCACCCGCCTTGGGGTCGTAAAACCGCGGGATCAGACTCACGACTGTGGATTTACCACAGCCCGTCGGGCCAACCACCCCGACCATCTGCCCCGCCTTAATGCGAAAACTGACATCCGTCAGCACCGGCGTGTCTGCGTCGTAGGCGAACGCTACATGATCGAATTCGATTTCGCCCGTCAGTACTTGCGGTTCGCGTGCGTCAGGTCGTTCCGGAATGATTGTGTCCGCATCGAGAATTCCCCGAATGCGCTCTACGCCGACCGCCGCTTGCGCGATGGCATTGGTCATCGTGGCCAGATCCTGCACGGGCTTGAAGAACTTGTTCAAATAGGAAAGAAAGACAGTCAATGCGCCTGCGGTCATGGCTCCGGCAATAATGAGCGCGGAGCCTCGCCAGAGCACGACGGCGGTGCAGAGTGAAACGGTGATCGCCACAATCGGAGAGAGCAGTGCCTTCACCCGCCGCGCTTTCAGCGACGCATCGACGGTTGCCTGGCTGACTTCGGCCAGCTCCTTCTCCGCCAAGTCCTGCCTTCCGAAGGCCTTCACGACCCTCATCGCCTGGAGTCCCTGATCCACCACCGCGACCATTTTGCTTTGCTCCTTGCGGACCTCATGGGTCGCCTTCTTGACCGCTTTCTTGAACCTCGAAACCAGGAGAAGCATGAATGGGGTCACGGCCACCGCGATCAACGTGAAATCCCAATTGAGCCGGAACATAATAAACAACATGGCTACGATCGTAAACAGATCGACAACGATGCCCAGCGTGGAGGAAGAGGCGAAACCCTGGATCGTCTGGACGTCGGAAGTGATCGTGCTTAAAAGTGTCCCAGTTTGGTGGCTGTCGTAATAGGTGAGCGAGAGTTGCTGGAGGTGGTGGTAAGTCCGCTGCCGTAAATCATTTGCCACCCATTGGCCCACGCTGGTTGTGTAGTAGTTCGCCACATACGATGCGATCGCCCCCAACACCGCAATGATCACCGCCGCTATCGCTGCCGCAGCCGCGATCTGCATTTTGCTGCCGCCGGTCAAAATAGGCCGAAGGAAGTCGTCGAGCCACGGAGCAAGCTTATGGGAACCAACCACATTGTCGAGGATGATCTTCAGTGGCCACGGCCCTGCCACGCTCATGGCGGTTTGGACAAGCATGGCCGCCAGGATGATCATAAGCGTGCCCCGGTACGGGCGAACGAGACTACGGATCAATTGGAACAATTCGAATGCCTCCCGTCTCGTGCAGGCATGGGCGTAGCTTCACTTCCACCTGCCTTCAACTCGAGGGATGCGGCATCTACATTCGCCTTGCTTGCCCCGGGCATACCGATCAGGCGGGCTTACAATAGATTTACATCTGCAGCATTGCCGACGGTTGAGAGCTGCACAACTGTCAGTTGTGACAGCCCAACCAGGAAGCCTGGAATCAGCTAGAACATGTCAGCTGCCAGTCGGGCGCGTTCGAGATCGCCTGTATTCGCCGGAGGGGGCGATGGTTTGTGAATTGGCTGCAACGAAATTGTACGGTCTCGAGCCTGCAGTCGATTAACTCGAATCTAAGGCTTCTTCGCGGCTGTCACTGCCGGAAACGTTGTGGCTGGCGAACCGTCGAAACTTCCACCCAAGGCGAGATGCAGATTAATGCGATTGGCGAGTTGAGTATTGCGAAGCTGGATGAGATCGGCCTGGCTCTGGATCTGACTTGCCTGCAACTGCAACACGGACAGAAAGTCCATCGTTCCGGATTTGTACCTGATGTCGGCCACGCGGACGGCTTCCTTGTGATCGCGGACCGCGTTTTCCGTAGAAGGGAGGCGCTCGGCCAACAACCGCTCGTTCGTCAACGCCACTTCCACTTCGTCGAACGCTTTCAGGACCACACCGCCAAAATGTGCAACCGATCGCTCCTCTTCCGCGGTCGCGATCTTGACCTCTGCTCGCAGCGCCCCGCCCTGGTAGATCGGTACGAACATCCCAACTGCGCTGTGAATCAGCCAGGGGTTGAGGCCCAGTACGGAGAGCAGTGGATCGCTTAAACGCCCTCCCTCCAGAATGAACGAGAAGCTGGGTAGCAGTGCCAGTTTCGCGGCTTCCTCGGTCCGGAACGTTGCCAATACCTGATGTTCTGCGGCCACAATATCGGGGCGCCTCTCCAGTAGCGAGGAGGGCAGTCCAGGCCCGATCGGCGGCGGCAGAGGAGCGAACGTTTCCCCCACTTCCAGTTCCGCCGCGGGATAGCGCCCGATGAGCACCTCCAAGGTGCGACGTGCCTCGCTATACAGACCTTGCGCCACGGTCAGCTGGCTTTGGGCCTCATCGAGTTGATAGCTGGCTTCCGCCACGTCGAGGTCTGCGACTTTTCCCGCGGCCCGCCTAACTTTCACCAATTCAAGCAGCTTCTCATAGATGTTGACGCTCTGCTCCGTGAGCGCGAGAAGTTGGCGAGTCTCGATGGCCTGATACCAGCTCTTGGCCGCAGTCGCTGCCAATGATTGGCGCGCGAAAGCATAGTCGACCGCGATCGCTTCGTAGCTCTCCTGGGCGGCGGCACGCTGGGCGCGGAGCCGTCCCCAAACATCGATTTCCCAGGAGACCGTCGCAAGCTCCATGTTGCTCTGCGATTGGTTGACCACATTCACATCCTGCGAACGCGTCGTTGCGCCGGAGGAGTTGACGCCGACCTGAGGCTTCAGTTTTGAGCCGACCACAATGACGCTCTGGCGCGCCGCCTCCACCCTTGCCGCGGCTTGGCGCAGGTCAAGGTTGTTCGCAATGGCTTCGGAGACGACTCCTTCGAGGCCGTTATCTTGGAAGGACTTTATCCAGTCTGCAGTGACATTCTCAGCGTTTGGGGCGGCGCTCCACGCCGGCGGCAGAGGCGTTGCTTTCGGCAAGGCCCGATCGACAATCGTCGGGAGTGGCGGCGGCCGATGGAGTGCGCAGCCGCAGAGGCAGACTCCCACCGTCACCACGACGACCGGCCGCGCGAACCAGATCATCATTCGCGCCACACACGGATAATTGTTCCCAGTCGAGTTGACCGCAAGGCGCTTCATATCAGAAAGGCATCGGATACAGCCAGTTGAACCAAGTGTGCATGCGGATCGTGATTTTTCTAAGTGCGGCGAACCCCCCGCCACTCGTATAAATGGCTGCGGCTCCCTGCGCTCCAATCGGAAGCACAACCTTGGAGAGCTTATTGAGATAGATCTTCACAGCAAACTCTCCTTGCGGCTGTATCGGGTTTGCCGGATCGAACTGCGGGATGATGTCGCTGGGGAGGTATTGTCCTTGCCCATTTGCCCACCAGATGCTGTCCACTTTCGCCTCAAAGATCTGGCCGGGGTAAAGGTCGACCGCAACTTCAACGGGTTGCCCGATCTTCACATACTTGAGGTTCTCCTGAGTGAAGCTGGCCAGCAGGTACCGGTCGCTATCGACAATGAATGAGGCAATACCGCCCACCCGGAGGATGCCCGCGACCATACCCGGTCGAACTTGCAGATTCACAATGTGGCCGTCCTCGGGCGCCACCATGAGGGTGTTATCCAGGTAATAGCGTGCCAGGTCCAGTTGCGCTTTCACGATCGTGATGTTGGCAACTGCTTGCTTTTCGGCAGCCTCGCTCTCCTTCAATTGAGCGGCCGCAGTCGCCACGTTGGTGTTGACTCCTTCCCACTGCGACTCGTACTTGAGGCGGGAGCGCTCGGCCCCGGCTGTTGATTCCAATACTGCGGCCTCGGTCGCATTCGTCTGCGCTTGCCACTTCTGAGCATCTTCTTCCGGACCCGCGCCTTTTTGCGCCAGGCCTTCGGAGAGCTGTTGCTGGTACTTTGCGTATTCCAGTTCGCTCTTCGATCGAACGACCTTCTGTTCGGCAGCCTCAAGATCGGCTTTGTACATACGCACATCTTGTCTAGCGGCAGCCAGGCCGGCCTTCAACTGCTCGACCTTGTACTTCGCAGACACTGCGGTCGCCGAGGCGACCTCCAGTTGCGCCTCCAGTTGGCTAACCTGGTATTCATAGGGACGGCGGTCGAACTGGAACAACGGTTGCCCCTTCTTCACCGGAACATCCGGTTGAACAAGCACGGCGGTCACAAGAGTCGGCTCCGGCAGGCGCGGAATCAGTTGAATCGTGTACTGCACAACTTTCGCATTCGTCGAATAGGGGGTAACGAAGCGCAGGCCGATCACAAAAATGAGGAAGATATGAACAGCGAAGAAGGCGCTGACGATTCCCCACGTCTTGGTGAACTTAAGCCACTTGAATTTAAAGAAAACCAGCCAGATAAACAGGAGGAACGTGAACGTGATGAGAAAAGCTATCATCATGACGCTCGCCCCAAGGGTTGCTGCCCTTTGTCCTCTTCAGGCTTCGGTTGGTCCGCCTCCGGTTTCTTTTCTATTGCCGTGATCCCCTTCATTCGCGCGATCATTTCGTCGGTGTACTGCTGCTCTTGCTTGGGGAAGTAGCGGATATCAACAACGTCAGTTGGCTTGAAGGCCCACATGAACGCCTGCATCCATGGCACAACGGCCAGGAATCCGAGCCAGCCCATGACGTTGATTGCGTCCGCATCGGGGTGCTTGCGAGCGATGGCGATGCGCCCCGGCAAACCGAGAATGAACACGGCTACGGCGAGAAAGGCAGCGACCAGGGCGAGAATGACCGCGAAGGTCAGGTAGTCCCAGATAGTCAGTTCAAAACCAAGCATAAAGATAGGACCTCAAATCGTGCTTTTGTGAATCCCGGCGACCAGCATTTATGGAGATCTCGTGGCCTTGCCCTCCATGACGGTGGCCCACGCACCAGTTTGTGTGAGCGTTTCGTATGTGAACGTGTAGACGAGGGGAGAGACCACCGTGACGGTATAGCGTCCTTTCGCAATCAGACCATTCATCTTCGCCTCGGAGGTCCACGTCCAGGTGTTGTCGAGGATGTGCCCGGTCGCCATCTGATGTTCCCCCAAGCTGTTGTAGGAATTGTAGGTATAAATCTTGTCGTCGGGGTTGTACTCCATCACCCTCGTGCTGCGAATGTCGCCTAAGACCGATGTCATTGAAGAATGAGTCTCAAGAAAGAAGCCACCCGTCACCCACTCGCCGTGTTCCTTAGCAGTGAAAGGTCCGCCCGGAGTATTCGGACTAATCCGCATTGTGCCCTGCAGCTTCCAGTCACCGGCAAAGTAGCCCATCTTCTGATGCTCCTGAGTAGGGAGGAGCGTTTGTCCTGAACCGAGCGATGTCCAAGCCACGAAGACGAGCGCAAGAACCATGAATCCAGACTTGAATTGGAGAGCCATAAACTACGCACCGTATCAAGACTGCGGCGTGCCCATAACTGGCAAAATTGCCAGCTGTTGCGACAACCGGTGCTCTTCCCGCCATTTCGCTGGGGCGCCTGTCTCTTCGCTTTTTGTTTTTACCGTTTGATCGCTTCCGTGCCGGATACGCTGTTCCAGTCACCGCCCGGGTTGTACTCGGCCATCGCGACGGCGAGATCGGCGGTCTTTTCGCCCAAATCTTTTTGGTAGACAATACCGTCCTTGCCGACGAGGAACGTCATAATTCCCGATTGAGCGCGCTTAAACCTCCGACGACTACAGCACTTTCCAGAGCGCCCACAATCCAGGCGACGGCAGATCCGGCTACCACGACCGGACCCACGCCAGGTATGAGGAAGAAGGCGGATCCAATCAGCATGCCCCAAAGTCCACCCCAGAACGCACCATACTTTCCCCAG
>DATDGS010000032.1:0-5165 GCA_036521955.1 Terriglobales bacterium
GCGTGAGTCAATCATGGAATGCCGATTGGTTTGCCGCCGCGAGACGATTTTTTCTTTCTGGTGGGGCAAAGCATTTCAACCCGCGGTGGGATGAAGTTGACCGCATTCTTGACTACGTAACGGCGCTCGAAGCGACTCTTGTCCCTGAGAAGGACTTCAATACGCGCCGAATCACCAAGCGCGGGGCCGCAATGATCAGCGGCGGCGACGCCTCTCAGGCGTGCATCATCGCCAAGTTCATAAAACAGTTGTATGAGATTCGCTCGCGGATAACGCACGGCAGTCGCTTAGGCGACGAGAATCGCGAATGGTTAATACAAAACTTTGCTCAAGTCGAATATCAAGTGAGACAAATCTTGGTTGCGGCGGTTCAGACCCTGCCACCAGACCAGGCTCAGCGACAGACTGCCCTGTCGGCTCTGTTTGATCCAACAGACGCCGACCGGGGAGACATCGCTCTTCAGAAATTCAAAGAGATCACGGCGACTGATGTTCGGGCGGTCATCGCCGAAAAGATTGCAAAAAGCGTGAAGGGCCAGTCGGCCGCAAACCAAGGAGGGCAGCCTTAAGCCCTCACGTGCGCCATCGGCATCATGCCGGGCTCGCTGCAAACGTCTCGTTACTGCTTCGGCGTATCGCCGTGCGTGGTTTGGCCGCAGCAGACGGTCGGCCACTCGGAGATTGGAATCGGCTTGGTTCGGCAAGCTGGGGAATTGCGCCGGAGATGATCCAGACCTCGCCGCCCTGGAGCGGCTCCCCAGAATCCACGATGGCCGTCCGTGCACAGCTCCCTCCGAAATCGGCTACCGGCGCTGCGCTAACCGGAAGTTCAGACGGCCAACTTGCCGTATCACGCCCTAGCCGTGGATTGGCGAGGAGCTATTTCGGGCGAATGTCGACCGTCGCGGTTTGTGTTCCCAGGCTTCCTTTCATCCCTTCGCGGACCACCGTGCGCAACTGGTAGATCCCAGGCGCCGCATCCAGCGTGGCGACCGTTCTCAGGCCGTCTTTCCCGAACGAGGCGAGGGTGGCATCTGTCAGCGCCAGATCCATAGTCGACTCCAGACGCTATCATCTGGGATTTAACTGCTTTCAGTCTGGGAATGGCTGCGAGATCTCGAAGACGCAGATGATGGAACGGAGCGAATGGTGAGCATCGTGGGACGCCTTTGGGATGGCTGAAGCTTGGTGAGCTTTCGGCAATTAACCGGCTAATTGTGGCAGAGGAAGATGGACCAGTCGAAAGGCGTTATTCTTTTCCAGTCGAGATTTTACTCGGGAGATGAAGGTCCCGCCCTCGGGTTCGGATCTTGGGAAAGGCCAACATCGCGGGCGGGACCCGACCGCCACGATACTGGTTATCTCACTTTCCGCCGCGCAGTACAACCTCGAATCGGATTGGGCCGATGCGAGCACGGAAGTGATTGTGCGCCACTGCCCGATTTGCGTGCAGGATTCCATTGTCGGCCATGGACGCCGGCGCAAACAGGCTCATGATGAGCACCACGATTGGATCGGGATTCGCCGCGGACTTTGCAGCCTATGCGGCAAGACGTTCACCTTCCTGCCACCGTTCTCACCACCCTACGGCCACTACAGCCTGATCGCACGCAGCCAGGCGCTACAGCGCTACTTTCTAGAAGGCCGTTGCTGGGAAGACGCCGCACCCACCGTCCAAGACCCGGATCGCGTGGCTGATCCTTCCACCCTGCGACGATGGTTCCGCAATCTGGATTCTTCTCGGCCACCGTTTGCTGCTCTGCGCCGGACGATGCTGGCCGTTAGTGCTTGGTTGGGCAGGACTGAATCGGTCGTTCATAATTCGCTGCCCCTGCGCCGGCACACCGTGTACCCGTTTCTCGCCCGCTTCTGGCCCCTGCGAATTTAGAAAAACCCGGCGCCGCCCACCATCCTTGCCTGGGAAGACGGCTGGCTTCCGCCTACTCTCGACTCTGGAGGCGAAAGCAGCACCATGGCCGAGTATCTGGAGCGGCTCAAACAACGCATACCGCTGCTGGAGTACTTGCAGCGCCACAACTGGAAGCCTTGTCGTGCCGGCACGCGCCAGGAGTTCGTCGGGCTGTGTCCGTTGCATCAGGACACCCGCCCTTCGTTCTACGTCAATGCCGGCAAAAACCTGTTCTACTGTCACGGCTGTGGCCGCGGCGGCGACCTGATCCGCTTTGTCCAGCTTTTCCTCGATCTGCCGTTCCACCAAACGGTGGCGCTGCTCCAACAAGAACTCACACCCGCTCCCGTTTCCCGGCTATTGGAGGAGACGGCCGACTTCTATCAGTTCCAACTACACCGCCATTCGGAAGCGATCCGTTATCTAAAGCAGCGCGGTTTGCACGATCCCGCCCTAATTGAGGAGTTGGGCATCGGTTATGCTCCCGGCGGAAACCTGCGGCGGCATCTCGCCGCCCTGGGCTACTCGTTCGATCTGCTACTCGACAGCGGCCTGATCAACAGCCAAGGCCGCGATGCCTTCTGCCACCGGGTGATTTTCCCTTGGCGCCAGCGCGGCCAGATCGTCAACCTCTACGGCCGCAGTATCGGCGCGGCGTTTCCTCACCGTTTGCTGCCGCGCTCCAAAGGCGGATTGTTCGACTGGGAGTCCGCCGGCAGTTTTTCCACCGTGATCCTGGTCGAAGGATTGTTCGATTTGGCCGTGCTGTGGCAGGCCGGTTTTCGGAACACCACCTGCGCCATCGGAACGCAGTTAACGCCCGCTCAGTTCTCTCAGCTTGCCGAGGAACCGCGCCGTTCTGTCTACATCGCTTTCGACCAGGACGACAACCATGCCGGGCAGAAGAGTTCTCACCAACTCGCCCTGCGCCTCCAGGGTGTCGGCATACGCGCCCGCATCGTCCAGTTGCCACACGGCCACGATCCCAACAGCTACTTCGTCGCTGGCGCTACCGCCCCCGACTTTACCGACCGTCTGGAGCGGGCACAACAGTTATGAAGCTGACCTTGGTTCATCTATCAGCCGCTGCCTGTCCTTATCGCCTGCTCGACGATGCCGACCACGAGATTGCCTGGGCCAACGATTTTCTCGATGCCCAGCATCTTCGTCAACTCTCGCCGCGCTCGCTGCGCGCCTACGCCTATGACTTGCTCCATTTCGCTCGCTGGTTTCGGAGCCAGCCCCACACTCTTTCTGCAATCACGGAGTCCACACTGCTGGATTATGTCCGCCATCAACTGAGCCAACAACCACAGCCTACTCCGCAAACCGTGAATCATCGCTTGACCGTGATTCGTTGTTTGTATCGATTCCACCGCGGACAGGAGATCCCCAGCGGCCATTCCCATTTCCAGCGCACCTATACGACTCGCTGCCCGGTCGGCTATGGTCGTCCCCATCGCAACGTCGCCTACGGTCTCCGCCTCAAGCAACCTCGGCGCGTGATCCAGCCTCTGTCGGCTGAGCAGGTCTCCATGTTTTGGGCGACCTTTCACACCTTCCGCGATCTTGCCATTGTGGGCTTGATGTTGCTGGACGGTCTGCGTTCGTGCGAGATTCTATCGCTCCAACTCGAAGATTTGAAATTGGCCGATGCACAACTGCGTGTTCTGGGCAAAGGCAGGAAACTGCGCACCTTGCCACTGCCCGGCGAAATCATGGAGGTGCTGCAGAGCTATCTTCGTCTGGAACGGCCCCTCACCAACTCCCCGTATCTGTTCATTTCGTTGAAGGGCCGTCGGCGCGGGCAGCCGATGACGTCAGTTGGACTCCGCTCGCTATTCCGGCATCATCGATTGCGCAGCACCGTTTCACCCGCCAATCCGCACCGATTTCGACATACCTTCGGTGCGGACATGGTGCGAGCGGGCATCTCCCTACCGGCCCTCCAGCACCTTATGGGACATGCGCAGATCCAGACCACCTTGCTCTATGTCGAACTTGCACCCCAGGACGTCTGGCGCGAATATGCACGCGCCGTCGCTAGGCGCACGTGCGTGCCTGTGATCCTTCCGAAAATACCATGAAACAATCCAGACGGAGCCTCGAACAAATCTTCCAGACGCAGATCGCCAATCTTTCCCTGACTCTGCAGCCTTTCACAATGGTCAAGTATCAATATGTGGCCCGCTACTTTGTCAGTTATCTTCGTTCTGGCTACCCAGAGATCTGCCGACTCTCACAACTTCGACGCGACCCGCATATGCTGGGCTTTTTCCGCTGGCTTTGCGAGTTGCGTCCACCCATTGGCAACCCTACCCGCCGACAACGTCTGCTCTGTCTCCGACGGTTGTTGAACGATCTGGCCGATCAGGGCCACCACCTCCAGCCCGGTCTCATTATTCCCGAAGATCTTCCCACGCTCCCGGAATATCTCCCCAGACCTCTGTCCCCGGATGATGACCGTCGCCTTCAAGACGAACTCCGCCGCAAAGATGACCTATATTCTAACGCTCTCCTTTTGACTCGCCTTTCCGGAATTCGCATCGGGGAATGCATCCATTTATCCCTCGACTGTCTGCGCCAGTTGGGGTCCGAACAGTGGGCCCTGCATGTTCCTCTCGGCAAGCTTCACACCGAGCGTCTGGTACCTCTCGACACGGAAGGACTACGCCTGCTCAAGCGGCTCTTGGAATTGCGCGCTGCGGCTTCACCTGGCCGTCTTGCGAAGTCCAAGGACTTTCTCCTGCTTCGAGTGGGCGGTCGCTTTGCGTTGTTCCAAATGCTACGGATGGCGCTGGCCGATGCGGCCAAACGAGCGGGCTGCACCGATACAAAACCTATCTCGCCTCACCGTCTTCGACACACTTGGGCCACTGAACTCCTCAACTGTGGAATCGGGCTTCCCGCCCTCATGAAGTTGATGGGTCACAAAAGCATCCAGATGACCCTTCGCTATTTGAAGGTGGCACAGCCCGACTTACAACGAGAATTCTACCGGGCACGCCAAAACCCAACCCAGACCCACAGCCTCCCCTTGCTGTCCGCCTCCACGGCTACTCCAGATCTGCCTGGCATCCGCCAGGCGGTCGCAGCGACGCGTCACCTGTTGGAGATGTATCGACGTCAATTCTCCGACGACAAGACCCGCCGCCGTCTACAGCGACTCGATCGACGCCTCTTGGATCTCGCTCAACAACTCCAGAACATCGCAACACCGGAAAAGTGAGGAAAAATTGGCCGGTCAATCGGCAAG
>DATDGS010000033.1:0-4985 GCA_036521955.1 Terriglobales bacterium
TTCTCAGTTGACGGGCTTGGACTGTCGCGTCCTGGCGCTGCATCGAGCGGGCGCTCTCAGCAGACATCGCGCGCTGAAGCTTCGGGCCAACGTAGGCAGGATTTGCTGCTCCACGGAAGCACGTTACGACCGGCCTACGACCAGGACGGTGAAGCTGCCCGGCCGAATCTTTCGCTGCGCCTTTTGAGAGGCGTCCGCTGGCGGGACGATATCGACATCCGCCGTCGGCAGGTAGACTTTCTTGGTCGTAGGATCGAATGCCATCGTCTTGGCACCGGCCTGAGTTACCACGGCGCCGGTGTCCTCATACTCGTCGGCGGACTTCTGATGGATGACGTTGAGGGTGCCGTCGCCATTAGAAACAAAGATGAAGCGGCCTTCCGCGTCAAATCCGGCCGCATCGACGCCCGTCCCGATGGGAAGGCTGGCAATAACCTTTCCGTTGGCGGCGTCCATCACCACCAGCGACTTGCTGCGGCAGCCCACGAAGAGGCGGCTATTCTGCGCATCGAAAGCAAGGCCGGTAGGCGTCTTACCGACGCCGATGGGAAAGCGGCTGACCACTTCGAGCGTCTTGCCGCGGAAGGCCAGCACTTCCGACTTATCCTCCAGGTTGACGTAGAGCAATCCGTCGCGGCCGGCTACCATCTGCTCGCCATCACCGTTTGCGGCCACGGTGCCCACAACCTGGCCGGTGGCGGCATCGATCGCCGAGATGTCGTGCGAGGCGTGATTGTTGGTGAACACACGTCCCGAAGCGGCGTCGAAGTAAATACCGTCGGGGCCTTTGCCGACGTCGATCTTGCGGATCAGCTTGAGCGTTTCAGTGTCGAACATGGAGACCTTGTTCTCCCGGCCGTTGCTGGTGAAGCCGTGTCTCGTGCCGGCAGCGATGGCGATGCCGTGGACACCGGGGGTATCGGCGATGACGCCGATGGGAGCGCCGGTATCGGCATTGGTTACATTGACCTGGGTGTCGTGCGAAGTGTAGATGCGGCGGGCAGCGCCGTCCACCGTTATGTAATCCCAACCGCCGTCGCCGGGCACCGAGAAGCGGTTTTCGATACGGTACTGCTCCCAGCCGTAGGCCGACATCATGACGTGATAGACGTCGGTATTGGAGATCCAGCCTTGCACCCGCTTGGAGCCGGGTCCGGCGGCGAGTACCGGCACATCCTCGGCGGTGTGTTGATCTTCGAGCGAAATGGCCTGCACGATCTGCTGCTGGTTAGGCGCCCATTTGGAGGTCTCGGCGAGCGCTTCACCCTTGATGCGGAGGTCGAAGGAGTGATCCGCGGTCATCACCACCAGGGTGTCCTTAGAATGCTTTTCGGTAGCATCCTGAACGGCCTTGTCGAGGTCGATGAGGCGCGTCAGGGTCTTGCGGGTGTTGGGCAGATGGCAATCAGAGAACACCACTAGGAAAAATCCCTTGGGGTTTTTGGAGAGGCGCGCGACGGCGAACTGCGTGGCCCGGTTAATGTCGAAATCGGCATCGTCGAACAACGCCATGGACCTGCCCCCTCGGCTGAGACAAACAGTTAAGACACAGTTCGCCGTCCGCTGAAAGTTCATTGTACGGCGGTTGGTTCCGACCGCAAAATTGCGCTCATGAAAGACTGCGGTTTCTTTCTCACCGGGCAAGCCGTTCGCAGGCAATTGGCCGCCATGCCCAACGACCTCTTTCTGGTCCGCTTGATTCACAACCTGACAGGCCGCCCATTTCCTGGCGAACGACTTTGGACAGCCGCCCAGTTGGCAGGCGCCGCTACCATCCGCTTTCTGCGTGCTCGCAACTGCGAAGGGTGTGACATTTACATGCAGCCCTACGCCGCAGATCAAAACGCTGGCTATATTCTGGTCGATCTGGATCGTGCCGATCCGACGGCCATGAACCTGATGCGCGCCAACGGACATGATCCCTGCGTGGTGGTACAGACCAGCCCCGGCCATCTGCAGGCTTGGATCCACCTCAGTTCCTCTCCGCTGGAACCGACCATGGCGACTGCGGCCGGCAGGCACTTGGCGCATCTCTACGGGGGCGATCGGGCCAGCACCGACTGGCGTCACTTGGGCCGCCTTGCGGGATTCACCAATCAAAAGCCCGCACGATGCACACCCGACCGCTATGCCCCGTGGGTGAGACTCGTCCATGCTCATGCGGGTTTGGCGCCGCGCAGCGAGTCGTTGCTGGAATCCGTCAGACAATCGATACAGCCGTCGGCCTCGCCTCTCCCCATCGACTGGACCACCCCAGATCCTGACCCAACCAACGCCGCAGAGGCCGTCACGATCTATCAGGGCTGTATGCAGCGATGGCACATTCGCGAACGCTTCCCGCAGCCGGATTGGAGCATCGTAGATCTCTGGGTCGCCAGACACCTGCTCTCGCAGGGCAGGCCCGCTGTTCAGATCCAAACCATCCTGCGCCTTGCCAGCCCACATTTTCCCCGTCGGCATGGCGATCCCGAGGACTACCTGCGTCGCACCGTCGCACACGCCGCGTTTCTCTCCCCAGGGGGAGTTGTGTGCCCGCCACGTCATGCTCCACCTCCCGCGCCACCGGATGCCGCCAGCGCTTGTTCGAACTCCACCGGGGGCCGGTAACCCAGCGCCGAGTGCAGTCGCTTCTGGTTATAGACCTTGTCGATGAAGCACGCCAACGAAGCCCGCGCTTCGGCCAGGTCGCGATATTCTTGCCGATACACCTCTTCGTACTTCAGGGTTTTCATCCACGACTCGCAGCTCGCATTTTCCCAAGGGCTCGACTTGTGGCTCATGCTGATTTCACAGCCGTGAGTCTTCAACAGGTCCGTGTAATCTCCCGATGCATACTGACTACCGCGATCGGAATGATGCACCCACCCAGCCCGTGGTCGCCGCAGCTCCAACGCCATGCGGAGCGCTGCCAGGGTGAGGTCGTCCTCCACTCTCCTATCCAGCGCCCAGCCGACCACGCGACGCGAAAAAGCGTCGATGACCACAGCCAGGTACACGAACTCCGCCTCCAACCGGATATAAGTGATATCGGCCACCCACAGCTGGTTGATACCGCTGAGCGCCATCTGTTCCGCCAGATTCGGATAAACGCGTCGGTTGTGGCTGGAATCGGTGGTCACCACGAACTTCCGCTTCCGGATACACAGCAGGTTGTCCTCACGAAGCAATCGGTAAACCCGTTTGGGATTGACGATCCACCCTTCTCGGCGGAGCGCGGCCGTGATCCGCGGCCGGCCGTAGCTGGGCCATTCGAGCGCGATCCGTTGGATGGCGTCGCGCAGGTCCATGTCGCGATCCGGCAGCGGAGCGGCGTCTTCGTCATAGCGGTAGAAGCTGGCGCGGCTCACGCCGCCCAGTTCCACCATCCGCGCAATCGTCAGCCCCCGGTCGGCTTTCATTTCTTCTTCGACCTTCCGGTAGACCGCGGACTTCCAGTCAGTGCCTGCAGCATCCGCTGCTCCTCGATGCGCTGCAAGCACCCCTTCAAAAAATCGATCTCCAGCGCCTGCTGACCGACCTTACGCTCCAACTCTGCGATCCGGCCTTCCGACCAGCGCTGCTTCCCGTTGCCCGGAAACACATTGCCCGGAGCCTGACGGAACTCCCGCCGCCAGCGGTGCAGCACGTTCGGGTTTACCTCCAACGCCCGCGACGCTTCGCCGATTGATACCCCTTGTTCCAACCGCCGAACGGCGGCCAGTTTGAACTCCTTGGTGAACTGCCTACGTGACAATCCCATGACTCAATTCTCCATTCAATGAAAAATGAGTCTTAACCATTTGTCTCAAAATTGGGGACAAGTCCACCATGACGCGAGTCTTCGCGGGGTCAAGTTGGGCAACCGCGTCCAGCGAGTCCAGATAGGAGTAGCCCTTGGCCGGAATTTCGGAGGCGATGTTGTGCCCCGCTTTGGTAGTCTGCTCGAGGATCAGCTTGCGGCCGGTCCCGATCACCACATCGGGGCCGCTGCCGGCGCGCGGATTGAGCAGTTGCTCGAAGATGTCGCCGGCGCGCTGCCGGTTGTTCACGTGCGCGTAGAAGGCCGAAACCAGCGCCAGGGTCACGCCGGTGCGGTCGTCATTGGAGATGACGCCGGTCGAGAGGCCGCGCTGGCTGGCGATTTCGAGAATCGTCTGGAGGTTGTCGCCATCGCGCACGTCGCGCTCGGCGGAGGCGGACTGCGCGACCACGCCGTTGCGCGTCTTGATTCCCGTGGCAATGGCCGTGGCGGCCGCCGCGCCGTCGGTCACCCATTCCTTGGCGGTGGAAGAATCGGCCAGCGCGAGGTGCGGCATGTGCTGAAGGTAGAGCGCCTGGGCCCGGCCGTAACCGTAGATGCTGGCAGCGTTCAGGCTCGAAACGCCGACGCCGTCGCCCAGAAACAGGATTACGTTCTTGGCCTGCGACCACGCCGGAAGGGAGCCGATCGCGAAAATCGCGAGGGATGCGAATGTTGATTTTCTCATACGATAACTGCATTGAACCACCGGAATCTGAAGATAGCCTTAAGAACCGGAGTGTCATGGAGAATTAATGCTGCCGCCGCTGGAATGAGTTGAATTTCGCGTGACCTTTTCTCGTTGTCTGGGGCCGCTAATGGCCGCCGACAAAGTGATTGGCGGCCCGTTTGTGGTGATTATGGCCGCGAGATCCTCATCCCACAGACGCTTCCGCACTAAGACGAGTCGATCCAGGTTTCGATCATGCCCTTTGAGGCGATGTCGTTATGCCTCGCACAAACCTCGTGCGCCGAGCGTATGTATTATGATTCCAACACATTTCGCCAAAGTTATAATCTCCAAATTGCTGTTTGGTCGAATCGCGCGGCCTAGCTTAGGAAGCCGCTTGCAGGACTATTGCCTGACACAGTCTCCCGTGGATTCCGCGAGTTTCCGATCAGTGGTGGAGGCGGCGTTCGGCGCGACCTCCATCTCCTCCAGAACTCGCCGAATGCCTGCGAGCAGCGCTTCGATGTCCGGGGGCAA
>DATDGS010000034.1:0-59401 GCA_036521955.1 Terriglobales bacterium
CTTGGCGGCTGGGATATCAGAACATGAAGCCTTGGGCTCCAAAGAGTGGGAACGCTGGACCGCTCGTTGAGATGCGCACTTCCGCTTCGCCCTAAAGAACAGGGCTTCGCTTCAGTGCACATCCCAACGAAAACAAACAACCACCACAACCAAACATCAACCCTTAACAAGGGGACATTTCTAATGAGTTAACGATGGGGACATTTCTAACGAGTCTTGACACAACCGCCGGTATCGCGTTGACTTTTCCGAGACCTGCAGGCAAACTCTCAATTCGCCCGCCCCACCCATCCGGACAGCACGATGAGCCCGGTGTTACCATCGCAAGCGAGGCGGAAGGCTGACTCAGGAACTGTTTACTTTATGCCCGAAGACCGCGTCTCCTATACGCTTGATTCGACGCTGGAGACGGTGAACAATGCTGAAGAGACGGCTGGTCGCATGGCCGCCGAAGCCGGCTTCGACGACGAGGAGATCATGAAGATCTCCATGGCGGTGCGAGAAGGCGCGGTTAACGCAGTTTTGCATGGCAATGCCTACGACCCTAATAAGAAAGTTACGCTCGCGTTTGAGCGTACGCCCCATGACTTGGTCATCGTCGTACGCGATCAAGGCAAGGGGCTCGATCTCAGCAGGATTCCGGATCCGTTGGCGCCGGACAACCTGATGAAGACATCGGGGAGGGGCATTTTCCTGATACGCTCGTTTATGGATGTGGTGGAAATCCACCCCTCTCAAACCGGCACCGAACTTAGAATGATCAAGCACGTCCGCGGCAACCCCGCGGATTCGAAGGAGGCTCCTCAGTGACAATGAAGTCCAGTACTCGACAGGTGGATGGGGTCACGATTGTCGATCTCAGCGGCCGGATCACGCTCGGCGAAGGTAGCGTCGTTCTGCGCGAAACCGTGCGCGACCTGCTTTCCAAGGGCCAGAAAAAAATCCTGCTCAATCTCGGCGACGTGAACTATATCGACAGCTCAGGGATCGGCGAGCTGGTCAGCGCCTTCACAACTTCCAAGAACCAGGGCGGAGAACTCAAGCTGCTCAACCTCACCAAAAAGGTACATGACCTGCTGCAGATCACGAAGCTCTACACCGTCTTCGATGTGAAGGAAGACGAAGCGGCGGGCGTAAAGTCTTTTAGCAAGTAGATTGGCGAGCGGTGCTGCGACCGCGAGAACTGTGGCAAGCCGGGGCCAGTCCGCGGCGCTCCACACCTCACGCCAAAACCGGGTGTGCCGGGGCCCTCGGTGATCCACATCGGCCGATCAAGTTCCTTTTTTGGGAACGAGCCGCATAAGTTTTCGTCCTGTTTAGCGTGGGATCTCTACTCCCGCGCCTAGAATGAAACTGAGGACGCGCTTCTCAGCGCCTCAGCCTTTATGCGTTTTTTTGCTGCGACCGTCTTTCTTGGAACTGTGGTTGCGCTGCGCGGGATTTGCTTTGCGCGCGATGCTTCGTCGATTAACTGCGTATCCCTCACCGAAACAGCCAAACGTTTGCGTACGACTCATGCGTCAGCGGAAGCGTGCTGCGCGTGGAGGATGGCGGCAAAGGCGTCAAGTTTCTCAGCTTCTGTAAAGACCGCAAGGTGTGTCCTATAACTGTAGTCGTGTTCCCGGCCGATCTCAAACGAGGGGCGACGTTCGCCAACTCGAAGGCCGCCAGATTGAAGTCAAGGGGACGATACAGGACTACGACGGACGCGCCGAGATCGTCCTGCGCCGCACCCAACAACTACTGGGCAATGCCGCCTTCCTGTTGTTCCCCAAGGTGCCTACGGACTACGACGTGGAGCGTGAGGGCCACAACAGTGCCGGGAAGATGAGCCATCCCAAAGCTTCCAAGAAGACGGATACAAAGCAGGGCGATCCGATGTCGATCGAAGATCCGGGACAGCCGCAATAAGAGGGTCGTGGCTCATGGACAGCCGCTTTCACACCATCCCCTTCCGCAATTCCTCCAGCGAATACTTCGTCCCCCGCCACACAATCCCGTCGTTCGCGAGTGTTTGGACCATGGACCGCAGCAGTGTGTACATGAACAGGCTGCTGCTGATCGGATGCAGAAAAAAGTAATACGGAGGGATGGACGACCGGTTCGACATTCCGTAATAAATCAGGAACAGCGAACCGAGCGCGATGGCGTAAGGAACTCGCGCCCATCCGTGCGCCAGCCAGACGCCAAGAAAGGGGCCAAGATTCAGAAAGCCCAGACCCACGATGCTGACCACCGTTCGCGGCCACTGGAAAGAAAGCACTGCAAAAAAGTTCTTGGTGAGATTGTTGACCATGCCGAACGCTCCCTTTGCCCAGTGGAGGGAAATCAGGTCTTCCCCAAAAACATTGCGCTGGACGAAGCCCGCGTTCTTGACAACCTTGCCCAGTTTCATGTCGTCGACTACTTCCATGCGCAAGGCGAGATAAGTGCCGACCGCCTCATACACCGAGCGCCGGACCATGTTGAAAGCACCCACCCCCATGTGGTCGCGCGCCTTGGGATCGGCAACTTTCCACGGACGGTGTCCGAAAACGAAGAGCGCCTGGAAGAATGCGATCATCATTCTCTCGTCCGGTCGCTTCATGATCATTCGCGGGAAAAGAACCACGTGGTCGGCACGCTCCGCTTCGCCATAGGCAACCGCGCGCCGCAGAGAATCAGGCTTGAAGAGTACATCGGCATCGGTGAAGAGCACCCAGTCCCCACTCGCTTGCTGGCCAGCCTTCCACATGGCATGCGTCTTGCCCAACCACCCCGACGGCAGTTCCGAAATGTGGATCACCTGCAGCTTTGTGGGGCAGACACTCCCGACCGCCTCTGCATGCGCCGTGACGCTCGCATCGTGGAGCAAGTCATTATCCGCAACCTCATCCTCCGCCACCTCATCCATGATCTGCCCGGTGCGGTCGGTTGACCGGTCATTGACGGCAATGACTTCGTAGTTCGAATAATCGAGCGCGAGCAACCGCACGAGCGTCTGGCGAATATTTTCTGCCTCGTTCCGCGCCGGAACAATGATGCTGACTCTAGGCTCGCCATTCGCCGCCGCCGGCCAGCGGTCCCATTCGGACCGCGCGATATCGGCGACATGCGGCATGCCCAAGGCCGCTTCCACGATGCGCGAAAACCAGGCCAGCGCTAGGATGCTGCCTGCAATCCACTGAACGGTTTGCCAATGCATTCTGCTTAGAAGGATGCTCCTGAGGGAACTCGCGATGGCGCCGCTTCAAAGCGCATGGGTAACGGCGGGGCAAATCGCATGCCATAGAAGAGTATGGCAGAAGACAGCCCGATCGCCAGGACCGGCCCCAGGAACGCAAGTTGCAGAGAATACTTATCCGACATGGCACCAATCAGGGCGGCGGATGGCACATCGCCGAGCAAGTGGAAAATAAAAATGTTGAGTGCCAGAGCGGCGGCGCGCACATGCGGCCCGACTGCATTGATCACCGCGGCGTTGAGCGGGCCGGTATTCAACAGCAGGAAAAACTCGGCCACGAAGACACCCACCACCATGGTCCGGCCGCTCGCAAATAGCGCGACGCACATGGCCGGAATTCCGAGTCCCAGACTAACCGCAGACACAAGGTAGTGGGCGGATTTGGTTCGGCGCAGCAACCAGTCGGAAATCCAACCGCCCGCGAGAGACGCAACCAAGCCATTAACGAGGGTACTCAATCCAAAAATGATATTTGCGTGGAACAGGGTATAGCCGCGAGCGCGATGCAGAAACGTGGGAAACCAAACTTGCAGACCTCCCAGCGCGAACGTCATCATCGCCATGCCGAGCGTGGCCGTGAGGAAGGCGGGATTACGGAACAAACTCTTGAGCGTGTCTCGCTCGGGAGCCTTGCTTTCGGGCGTATCGAATTGGCCGAGCGTTGGCTCCGGAATAAACAGAAGCAGCAAGGCCAGCAGCACTCCGGGCGCAGCCCCAACGTAGAATGGAGCGCGCCAGCCGTACACGGGGCCCATGTAACCGCCCAGTAAGTATCCCAGCGCGGTTCCGACCGGAATCGCCAGATAAAACACTCCCATGACCCGGCCTCGCTCTTCAACCGGAAACATGTCCGCGACAAAGGTTGGAGAAAGAATGACAAAGCTCGCCTCGCCCAGGCCCACCAAAGTATGACGAATGAGTAGTTCATCGAAGTTCTTGGTGAAGGCCGTAAGCAGAGTGGCCACGCTCCAGATCAAAGCTCCGGCGACGATGACCCGCTTGCGTGAAAAGCGCAACGAAAGCGGCCCCATGAATGGCGCTGCACACATGTAAAAGACGAAAAAAACAGTGGTGAGCAGGCCGTAAGTAAAATCGCTACGGGGAAACTCGGCCTTAACGAGATCTTGCACCGCATACAGCACAGAGCGATCAATGTAATTGAGCAGGTTCAGCGCCGTCAGGAGCGCCAATGCGGTTCGGGGATAGAGTTTAGTTAGAGGCACTCAACGTCGGAATATAACACGTCAGCGAAGAACAGGGCGTGGTCCGTTTGACACCGGTGGGTGCTCATAACGGCTGGCATTCTTAACGCTTTACATTATTAACGATGTTCGTTATTATGACCCCGTGATCAAGACTTTCGCCAACAAAGCAACGGCGAAATCTGGAGAACTGGCAAAACCCGGGGTTCACCGCCAGCCAGCGTTACAAAACGAAAGCTCGCCATGCTCGATGGCGCTGTGACTCTGAACGACCTGAAGATTCCTGCCGGAAAGCCCGGAGAAACTACGCGGTTATCGGCGAGGGCAGTACAGTATACGAATGAACGATCTGTACAGGATTTGCTTCGCGTGGCGCGAATCCGATGCTTACGGGGTGGAGATCACAGATTACCATTGTGGCCAATTAGCATGAGCGTCACCAGAAAAGGCAACCCAAACTGGCGAGTGCATCCCGGAGAAATACTGCGTGAAGAGTTCTTGAAGCCGATGAGCATGTCCGCTTACGAATTGGCGAAGCGGTTGCGGGTGCCCGCACCTCGGGTCAATGACATTGTTCTCGAACGGCGCGGCATCAGTGCTGACACTGCTGTCCGTTTGTCCCGCTTTTTCGGGACGACGGAACAGTTTTGGCTGAACCTGCAGGGAGCCTACGAAATCAGCCGCGTCAAGGCCGAACACGCGACCGAGATCGAACTCATCAAACCGCGAGCGGCATCCGCCTCCCGCTGACTCGTCGAAGCAGCAGCGCTGTGATTCCCATCGTCGTTACCTCTGACTTTTCTTCCCTCGTGGCCATCTCGCAATCACTACCGTCGAAACCCCTCCGCGCGGACGAAACTCCCCTTTCACCTCTGCCCACGCAGGCTTGGCCCAGCGGACAACATCTTCCAGCACTTGATTCACAATGTTTTCCTGGAAGATGCCTAGATTTCGATACGCCTGTAGATATTCTTTTAACGACTTCAGTTCCAGGCACAAGCGATCCGGCTCGTAGCGGATTACTATATTGCCAAAGTCCGGCAAGCCAGTCTTCGGACACACGGAAGTGAATTCGGGATCATCCACAACAATTTCGTATCCGGGAAACTGGTTCGCCCAGGTTTCAATTTCCGGAAAATTGTGATCGAGGCCCGCCCTGGCGTGCTCGTCGGTGTAACCGGGAGACTTTGGCATCTGCCTATTGTACCGATAGCCGCGAGCGCGCGATTCGCACCGAACCCGCAGGCGCGTCAATCCATCATTCAACAATCCATCACTCAATGGCTTTCAAGATTCGGAGCCATGGCTGAGGCAAACGGCCTGTGCGTTGCATCTAAACAGGTACGTCCGAAGCGCGCATTTGGCTGCTACCGCCCAAATGGATGATATACATTAAAGCTTGCGCTTTTCTTCGCATGCCATTGAATGGAAACAGTTCGGGACGCCAGTCGCGGCGCTGGTGGGTAACGGCGCTTGCGATCCTGGCGGCGGTGATCGTACTGGCTGCTTTCGTCTCCCACCGCGATGATGCGGTGCCGGTGCGAACTGTCGTCGTCGAACAGAGCTCCATCCGCAGCCTGGTTTCCACCAACGGGAAGATTGAACCCGTCAACAACTTCGAGGCGCATGCTCCAGTCTCGACCAGTGTGCGGCGCGTTTTTTTCAAGGAAGGCGACTCCGTCAAGAAAGGCCAACTACTCGTCGTTCTGGATGATTCCGACGCGCGTGCCCAAGCCGCTCGGGCGCAGACGCTGTTGCGAGCAGCGCAGGCCGACCTGAACGCCGCAAAACGAGGCGGGAGCCAGGAAGAGGTGCTGAGCCTCGAATCCCAACTGGTGAAAGCTCGCACTGACCGCGACTCCGCACAGCGCAATTGTGACGCACTGAAGAAGCTCGAGCAGCAGGGCGCAGCCTCGACGGGAGAAGTGCGCGAAGCAGAAAACGCTCTTGCCCGCGCCGATGCTCAACTCACCTTTCTCCGGCAAAAGCAGACTCAACGATATTCCAGCGCGGAGCTAGAGCGCGTCGAAGCGCAGCGAATCGAAGCGCAGGCTGCTTACGATGCCGCGCAGGACGTCCTGGCGAAATCGAATGTCCGCGCTCCGTTTGATGGCATCGTGTACTCGCTGCCCGCAAAACAAGGCGGCTTCGTCGCGGCCGGTGATCTTCTGCTGCAAGTGGCGGATCTGCGAAAAGTGCTGGTCCGCGCTTTCGTCGATGAACCCGATGTGGGCAGACTGGCCCCAGGAAATCCGATGGAGATTACCTGGGACGCCGTTCCCGGGCGCGTTTGGCGCTCCGCGGTAACAGCCGTCCCATCAACCGTGAAATTGCGCGGTTCGCGCAACGTCGGCGAGACGACCAGCATCGTAGATAACAAGGATTTGAAACTGCTGCCGAACATCAACGTCGGAGTCACGATTGTCACCGGCGAGCACGACAACGTGCTGGTAGTGCCGCGAGAGGCAGTGCGAATGGACGACAACAGCAAGCCTTATGTTTTGCAGGTTGCCGGGCACGAACTCCAGCGCCGGGATGTGGAGACTTCCCTTTCTAATCTCACGCAGGTTGAAATATCACGCGGCCTCGCTGCCAAGGATGTGATTGCCATCAGTTCGTGGAATGGCAAACCAATTGGCGACCGGACGCAGGTCAAGTTCTAGATGATGACTCGCACCTGCAAACTTTTTCTTGTTTTGCTATCGCTCATCACCTCGTTGACCGGCAGCGTGACGGACTCTGCCAAAAACAAGCTGGCGGCCGGCCGGATCGATGAAGCCATCGCGGAATTGAATGGACGTCTCGCTGCGGCTCCGGCGGACGCGGAATCGTCCAACCTGCTGTGCCGTGCTTACTACGCCCTCGAAGATTGGGATCGCGCAGAGTTTTCCTGCAAGAAAGCGGTTGCGCTTGATCCCGGCAACGGCCGCTATCACCGCTGGCTGGGACACGTGTATGGAGAAAAGGCGGATCGAGCGAACTTCCTTTTGGCCGCCAGCCTTGCCGGGAAAACCCGCGAAGAACTCGAACGTGCCGTGCAACTCAATCCCAAAGACGTCGATGCCAGGGTTGATCTGGCAGAGTTTTACTTTGAAGCGCCGAGCGTTGTCGGCGGCGGCCAGGATAAGGCCCGTGCACAGGCAGAGATCGTTGGCGCAACTGCTCCCTCCCGTGAGCATTGGATCTACGGGCGCATAGCGGAAAAGAATGGCGATCTGGCCATAGCCGAGCACGAATACCGTTGCATGATCGAGGCCAGTAATGGAGATTCAGACGCATGGTTGAACCTGGCGCTGTTTTTCCAGCACCAGAAACGTCTTGATGAGATGGAACAAGCCCTGATCAAAGCCAGCCAGGCCCCGATGTCCAAGCCAGATGTCCTGGTGGATATCGCTCGGAATCTCTGGCGAACCGATCGCAATCCCGCACTTGCCATTCAGCTCCTCAATCGCTATCTCAATTCTGGCCCGGTCGAGGAGGCTCCGGCTTTCAAGGCCCACTACCTGTTGGGCATGCTGCTGGAAAAACAAGGAGACAAAGCAGGTGCGGCGCGTGAGTACCGTGCTTCGCTATCATTGGCTCGGAGCTTCGGCATGGCCCAGCAAGCCCTCAACCGGGTTGCCCCCTGAGAATGCCGAGATTGCTCCCGTGCGGTCCCTAATACGGTTCAAAGCTACTGCCCGGTTCCTGTCGGGCGCACTACAATTTGTCCGTCGCGGCGGAGCCGCCGACTGATCCTATGTGCCTGATCTATGCCCTACGATGATCTATGCCGGACGATGATCCATGGGTGACAAAATGAAGGTGACAAGATGAAACTTCGATTGCCGCAGCGGTTGCGCTCCATAAATCCGCTTGTCTTATTTACGGCTGTGGTAATGATCGCAATGCGCGTTCAGGCTGAACCTCTGCCTCTGGAGCGCGCAATTCGGCTGGCGCTCGCGCACAGCACGGCTTCGACGATTGCCAATGCCGACGTGCAGCGCACCTTTGCCTCATACCGGGAGCTCCGCAACAACTTCATACCACAACTGGTCGCCGGTTCCGGCCTCGGCTATACCTACGGATACCCCCTCTCGATCGAGGGGTCACCGCCAGCACTGCTGGACATCACCGCACAGAGTTCGGTCTTCAACCCGGCGCAGCGGCAGTTGCTAGGAGCGGCGAAAATTGACTGGCAGGCTTCTGAGCTTCAGGACAAAGACCAGCGTAATGCCACCATCCAGGACGTCGCGTTGACCTATGCTGAACTGGCGAAGTGGGAGGCGCGACTCGTGCGCTTGCAGCAGGACGAGGTGGAAGCGCAAAAACTGGTACAGGCGGTCTCCGAACGCTTGCAGCAAGGCGTGGACAGCGCCGTGGACTTGAACAAAGCCAAGCTCGCCGCAGCGCGCGTACGTTTTCATCGGGCCGAGGCCCGCGGCAACGCCGACGTGCTTCGCCGTCACCTCTCGACTCTGACTGGCTTACCGGTTTCCGCCATCGAAATCGCGCCCGAGACCATTCCGGCCTTGCCGTCGGTGGCGTCCGAAGAAGATCTCTCGGAGAAAGCGATCACGTCGAGCCCGGCCATCAAAATCGCCGAGCAGCGTTCTCTGGCGGAATCGATGCGGGCTTCGGCCGAGCATCGCTCCTTATTGCCGTCGATCAATTTCTCCGCCCAGTATGCACGGTTTTCCACCTTTAACAACTACAGCGAGTTCTTCCCGCCACATACATTTCAGGTGGACAATGCCACGATCGGAATTGGTATTCGGATCCCCTTGTTCAACGCCAGCCAGCGCGCCCGAGCCGACGCCGCCGAGGCCGAAGCCCTCAAATCGAAGAAGCAAGCGGAGGCTGCTCGCAATCAGGTGGCGGAGGAAATACTGAAACTACAACGCGCCGCCGAACAACTGGAGGCCGCCCGCGAGGTAGCCGAGTTGGAATATCAATTAGCACAGTCAGGCCTGGAAGCGGCCCAAACCAGAGTCGACGCAAAGACCGGCACCTTGCATGAATTGACCGATGCAAGAATGCAGGCATCCGAACGCTACCTTCTTTTTCAGGATGCCGATTTTGAGTACCGGCGGGTCCGCCTGAATCTGCTGCGAGTCACGGGAGATTTGGAGAAGTGGGCGTTGCCCAGCGAGGCTTCCCCAAACCCGGCTTCAAAATGACGGATAGACAACGTCATCCAGCCAGTACCGGATTCTTGCGTCTCAATGCGCAAATACGACGTTCGAGCCAAGTTCTTTTGCCGTTTGTGCCCCACTAAGGCACACTAGGACAATAATTTCCACGTTTTCGACGCAGCCTGGCACGTACCCGAATGGTAGCGTCGGTTGGGGTGTGCGCGGTCGAATCGTGCATCTAACAATGCTAAGATAGAGACTCACCAATATGCCATTAGGAACGCTGTTTCTGAATCCGCCTTCATTTGAGAATTTCGATGGGGGCGCAGGCTCGCGCTGGCCCGCTACGCGGGAGATTGAATCGTACTGGTATCCGGTCTGGCTCGCCTATCCCACAGGAATGCTCGAAGGCGCGCGGCTGCTAGACGCCCCGCCACACCATATCACGGCGGAAGAGACGATCCGCACCTGCAAGGACTACGAACTGCTCGTGCTCTTCACCAGCACACCGGGCTTCCCCGGCGACGTCCGTATCGCGGAGGCCATCAAAGACAGCAACCCTCACATCAAGATTGCTTTCGTTGGACCCCACGTCAGCGTGCTACCTGAGAAGTCTTTGATGGAAGCGAAAGTAATCGATGTAATCTGCCGCAAGGAATTCGACTACTCCATCGTTGAATACGCCCAAGGCAAGCCGATCGAAGACATTCTTGGCATTTCCTACCGTAAGAATGGGCAAGTCGTGCATAACCCCGATCGGCCGACCATCGAGAATCTTGACGCCCTGCCGCACGTGACCGACGTTTACCGGCGCGATCTGGATGTCCGCCGTTACAACGTTCCATTCCTGCTGCAACCCTACGTGGCTCTGTACACAACGCGTGGATGCCCGGCGCAGTGCACCTTCTGTCTCTGGCCGCAAACCCTCAGCGGACACCCGTGGCGCAAACGCTCCACCGACGACGTGGCGCGCGAAATGGCCAAGGCGAAAGATTACTGGCCGTACGTGAAGGAATTTTTCTTCGATGACGATACCTTCAATCTGCAGAAGGCCCGCACCATCGAATTGTGCGCCAAGTTGAAACCGCTGGGCCTGACCTGGTCCTGCACATCGCGAGTCACCACCGACTTCGAAACTCTCAAAGCTATGAAAGAGGCGGGCTGTCGGCTCCTGATTGTGGGCTACGAATCGGGCGATCAGCAGATTCTGAAGAACATCAAGAAAGGCGCGACCGTCGAGCGCGCCCGCCAGTTCACCAAGGACTGCCACAAATTGGGACTCGTGGTGCATGGCGATTTCATCATTGGTCTGCCTGGAGAAAGTCGCGAGACCATCAGGAACACGATCAATTTCGCTAAGGAACTCGACGTGGAGACGATTCAGGTTTCGGTGGCGCACGCTTACCCCGGAACTGAACTGCACGAATTCGCAACCAAGAACGGCTTCATGACCAGCGACTCAAAAATGGTGGACGACGGCGGCCATCAGATGGTGCAGATCGAGTATCCCGGTCTGCCCGCCGCCGAACTTATGGAAGCAGTGCACCATTTTTACGATGAGTATTATTTCCGTCCCAAGGCCGCGTATCGCATCTTGAGGAAAGCGATGTTCGACAACTCCGAACGCAAGCGCCTTTACAAAGAAGCGCGAACCTTCTTGAAACTGCGCGCGCAACGCCATAAGTGGGTCAAGGAAAACCGCAAGGAAGAAGCACCTGCCCCGCAACCGGCCAAGGCCTAGCGGAGAGACGGGCGCCTCGCCCGTCCAGCAGCCCTCCGGCCGGGCGGGGACACCCGGCGCTCCACCGACACGGAGTTGGATCAGAAGTGACATTTCGAAAATACCTCGTCCTCGCGGGAATCACTGTATTCGGCACTGCCGGTGATTCCATGTTGGCTCGCGGTATGAAGCAAATCGGCAGTCTTTCGCTACACAACCTTTCCGGCCTGCTGCTGGCCATCCGCAATCCCTGGGTAACGGTGGGAATCCTCTTACTGCTGGGATTTTTCGCGTGTTACATTTGCTCGCTTTCGTGGGCTGACCTCACCTATGTGCTGCCCGCCACCTCGCTCGGATATGTGCTTGTGGCATTGATTGCTCACTTCATTTTTCGTGAAGTAATCTCGCCGACGCGCTGGCTTGGCATTACGCTGATCGCCGCCGGCGTGGGCTTCGTGGCCGCCGGCCCTTCGGTTACATACAGTCACGAACACCAGAATTCCCCGGACGCTTCCCACGACGCGGTTTCTCAGGAGGTCGAGTTATGAGTGAGATCTATGCCTGGGCCGCGATAGCGCTCATCATTCTGGCCTCGACCACCGGCGACGTGCTGCTGTCCTATTCCATGAAACAAGTCGGTGACGTCGGAGAACTTCTTAAGCGACGCGGGCTACCGGCGGTGCTTGGGCGAGTGCTCGCGACGCCCACGTTTGCTCTCGGCTTGCTGGCGATGGGGATCGCGTTCTACAGCCTGCTGTTTGGCCTTTCGTGGGGGAATCTTAGTCTGGTCGTGCCCGCTTCGGCTTCGCTCACTTTTGTGGCCAATGCGTTGGCTGCACGCATATTCCTGCGTGAACACGTGTCGCGCCGGCGTTGGATTGCGGCTTTGCTGGTAGCGGCGGGCGTGGTACTGATGGCGCTCTGAATTACGCTATCCGAACAAATCAACCCGATCACAAGAGCTCGCGTTTCCGCGACTGGATCCTAGCCGGCAGATGCGACTGGCGATCCGGAACTATCTCCCAAACTTTCTGCGGTCAGAAGCTTTCGCGGGAAACGAAGCCGATTGCCCAACGTCTTTTCCGCCACTGCCAAGCGAACAAACTCTATGCAAACCCCGGAGCGGCCCCGAATCGCTCTCACCTCACCCACGGCCGGGAATGACCCAGCGCTAACGCGCGCAACAATTTCCGCCCGCACGCCACAATCAATCGGAAAACCGGCATCCACGTGGCACCCGCCGAGGCTCCGGTCGAGAATCTTCCCCGGGAGAAAGATTCCGCTCGAGGGGAGGCGAGTGATCGTCGCATGGCCGTCGCAACTGAATCGCGCACTGCGGCGGCGTTCTTCTTCTACGTTGTTACGCACAGGCATGTGTATTAGATCATAGGAAGAGCGAGGATCCTTTAGGTCATCGGCGTAACGTAGGATTTGAAACCGAAGTGACTGAAATCGTCGTAGTAAATTCATCCAAACAGCCTCATCAAGCCACCAGCAGCCAGATTGGGGACAAGAAAGCTGGCGCTCTTGCTGCCGGCGAACCGCGCCACGGCGTCCGCCGCCAGATAGCCGCTGCGAACGGCGCCCTCCATGGTGGCCGGCCAGCCAGTCGCGGTCCAATCGCCGGCCAGAAACACGCGCGGCCACGCTGTCGTCGGCTTGGGCCGGTACTGGTCGATTCCCGGACGCGGCGAATATGTCGCGTGCACTTCCTTGATCACCGTCGACTTCAACAGTATCGCTTCGGGCGCGCCGGGAAAGAACTCTTGCGCTTCTTTCATCGCCATCTCCACGATTTCCGCCTTCGACTTTTCCACCAGGCTTCGGGAGCAGCTCACGACCAGCTCAATGTAGCTGCCGTTCCCGATACCACGAGCCTCGCTCTCGCGAGCTGTAATGATCCGCGACTTGTGAAACATCCACTGGATCGTGCGGTCGAGCAGAACGGCGTGATCGAGATCGCTGATTTGCCGATCGAACCAAAGATGAATGCCCGTGATCGGCGACGTCGAAAACTGGCCGAGCGCGGCCGTCAAAGGTGCAGCTGACGGAGTATTTGGCAACATTCGCCCCAGGACATCGAACGGAACGGCGAGAACCAGGTAGTCGAATTGCTGTTCCTGCCCATTCGTGGTCACATTTACAGCAAACGGCACTGTCCGAAACGACTCCACGCTTGCACGAAAGTGAATCTCTCCACCGCGGGCGCGAATGTAGTCTCCGGCTGTGCTGTAGAGGTCCGTGAGCGGCACGGTCGGAATCCCTATGCGCCCAGCAGCAGCCGATTTAAGAAACGACTCGCGCACCACCTGTACCGCATACGGGACGGAAACCTTATCCAAGTCTTCGTTCAAGGCGCTGACAAGGATCGTCTTCCAGAACCGCTCAATGGCTTGCTCGGTTTGTCCGAGGCCTTTGAGCCAGTCAAGGAACGACTCACCCCGGTCCGCCGGACTGGAGAGAGCGAGCGCAGCTATGGCGCGGCTGATCGACATCTTGTCGCGCAAATTCAGACAGTCAGCCCGGAGAAACGCCGGCGCCGTATGCAGCGGCGCCGGAAGCGCTGATGGGGCGATCACCGATGCGCGTCCTCCGGGCTCGAGAAACGTCAGACTCTCGTACCAGCGAATCTTGTCCTGTACTCCGGCGCGCCGATAGAAATCGAGCAGATTGGTGCAGCAGCCGAGCAACACATGCTGGCAGTTGTCCACAATCTCGCCGGTACCGGGATGTTGATAAGAAGAAGCACGCCCGCCAACATAAGGACGGCGCTCAAATAGCGACACACGAAAACCGGCCTCGGCCAAGGCGCATCCGGCGGCGAGGCCGGCCAACCCGCCCCCGGCTACGGCGACTGTAGGAGCGTGCGTCGTTTTAGAAAGGGTCGAATTAGGAGAATCGATCGTATCAGGGTGCATCGAGGGCGGCATCACAGCAGACGGTTCAGGATACCTTTTCCGAGCACCGTAAGCTTTTCTCGAACCGTTAATCGGACGCGCTCACCGAAGACGTCGTACTGGTTCGATGCAATCTTTTCGAGCAGGCGGCGATAGATGGTGATGAGAACCCACAACGCGGGCTGACTGTCTTCATTCACCAACGGGATCAGCTCATCCCCGGCGCGATAGAAGTCGCGAGCACGGTCCGCCTCCATCGCCAGCAGCGCACGGATGCGAGCAACGTCAACTTGCGGCGCGGCCAGATCCGCGGCGGCAAGACCGAACTGCGCCAGATCCTCTTGCGGAAAATAAACCCGGCCCATACCCACGTCTTCTTTGACGTCGCGAATGATATTCGTAAGCTGAAACGCCAGACCACAGCGTTCGGCAAGCGGTTCAGCGGCGGGATCGCGATATCCGAAGATCCTGATGCACACCAGGCCAACCACCGACGCCACACCGTAGCAATACTGTCGCAGCTCCTCAAAAGTTTGGTAACGCGCGACCAGCGGCCCACCGGCGGAGAACTCTGGTGCGGCGTAACCGAGATCCGCAGCCGTACCGAAGGCGAGCTGGTCGAGAAGTCCGATCGGAATCTGGTAAGTGCGTTGTGCATCGGTTAGCGCCAGTAGCACCGGATCATCCGTCGGCATTGCCGCCATAGCACGATGCGCTTTGTCGAGCCACTCTGCCAGCTTGTTGTGGCGATCATCGGGGCTCAGAGTGTTGTCGTCCGCGATGTCGTCGCACCGCCGCATGTAAGCGTACACGGCACTCAACGCATTGCGTTTCCGCCGTGGCAGCACCACAATCCCGTAGTAAAAGTTCTTGGCGGCGGAGCGGGCGATATGCCGGCAGACGGAGTACGCCATTTCGAGCTGTGAAGCCGTAGGCGCAAACTGCACGGGCGCATTTCCCACGACGGTGCTCATCTTTGCTTCCCCAGCAGCGCCGCAAGCGCGGCACGACCGACCAGAGCCAGCTTCCGCGCTCTGGAAATTGTCGGACGGCGGCCCAGTACCGCGTAATGCTGGCGTTCGATGGCGCTTAGAATTTCCTGCCCGCCGCAGCTGAACAGTTCGATGTCAATGGCCAGTGCGCGGTCGACTTTCGCGATCAGCGGCATGCCTTGCTTGAACCATTCTCGCGCACGCTCGACTTCGAAACCTATCATCTCGCGGAACGCGCAAGTGTTGTCGCGCTCACGGATAACTTCCTCGCCAACACCGAAACGGCGCAGGTCTTCGAGTGGAAGGTAAATTCGTCCTTTGGAAAAGTCCGCGCTCACGTCTTGCCAGAAATTTGCGAGTTGCAGCGCGGTACAGGTGTAATCGGAAAGCTGTTGTCGTTCGGAATCACGGTATCCGCAGAGGTACAGCACGAGGTGGCCAACCGGATTTGCTGAATAGCGGCAGTAGCCCAGCAGATCGTTGAATGTCTCGTACCGGCCGATACTTTGGTCCTGCCGGAAAGCGGTCAGTAAATCCGCGAATTCATGTTTCGGAATCTCAAATTTTTGAACCGTTTCGGCCAGCGCGACAAATACGGGATGCCGGGGTTGCCGATTATGATCACCGTCGTAGCATGCGTTTAGCTCGTTCTCCCACTGCTCCAGCAACTGCAGAGACGCGGCGGTGTCGCCTACCTCGTCGCCCAAATCGTCCGATATGCGGCAATAAGCATAAACGTTGAAAAAATGTTGCTGCAGACGCCCCGGAAGAAACCGGGACACGACCGAAAAATTTTCGTAGTGCGAACGCGCCAGACGGCGGCAATATTCGCGGGCTTCGGCTTCCGAGGGCGCGCGCTCAGGAATGGCGTACTCCGGCGGCAGCGCACTCCAGAGGGAGGCAAGCGGCGCAGTCGGGGAATGGCTGGCAGCAGTCATCATCAAAGCTCTTTAACCAAATTCATCAAACGAGTTTCCGTTGTCATCCTGAGCGAAGCGAAGGATCTATGTATTTGCTTGTCGCGGCGAAATGCATAGATCCTTCGCTTCGCTCAGGATGACAGTATGATCTGTGCCGACTTGGGGATACGCTAGTGACCTGGGATAATCGCCGTCTTGATATCCCCGTTGCGGTTCAGCATGTGGCGCAGCACATCATGCAGACGCGAGAGCGGTGCTTCGCCGGTAATGTAGTCGGTGCCCAGAACCTTCTTCTCGGCAATCAAACCGAAAGCCCGCCGTACCGTCTCCGGGGTGTGATGGAAAGTCGCTTTTAGAGTGATTTCTGAGTAGTGCAGGCGGTTGGTGTCCAACTGCACCTTGGTTCCCGAAGCGCATCCACCGAAGAAATTCACGGTGCCGCCCTTGCGAACCATCTGCACCGCCCATTCCCAGGCTTCCGGCCGGCCCACGGCTTCAATCGCCACGTCGGCGCCGCGCCTTTCCGGACTCAGCTGGCGCACCGCCTCTACCGGATCGCTCACCTTGGTAATCTGCACTACCTCGTGCGCGCCCTTCTTGCGTGCCAATGCGACTTGCGAATCGCGCTTGACCACCGCGATCACGTTGCAGCCGATCGCCTTGGCCACTTGCACAAACATCAGACCGATCGGTCCGCCGCCAACGACCGCCACGGTATCGCCGATCTCAACGCCAGTTTCATGCAGGCCACGGAGAACGCAGGCCAGCGGCTCGGTCATCGCGGCATCCTCGAAACTCACATTCGAAGGCACGACGAGCATGTTGGCTTCCACGATGCGCCGCGGTATCCGGATGTACTCCGCGTAGGCGCCATTGTTGAACAGCAGATCTTCGCAGAGATTCAACTGGTGCTTTGAGCAATAAAAACACATGCCACAGGGAGCCGAGTTCAGCGCGACCACGCGCATGCCCTTTTTGAAGCCGCGCACGCCTTCGCCGACTTCCTCGACCGTGCCCGCCAGTTCATGCCCAAACAACGCCGGCGGCACAATCATGCGGGCGTGATAGCCCCGCTGATATACCTTTAAATCAGTGCCGCAAGTCAGCGCCACGTGGACCTTGACCAGAACTTCGCCTTCTCCCACACGCGGTATAGGCACTTTTTCAATCTTGATGTCTTCTTTGCCGTAGAGGACGGCAGCCGTCATCTTGCCATTCACAGTTGATGTCCTTCCCACGCTCTCGACCCCATCGCGCCAAAACCCGAAGACGTGCTGGGGGCCCCCGCGCTGCCCGGCTGGATGACGATCTTCATCGAGTCCGGTTGAGGATGGGCAGCCAGATTCAGCGCTGCCACACCGCTTTGCAGCGGGAAACGGTGGCTGATAAGCCGTTCCAGATCCATTTCACGGTTCATGACGAACCGCACTGATTCCTCCTGCAATTCCACAGATGCGCTGTAGGACCCCAGCAAAGTCTTCTCGTCCACGCACACCGCCGCCGGATCAATCGTGACCTCGCCTCGTACAGTCTGCGCAAACAGCAACACACGACCTCCCGCACGGGTGACGTCGATGGCAGGCCGGATCAGGCTATTTGCGCCCACCGCCAAAATCACAGCGTCAGCCCCACGGCCTTCCGTCATTTCCCGTACTACTTGCTCGGCGTCAGTCTTGGAAGCGTCAATCGTCAGTGTCAGGTCGAAGCTACTAGCTATTGTAAGCCTCGCCGGATGCAAATCGGAAGTAATCACCCGAGCTCCCTCCCGTTTGGCCAGAGTCGCAAGGATTAGCCCGATTGGCCCCTGCCCAATCACCAGCACGGTCTCGCCCGCTTCTAGCCGAAGCGTCTTTACACCTTTAATGCAGGTATTCACCGGCTCGACAAAACATGCCTGCTCGAAGCTGATGCCGTTCGGGATCCGCACCGTTCCCTTTTCGACAATCCAGTCCATTACCCGCACGTATTCCGCGAACCCTCCGCCCGAAGGCTCAAACCCTGCGGTGCAGCCGACTTTCTTGTAAGTAGCGCACTGCGCGAAGGTTTTGTGTCGGCAGTAATAACATTCTCCGCACGGGATGTGGTGAAACACCACAACGCGCTCGCCGACGCTGAACTTTCGAACGCCTTCTCCCATTCTCGCGACGACGCCCGCGGTTTCGTGGCCAAAAATGCGTGGCGCAGAGTGCGAGCCGGAAGCGATCTTCTTAAGATCGGTGCCGCAGATTCCGCAGGTGTGGACGCGAACCAAAATTTCCCCGGGCCCGGCTTCAGGGACAGGCACTTCTTCCAGGCGCACATCGTTCACGCCACGATACACGGCAGCCTGCATGGTGGAAGGAATCTCGCGCCTCTCACTTTCAAAGGCTAATGTCGATGATCGAGCGATTGCCATAGCAAACTTTACTACCTCTCCTCAGTCTAGTACCGCGACTGCGACCGTTATAGCCGTCGTTCCAAGCTTGCCGGTGGAGAGCCGGGCGTCCCCGCCCGGCCGCGATACTGCTGGACGGGCGAGACGCCCGTCGCTCCATCCAGCTTCTCGCGATTGAGGTAACTCACAAGCGCTCCGCAAAGGGCGCGGCTCGCCTTGGAACTGTTCCGCGCCAACGCAATAGTAGTCCCCCACAGCCACGGGCGCAGTACTACATAACACGCAAACTTGGCGGACTGAAAGCTCCCGTCGCGCGCCACAAACGGATCGATTGCCGGCAGACTGAAATCGGCGGCATCGGAGATGGCCTTCAAAGTACCAAACTCGACTCCGCGCGCCTGCGCTCCTTGCGCCACGGCTGCGGCTTCCATATCGACCGCCCTCGCTCCATAAGCTTTACTGAATTGCAACTTCTGCTCCTTGCCAGCCACGGTCGCGGAGCTCACTAAAGTTCCCTCACCTGAGCCAACTTCTGTTCGGGCACCGTCTGCGGAATTGATCACCGTGCGCGGCTCAAGAACATCGCCGACCTGCAGGGAACGATCCGGTGGCCTCTCCAGTGCTCCAGCGAAGCCCACGGAGATCACCCGCACCGGGTCAACTTCCCTGATTACCGCTTCAGTAGCGCGCCGCGCGGCTTCCGCTCCAATTCCGCCGCAGACCAGAGCGGTGTCGCCATTTTCAAAAAGACGATATCGTCGCCCGTCGTGTTCGATCGACCTGACCTTCCAACTTCCGATCAGCGGTCTAACCTCGCGCTCCATGGCGGCGACGATGGCGATCCTGATCATGACAATCTTTGTCTCCGTTTCAGAGTTTCAGACATATCCGTTGCCGCGAAACCAGTCCACCGACCGCCGTAGGGCCCCATCGACTGGAACCATACGCCAGCCCAGTTCCCGTTCCGCTTTCGCCGAACTCGCAAACATCATCTTTCGTCCCATGCGCACGGCGTCGACCGTTGCCCGCGGCTCGCGGCCCAGGAGCCGTCCGGTCACCATTTCGTCCACGACCCCCGCCGCCAGCGCAAAAATGTAAGGCAGCTTCACCGTTGGCGACGGCAATCCCGTAATCGCAGCCAGCCGGTCCAGAATCTGTTTCAGCGTAAGATTCTCTCCGCCCAGAATGTAGCGCTCGCCCGATCTTCCCTTCTCCAACGCCTGGACATGACCACGCGCGCAATCGGTCGCATCCACCAGGTTCAATCCGGTCTCCACGTACGCCGGGAATTTCCGCTTCAGGAAATCCACGACGATTCGCCCTGTCGGAGTCGGCTTGATATCGCGCTCGCCGATCGGCGTCGTGGGATTCACGATCACCACATCCACTCCAGATCTCGCGGCATCGACTGCCACTTGCTCCGCCATGAACTTCGAACGCTTATAGTGCCCGATCATGTCCGTCAGCGATACCGGGCTTTCCTCGTCCGCGCTCGTGTGGGGACGAGCGCCCTCGTCCGTGCTAGCGCGCGTGGGGACAGCCGCCCTCGGCTGTCCGGCCGAGCGCCGCTCGGCAGGTGCGTGGTTCGAAGTAAATCCCATGGTCGCAACACTCGACGTGTACACGACGCGCCGCACACCTTGCTTCCGCACCGCTTCCAGCAAGGAACGTGTACCTTCGACATTCGAGCGATACATCTCGGCGGGATCGCGCACCCACAAACGATAGTCCGCCGCGACGTGAAAAACGACTTCGCAGCCGGAAAGCGCCTTCTCAATCGATACCGAATCGCGCAGATCGCCGACCACGCGATCAACATCTAGACCGTCAAGGTTGCACAGATCGCTAGTCGGCCGCACCAGCAGCCGCAACTCGGCTCCCTGTTCCGCCAGGACGCGCGCAACATGACTGCCCAGAAATCCAGTGGCGCCGGTGACAAAAGCCAGCATTTAACATTTAGCACTAAGTCCACCGAGGTACGACACGGGGAAACGTGACCTTTCTAGAACCCGGGTTAGCTAACGGCTAAGTGCTAAATGCTAACTGCTGCTCTTCTCCGCCATCACCTTCGAATAGGTCGTGAGCGCGAGCAGCGGGAAATACTCGCGATACAGGTGGTACATCAGATAGAACACGCGCGGGAAGCCAGTCCCGGTGAAGAGCCGCTCGTCCCACGAACCGTCTTTATTTTGCGTGCGCAAGAGATATGCCATGCCGCGCGCTACGCACTCGCTGCGCGTATCGCCCACCGCCAGCAGCCCCATGATTGCCCAAGCTGTCTGCGAAGCCGTGCTGTCGCCCTGCCCGCGAAGGTTCGGATCGTCATAGGATCCCACCGTCTCACCCCACCCGCCATCGGCATTCTGCACCGAGCGCAACCACTCCGCTGCCTGCTGGATCATGGGGTCATTGCGGTCCACCGCCATCGCTTCCAGGCCGCGCAACACCTGCATCGTGCCGTAGATATAGTTCACGCCCCAGCGTCCGAACCAACTCCCATCTGGCTCCTGCTCTTTACGAATGAACTTGAGCGCGTGTTTTACCGCGGGATGGTTCTGGTCGTATCCATACGCCGCAAGGCACTCCAGAATTCGTCCGGTAATATCAACAGTCGCGGGATCAAGCATGGCGTTGTGATCGGCAAAGGGCACGTACTGGAACACCATGCGGTCGTTATCCTTGTCGAACGAAGCCCAGCCCCCGTTCTTGCACTGCATCGATAGAACCCAATCGATGGCCCGCTGCACCGACTCTCTTTGATAACGCCCGTTCGGATGCTCGATCCGGCTCAGCGCCAGGCACACCATGGCGGTGTCGTCCACGTCAGGATAAAACTCGTTGTTGAACTCGAAGTACCAGCCGCCCGGTTCGCCTTTCGGATTCTTGACCTTCCAGTCTCCGGGCTTCCGCACCTGCTTCTGCAGAATCCAATCAGCGCACTTCACCAGTCGCGGGGCATTCGCCGGAACCCCCGCCTCACCCAAAGCAAACAGCGCATACGCCGTATCCCAGACCGGAGACATGCAAGGCTGCATGCGGAAAGTGTCACCTTCCTCGATTCCCAGTTTCTCGAATTCATCCATCGCGCGTATAAACTGCGGGTCGTCCACCGAATAGCCCAGGCAACGTAGCGCGATGATGGCGTTCATCATCGAGGGATAAATTGCTCCCAGCCCGTCGCTCATCTCGAAGCGCGCCAGCATCCACTTCTCCGCCTGTCGCAGAGCCAGCGATCGCAGCGGACGGATATGTACGCGCTCGAACCAGTGCGTCAGGCGGTCCAGGCATAAAAAGAAATTGCGCCACGAAATCAGCTTCCTCGCCCAGCGCAGATGCATGCGTGACTTTTCGCGTCCGCCCACAAAGAGTTCTTCCACGCCCATTTCGTCGGGAATCTTCTTGAACGGCTTCTTCGCATAGCAAATCGAAAGCGGCACCAGGATGGCCCGCGACCACGAAGAAATTTCGTAGATATTGAACCAGAACCAGTTCGGAAAGAGCACGATCTCCGGCGGAACCGCGGGCACCGCATCGTAAACGTATTGCCCGAAAAAACAGAGATAGATCTTGGTAAATGTATTGACTTCGGTCACGCCACCCATTGCAAGGATCTTCTTGCGGGCGTGCGTCAGCGCGGGATGATCCGCCGTAAACCCGGCCAGCTTCAACCCGAAGTAAGCCTTCACCGAAGCGCTGATGTTGGAGGGGCCACTGGCATAGATGCTCCATCCGCCGTCTTCGTTCTGGTGGCTCAGGATGTAACGAGCGGCTTTGTCAAAGCGTTCTTGGCTGCCAGTACCGAGCAGCGTGTGGAGCAGGATGTAGTCGGACTCGAGGCTGGTATCGGCTTCCAGTTCTCCGCACCAGTAGCCATCCTCGTGTTGCTGCGAAAAAAGATACTTGCGCGCCGCATCGACCGCGACCGCGACCCGGCTTCCCAGGTCATCAATTTTTCCAAATCGCATCTGCGGCGCAGAGGCCGAACTAAAAGGGGAGGATTCTTCCATCATGTCTCCAGACTTATGACTGCACGGCAATGGCCGGTGCTGCGGCAATGGTTTCCACGATCTCCGGCGGCAATCCAAAGCGAACATTTTCCGGCATGATTTCGAGTTCCTGCACGTCGCCAAAACCCTTTCCCGCCAGATACTCCACAACTTCCTGCACCAGATGTTCCGGAGCGGAAGCTCCCGCGGTCAGGGCCACCGTGTTCACGCCATTCAACCACTGCGGCTGAATGTCGCGGCAATCATCAATTAGATGCGCCGGGGTACCCAAACTGCGAGCCACCTCCACCAACCGCTTGGAATTTGAACTATTGTCCGAACCAACCACCAGCAGCAAATCCGCATCGGAGGCCACGTGCTTCACGGCAACCTGCCTGTTTTCCGTCGCATAACATATGTCTTGCGCAGCCGGACCTTTGATGTTCGGAAACCGCTTTCTGAGCGCAGCGATAATGTCGCGCGTTTCATCCAGGCTGAGCGTTGTCTGTGTCAAATACGCCACGCGGTTGGGGTCAGGCAACGTCACCGACGCCACTTCCGACGGCGACCCTACCACCCGTGTCACCGCCGGCGCCTCGCCGAGCGTGCCAATCACTTCGTCATGATCGCGATGGCCGATCAGAATCAGCGAATAGCCTTCCTTGGCGAACTTCACCGCCTCCACGTGCACCTTAGTGACCAGCGGACACGTCGCATCGATCACGCGCAGCTTCCGCAGTTTGCTGGCTTCGCGCACTTCGGGAGAAACGCCGTGCGCGCTGTAGATGACGCGCTCGCCCTCGGGCACCTCGTCCACGCTATCGACAAAAATTGCGCCCTTTTCTTGCAGTTCCTCCACCACAAAGCGATTGTGGACGATTTCCTTGCGCACATAAATCGGCCGCCCAAACGCTTCCAGCGCAATCCGGACAATGTCGATCGCCCGCACCACTCCCGCGCAGAACCCGCGCGGCTTCAATAACAGCAAGGTCTTGGTGTGTAAACTGGTTTCAGACAAATCGCATCCCCCACCTACTAGGGTACACTTTTTCATTGAAAAAGATGCTCTAAGGGTATCGAAAGATGCACCCTCAGGTCAATGTAAGCCTTTGAGGGTGTGGGGATTAGCAGCGGGCGGGGAAACGGGGCGGGTGAACGGGAGGCGCTCCACTCGAAGACGCGCTTCACCCAATACGCCGCGCCCCGCACGGGTCGAAGATTCTTTCGTTGCTGACAATGAATAGTTTCTCAATTTCAGCCTGGGCGATCAGCATGCGGTCGAACGGATCTTGGTGCGATCCAGGCAACATCCCAGCGCGAACTCCGTGGTCGTATGACACAGACAGACTTTGGAACTTCTCCCGGTCAAGATAGCCTCCGAAGTCTTGTACTAGATCGGAAGCGCCCGCCAGCTTGCCCAGTCGAAACTTTGTTGCAATCTCCCAGCGGAAACCGCGCTAACAAAAATGCTATTGCCCGGTTGGGTGATCAGTTTCCTGCACGACTTGGGCTGCGCTGGATCGTCGCTAAACCACCAGAGCAAAGCATGGGTGTCCAGCAGTAGGCGCACGCTATTGCCCCCATGAGTCAAGCTCTTGCGGAGGCAAAGGCTCGAAAAATTCGGGTCCGACTTTCAGTTTGCCGCGCCAGGCTCCGGTTTTGCTTTGCCCTTGTTTGTCCTCGATTGCCACCAGGCGCACCAACGGCTTTTTACCTCGAGCGATGACAATCTCCTCACCCCGGCAAGCCCTCTCAATCAGCCGCGAAAGCTCGGTTTTAGCCTTGTGAATGGTGATGGTTTCCATTAAGTACATGTTAGCTAACTGTACTTAGCTTAGCGTAGCTAAGCCAATCGACAACTTCAGATCTATCTGCGTGTGGACTGCCATCACTGTGCCGGGATCAAGGGCACTGTTGTCGGACTACCGCACGAAGGGCACGTAATCTTGGCACCCACGCGACAATACACGCCTGATCCTTGTCATGAACTTCGGTTGTTCCGTGGTCCGCTGGAGTGCGGTCGGGCAGGCGCCGGTCTTCACGCTGCCTAGCCCTACTCAAAATATCGGGGTCCGCAGCCCGGAAAGGGGTGAGGATCGATCTCGGTGACACCCAAGTCGCTCAGGAACTGCTCGGGCGATGTTGGCTTGCATCGAAAATTGAAGTCGCGGATGCTGCTCACTGCATTTATGAATTTCTTATCCATGATCCAAAATCGTCCAGTCCGTTTGTTTCCGCTGGCCACCGGTGAAAAGCGTCGGAGTAATGTCTTTCCGAGAGGCGGTGGCACAATGACTGAAAACGCCCGGCTGCATTAGGTTTTCCTGTTCGAACGCGGGCAGCGTGTTCCAGAACTCTGGAGCCTGACTGAGAAGCGAAGGGTCCAGCTTCACAAGAAAATCGCAAAACTCGGCCAGCCCCTTTTCTGAGGTATTCGCCAAAATTCACGTTTTGCCGAAAGCGAGGTCTATTTGCCGCTGGCAAACAACTCCTCAAGTCGACCCCGGCAAAGAGTCGCCAAAAGTCCCATGCATTCCGCCACCTCCCCGATTTTCCTCAAAACGTGAGTTCGAGAGAGAAGTAACAATCGACAGTTCCTGCCTTTGCAAGCCGTGCGATAATCGGCAGGCACGAAATCTGCTTCTGGAGCCAAGCTCCTGTGGCTGATCTGTCGGGCTTCCGATTCCACCCAGCGATCACGGAGGTATGCTCCCGACCACCCCAGTGGATTCTTTTCTCGGTCTGGGTGTCTTCCGTAAGAACCGCGTACCGCCGGACCCCCAGATCGACGAGGACTGAAATCTTCTTACCCATTCGCCCGAATCATCTGTTCCGCATGCTTGCGCGAAGTCTCAGTAAGCTTCGCCCCCGACAGCATGCGCGCCACTTCCTCAGTCCGCTCTTCGCCTGAAATCTGGCGAACGGTAGTCTTGGCGCGGCCTGCGGTCTCGCGCTTTTCGATCACGTAATGGTGATCGGCAAAGGTTGCAATCTGCGGCAGGTGGGTGACGCAGAGCACCTGATTGCCTTTGGAGAGCGTTTTCAACTTCTTCCCCACCGCCTCGGCGGCACGTCCTCCGATGCCGGTATCGATCTCGTCGAACACTAATGTCCGCTGCGCTGCCGCCGACTTCCTTTTCCCCGCCGGATTCGTTCCTGCTTCAACGCTCGCCTTCAACGCCAGCATGACGCGTGAAAGCTCGCCGCCGGAGGCGATCTGCTCCAGCGGTCGCATGGTCTCGCCCACATTGGTCGTAATCCGATATATCACTTGGTTCATGCCGCAAGTTGTCCAATGCTCTTCGCCTATAGTCTCTTCCACAGCGACACGAAAACTTGCGCGCATCGCGAGGTCGTTGATCTCCGCCTCGACCAGCTTTTCCAGCTTCCGCCCCGCTTCCAACCGTTTGCGCGAGACGATTCGAGCGGCTTTACGATATTCCTCGGCACCCACAGTCAGCATCGCCCGCAGTTCAAGTAGTACTTGATCTTTATTCTCCATTTCCGATAGTTTACGCCGGATATCCTCGCCAAAGGTAATGGTCTGCGCGAGTGTAGGCCCATACTTCCGTTTCAGACGACCCAGCAAGGCCAGCCGCTCTTCGATTTCGGCGAGACGTTCCGGCGAAGCCTGGATTCCACCTGCATAATCGCGCAGCGTCGCGCCCACATCCTCGACGCTGATGCGCGCCGACTCCAGCGCCGCCAGCGCTTCCTGAAACTTCGGCTCATACCGCGCCAGTTCTTCCAGGTGCTTCTGCGCGGCATACAGGCTCGACGAAGTCGAGGCGTTGCCTTCATACAGCAGGTCAAAGGCATTGATGGCCGCGCCGTAAATTTTCTCGGCATTGGCTAAAACGCGCTTTTCGGCTTCGAGTTGTTCATCTTCGTTTTTGCCCGCCAGCAGCCGCGCCTCCTCGATCTCACCGCATTGGAAGTTCCACAAGTCAAGCAGCCGCATGCGATCCTGCTCGTCCTGTTCAAGTTCCGCGATGCGTCCGCGAATCTGCTTCCAGTGGGCGAACGCAGTGGAAACTTCCTTCAACTCGACTCCGGCGTAGGCATCGAGCAGGTCTTGCCGCGCCGCGGCATCGAAGTTTGCGATCGATTCGTTCTGCGCGTGAATTACCGCCAAGTGCGGCGCAATCTGTTTCAGCACAGCCACTGTCGCTGGCTGATTATTGATGAAGACCCGCCCCTTGCCGCCAGGAGCAATCTCGCGGCGCAAAATCAGCGAGCCGTTCTCCGCGTCAAGACCGTTGGTCTCAAGTATGGCTTCGATGGCACGCGCAGCCGCTCCGTCGCTCTCGAACACGGCAGCGACCACGGCCCGATCTGCACCCGTACGGATCACATCCGAGGACGCTTTTTCCCCCAGAAGCAGGCCCAGCGCGTCAATCAGAATGGACTTCCCCGCCCCGGTTTCGCCGGTCAGAAGATTCAGACCAGCCGCAAATTCGATCGCGACATTGTCGATCACCGCGTAATTTTCGAGTCGAAGTTCGGCCAGCACAAGGGTCCTGTGACTTTCGCACGGCGCGGACACTCCCTTCGACTTCGCTCAGGGCTGCTCTGTCCGCGGCCTTTGATCTTCAATCCACAGCGATCTCTGAATTACGCGCAGCATAGCACAGACCGCCTGCGTGGGTTGCGCGAAACGGGTCGGCCATCGCAGAGCGGTACAAACGATTGTGAAGAATGCACTTCCGAGTTTGCGGCGAAACCGAACTGTTCGTAAATATGGTTCCCATGCGATCCCTCCCCCTAGTCGCAGGGCTACTCTTCTGCCTCGCGCTCCCGCAAATCTGGGCACAAGAACTCCATTGCAAACCTTGTTGGCACGACTTCGATAAAGTCCAGATCGGTCGTTCCAGCTCCTTTTCCATTGAGCTCTTGAACACTGGGCGCGAAGCACTGCGGATCACTTCGAAGTCGAAACGGGGTCGCGAATTCTCATTCGGCAGATTCCCTTTACCAGTTAAAGTCCAGCCCGGGGCGAGCGTCGAGTTGATCGTTATTTTCACTCCCACCGCCAAGGGGTATAGCAGCGGCGTCGTTCGGCTCGTGAGCACAGCCAAGGACAGCCTGCTCGCGATGCATTTCACGGGAATCGGCGAAGTCACCGCCGCCGACCCCCAGCTGAGCGTCAGCCCCGCAACCCTGAATTTCGGCAACGTGACGGTGGGATCGAGTACTAAGTTGCAGGCTAAGCTCACGGCCTCGAACGCAGCCGTAACCGTTTCGTCGGACAGGTCAAACAGTTCGGAGTTTACCCTGCTCGGGCTGAAGCTGCCGGCAACGATTCCGGCCGGACAGAGCGTCCCAGTTACGATTCAGTTCACGCCAAACGCTTCCGGCACGGCCACCGGTAAAGCGGGATTCATCAGCGACGCCGCGAACTCGCCAGCAGTCGAACAGTTGACCGGTACAGGCGTCGCTCAGAGCTCGCATAGTGTCGATCTTTCCTGGGATGCGGGCGCCGACAACATCGTTGGATACAACCTGTACCGGGGCACCGCTCAGGGCGGCCCTTACGAGCAAATCAACACCGCGCTGGATTCTTCGACCAGCTATACAGACGCTACAGTTGTCTCCGGGACGACCTACTATTACGTCACAACTGAGGTGAACGCCCAAGGGCAGGAAAGCGGGTATTCGAATGTGGCGAAGGCAGTAATCCCGAGTTCGTAGCGGTCGATGCCCTCTAACGAACGCCGCATCGACAGTGACCGATGCGGTACCTCGCCCGAGCGCGCCACCACCCTAGTCTATAATCTCAAGCAGGGTTCTCCCTAAAACAATGCACTTTTCTTCCCTCCTGTTCTTGTTCGTCGGCGGCGAAATCGTTGATCTCGTCCTTCAGACCGGTCCGGTCGCCAAAACCGTGCTGCTCCTCCTCATCGCGTTCAGCGTGCTCTCCTGGGCCGTGATTCTTGCCAAGTGGCGGCTGATCCGTCGCGCTCGCACTCAGAGCAGACGCTTCGTCCGCGCCTTCCGCAAGGCGCAGCGTCTGCAGGATATCGCTGCGGTGGCCGAGCAGTTTCACCCCAGCCCCCTGGTGGGAGTGTTTGAAGCCGCAGTGGTGGAGTTCAAACGCCAGATGGGAACGACCGGCGGCATCCACAATCTCGTGGCTATTCAGCGCGCCATGCAGATCGGGTCTTCCGAGGAGATCACCCGCCTCGAACGCAATGTCCCTTATCTGGCGATTACTGGTGTGGTCACGCCGTTCATCGGGCTGTTCGGAACCGTCTGGGGAATCATCGAGGCATTCCATGGACTCGGCACAGCCGGTGCGGCGACTCTGCGCGCGGTCGCTCCCGGAATTTCCGAGGCTCTGATTACCACTGCCGCTGGCCTGGCCGCCGCGATCCCCGCGGTTATCGCCTACAACCTCATCATCGCTTCCATTCGTGAAATGGCGTCGCGCAACGACGACTTCACGCTGGAGATGTTGAACCTGGTGGAACGTCAGACGATCGACCGCCAGCAGGCGCCACAAGTCCCGGAGGCGCGGCGCTGATGGCCTTCACATCCGCCAACGGACGCACGCAGACTGCCCTTGCCGACATCAATATCACTCCCCTGGTCGATGTCGTCCTGGTGCTGCTCATCATTTTCATGGTCACCGCTCCGGTGCTGCAGTCCGGAATCGAAGTCAACGTGCCCCACACCCGCACCGTCAAAGAGATCACCGAAGAGCGTCTCGTAATCAGCATCGACAAATCGCAAAGAGTTTTTCTCGGCAACGATCCCATCAACATCAACCAGATCGGGGCGACCCTGAAGCGGAAGATTCGCGATCCGCAGCATCAGTCGATCTTTTTGCGCTCCGACGAAGACGTTCCGTTTGGCGCCTTCGCCACCGTGATGGATGCCATCAAGCAGGCGGGCATCAGCAACGTCAGCATCGTTACGCAGCCAATGGATACCCATGGCGGCCATCGCTAATTTCGATATTTATTCCGAGCACCCCCAACTGCGCCGCCCTCTGGCCTGGTCGCTCGGACTGCATCTGGCATTCGCAACGTTCGTCGTGTTCTATGCCGTGTTTATTCCAGGGTTCGGCCGCAACTCCTGGGGCACCGGCGGCACTGGGGATGCCATGGGAGCAACGCTGGTGAGCGCCGTGCCATTGCCCGCCAATCCTGACCAGACAACGAACGTGCTGGCAACGGAATCCAAAGGACTGACGAAGTCCGCGCCCACGGTTCAGGAAAAGGAACCGGAAGCGATTCCAATCCCCGACAAGAACACGAAGACAAAACTGAGACCCGCGCCCGTCCAGAGCGCAACCCAGCGGAAGCCGCAACCAGAAACGTCCGAATCGAATCAAATTCCGTATGGCGAAGGCGGTCCGGTCAACGGCCCCTACACGATGACCGCGGGCGGCGCCAAAGGCGGATTTGGATTTACCGGAAGTGGTGGCGATTTTGGCAGCCAATTCGGCTGGTACGTTCAAGCCGTGCAGCGCAAGGTCACCGAGAACTGGCTGAAGTATGAAGTTGATCCGCGGATCGCCGAAGCGAAACGGGTTTATCTGACGTTCGATATTGCTCGCGACGGCCACCCGTCGAATGTTGAAATTGAGCAATCGAGTGGTGTACCGTCGCTCGATCAGTCAGCGGTCCGGGCGCTCCAGCGCATTGACACCTTCGGTCCGTTGCCGCCGGATTATTCGGGAAGCAAAGTATCGGTAGAGTTCTGGTTCGACTACAAAAGGTAGTGGAGGGAGCACAAATTGCCTAACTCGGCTCGCCCCATCCGTCAGCGTGCGATGATCGCGGTTATCTTGCTGCTCTTGCTGGCGGCCGCCGGTTCCGCCCAGGACTGGATCCGCACCGGCACCGGACTCGGCGTCGAACGCGTACGCCTCGCCGCATCGGATTTCAAACCCTCGACCCCGGACGCCAACAACGTCAACCTGCTGAAAACTTTCAACGACACGCTCTGGAACGACCTCGACAACGCCGGCATCTTCGATCTTGTCTCCAAAAGCTTTTATCCGCTCCAGGTGCCAGGCCAACCGTCCGAGGTTAACTTCTCGGCGTGGAATTCCCCGCCGCCGAACACCTCCATGCTCGCATTCGGAAACCTGGGGGCGGCCGGCGGCAAAGTCACGGTGCAGGGTTGGCTCTACGACGTCAAGAATGAGAAGTCGCCACAGGTGCTCGGCAAGCAATATACCGACAATGCAACCACCGACGCTGTGCGCGTCATCGCGCACCGGTTTGCCGACGAAATCATCTTCCGCCTCGGCGGAGGCGTAGCCGGCATCGCCGAAAGCAAGATCTATTTCGTCAGCGAGCGCACCGGCCACAAAGAAATCTGGATGATGGATTACGACGGCGCCAACCAGCAGCAGATCACGCACATGGGAAGCATCTCCCTCTCGCCGCGAATCTCGCCCGATGGCTCGCGCCTGGCATTTAGCTCCATCGACAAGGGTGGCTGGGAAATCATGATGTATTCGTTCGATCTCAACCGCATGGTCAGTTTCCCGCGATTCGGCGGCATGAATCTTTCGCCTTCGTGGTCGCCCGAAGGCAAGATCGCCTTCTCGTCCTCGCGCAACAGCTACCCCAACATTTTTGTCGTGGACGCATCCGGAGGAAACTCGAAGCGCTTGACCACTGGCCAGGGCCCGGACGTCTCTCCAACCTGGAATCGCAAGACTGGCTCGCAAATCGCCTTCGTCAGCGGACGCACTGGCCTGCCCCAGATCTATACCATGGAAGCCGACGGCACCAACTTGCAGCGCGTCACCGATCAAGGCTACGCCGTTTCTCCCAATTGGTCGCCGAACGGACAGTTTCTAACCTTCTCCTGGGAGCGCAAGTACGGCCCGGGAGAGCCCGGTTCCAACGATCTTTATTTGATGGACATCGCCAGCAAGCAGTGGGTTCAACTGACGCACGACGCCGGACGCAACGATTTCCCTTGCTGGTCACCAGATGGGCGGCACATCGTATTTCAGTCCCACCGCTCCGGCAGCGACCAGATATGGACCATGCTGGCGGACGGCACGAACGTGAAGCAATTAACTTTCAAGGGCGGTAACACCCAGCCGAACTGGAGTTGGAAGTAGATTGGTTGACATCTTGGATGCGCGCGAGGTTCGTATCAGGGCATGCCTTCCGGCGTGCCGCGGGGGCTACGCGATGAAAGCGCCTTCAGGCGCTGCAGTCATAGATTGCATTTTCACAACGGGTTGTTGAATAGTACCCTTCTGCGGCTGGCCCAGAGTGCGCCCTGCCGTGAATCGGCAAATTGCACGCCACAACGCGGGCGCACACAAACAGGAGGAATCAGGTGAAGCACGCAAAAACAATGACAATGACAAAAACGATCGCGAGATGCGGCACCCTGGTATTCGCACTCGGTACGATCATGCTTCTGGCCGCTTGTGCAAAGAAGGTCGCTCCGCCGCCGCCGCCGCCACCACCCGCCCCAAACGCTCCCACAGCCTCGCTGTCGGCGAACCCGAATACCATCAACCCGGGACAATCGACGACGCTGACCTGGCAGACCACAAACGCAACCGACGTTAGCATCGACACAATCGGCCCGGTGGACGTAAGTGGTTCGCGTCAAGTGACTCCAACCGACTCGACCACCTACCATCTCATCGCCAAGGGTGCCGGTGGAACGCAGGATGCTACCGCTCGCGTTACCGTCAACGCGTCCCCGCCGCCTCCAACAACGACTCCATCCCTTAGCGAGGAGGAACTCTTCGCGCAAAATGTGAAGGACATTTACTTCGATTACGACAAATACGATGTGCGCGCGGGCGAACAAGGCTCTTTGCAGGGCGATGCTCAGTTCCTGCAACAGCATCCCAACATCCGCATCACCATCGAGGGACACTGTGACGAGCGCGGCTCGACCGAATATAACCTCGCCCTGGGCACGAACCGAGCGGACTCGGTGAAGAATGCGCTCATCCAGGCCGGAGTCAGCGGCGATCGCATCAAGACCATCAGCTACGGCAAAGAAAAACCGTTCTGCACTGAATCAAACGAAAGCTGCTGGCAACAAAACCGCCGCGGCCACTTTGTGGACGAAAAATAAACTCAGTAAGTGGAGAGACGGGCGCCTCGCCCGTCCCTGAGCCCGCCGCCAACGGAAAACTCGAGGATTGACTTTGCTTTTGAAGCGGACTGGTTATGACTTTGTTTTGAAAGGGTGCGGCTTCAGCCGCACCGCTAGCAACGCAAATGAACCGCGGCTTTATCCGCTGAGGGCTGGACGCGCAGCGACTTTCCGCATCCAATAGGTTAACTATGAAATCCAATCGCATTCAGCTCGTCCTCGCGCTGTTCTTCACGGTCAGTATCCCTCCCGCCTACGCAGTCAACAAGGATCTCGTCGAACTGCAGACGCAGGTCACCCAGTTGCAGCAACAGATTACCCAGATGAAGCAATCCTTTGACGAGCGCATGGGCGTCATGAAGAATCTACTCGAGCAGAATACCGACGCCGCTAACAAAGTGACCGCCGCGATCAACGGGTTGCAAGCTTCCATCAACAAGCAGCAACAGGATCGCGCCGGGCAGGTCGATCAGATCTCTGGGCAGATTCAGGCGCTAAACGACACCCTGGATGAACTGAAGGTCCGCCTCGCCAAGCTGAGCAAGCAATTCGAGGACATTTCGGCGACGCAACAGTCCATGGCGGCGCAGCAGTCCCAAGCGCAGCAGCAGGCCCAGGCAATGGCTCAGGCCCCTCCTCCCGATGTGCTCTACAACAACGCCCTGCGCGACTACAACGGCGGCAAGAACGACTTGGCTGTCCAGCAATTCAATGACTACGTCAAGTTCTATCCCAACACCGACCTGGCCGGGAACGCATACTTTTACCTGGCCGAAGTTCAGTTCAAGGCTGGCGATTACGCAAAAGCGGTAGCGAACTACGATCTGGTCCTGCAGAATTTTCCCAGTGGAAACAAGGCTGCCACGGCCCAGCTCAAGAAGGGATACGCGCTCCTCGAACTCGGAAAAGAAGACCAGGGCACGCAGGAATTAAAGCACGTCATCCAGCGCTATCCACGCAGCAACGAAGCTGCGCAAGCGCGGGAAAGACTGCGGAAACTATCCCCGGCTGCTCCCAAAGCTCGCCAACAATAAAACTGGGTGCGAAAGAAACTGGGTGCCCGCTCATCGCGTCCTTTGCGATGAGCGGGATTTCGCTACCGCCGAGACTTTCAACCTGGACAGCACTGCAGGACGGCAAGAAGAGCGCAAGAAAGAATCATCAGAGTCCCTCCACGCTCGCGGCGGTTAGATTACGTCCGCCGCAGTCGCCTTTTCCGCCAACACGCCGCTAGCCCGCAGCGTCACCCAATCGGTCTGCACGCGATCCCACCCCTGAATCAGGAAACCGTACGTTTCGAACATGTGCCTGATCTGCGGCCGCTGCCAGCCTGCAATCTCTTCCAGAATCGGCACCAGCGTCGCCAGGGCGTTGTCGCCTAGCACCGTCCGCTTCGCGATCTGCGCCACCAGTTTCGATTCCGACACGGCAATGGTGAAGCCGTCGCGACGGTTCACGTGCAGCATGACGTGAATGTCGGAACTGCCATCCCCCACATAGACAATATGGTCTGCCGGAATGGCGAGCTGTTCTTCGAGTTGATCCAGCCGCGTCACTTTGCCATAACCAGCCGTGGCTCGCACCAGGCTCTCGATCTCGCCCGATGCCTTGTACTTGAACTCGGTGCCAAAAATGTGGTCCTCCGGCACGATCCCCTCCAGCGCCGACTGGATCACCTCCACCGGGGAGGCCGAAAGCACGTAAAAATCAAAGTGGAATCCGTCGATCCGCCGGTCGAGTATCTCGTAAATCTGCTTAATGTTTTCCTTGAGGCGGATGCGCTTGCCCGCCTCGACCAGGTCTTCGCGTCGGACGCGCGAACGGAACACCGGATCATGCAAGAGTAGATAAGAAAGTTCGGCGCCCTGCTGAACCAGGTTCAGCTTCGCCATGCCTTTGGCCTTGCGCTCGAATTCCTCAATAGAAATGCCAAGCAACTCGCTCAACACGTAACCCGTATCGTTGAAGGTTAACGTCTGATCGAAGTCGCTGGCGAACAGGTAGTGTTTTCTATGTTTGCCGACCATGTTCTATTGTAGATTCAAGATCAGGTTAAGCGACTATTAAATTTACCTATCGTAACCATTACAACAACTTGTGATGACGGACATTGCTCCCCGCAAGCTTTCGGAGTAGCCTGACACTGTCATTCTTATTAATGCACGCGGCTCGAAAGGCCTGCCATGCCTAAAAGTGTCAGCGACCATCTTCACAACGATGCCGACCGCGGCAAGGGTTCTCAGGAGCCTGACGAACGCGGCCAAAGCGGCAACAACTCCATGACAGACCAGCTTGGGCACCGTAACCCCGATCCCATGCAGGACGGCGCCGATAGCGATTTCCCCGAACCCGGCCACAGCCCTGAACACTCGTTCGAGGGAGAGTTCAAGAAGGCCGTCTAGCGGGGATCTGGCCGGTGAATGCTAGCCACCCTTAATGTTGAGCCATCAGCGTCGTGCGCCCGCCGCGCTCCGCGTAGATGTCTCGCGGGTGTGCAAGGCACATGGCTAAGTGCTATAGAGTACGAATGTAAACTCCCAGCCAGTCCTCACGAACACGGCCCCAGTTGCTCAATGTGCTATAGAGGTCTATACTCCGCTAGTCTCCAATTTTCAGACGAGAGGACACTCCCATGAAGCGTACCGTCTCCCAGCAAATGTGGCAGGCTTTGTCCACCGGATTGTTTATGACCATGCTGCTCGCCTACGGCACGCCCAGCCTGGCTCGCGACCATGCTCACGACCGCGACCAGCAAAAAATCCTTGCAGGCTATTTCGAGGAGTGGAGCATTTACGGCGCGAACTACAACGTCGCCAACCTCCAGACCAATGGTGTCGCAGGCGATATCTCGCATCTTATTTACGCCTTCGGCAATGTCGCGGCTACCAGCGGCTCCCCTGACCCACAATGCCAGCTCGCCGACACCTGGGCCGATTATCAGACTCCTTATCTTCCCAGCGTCAACGGCCAACCTTACACTGGCCCGCTGTATGGCAACTTCGCCGCTCTTCTCCAGCTAAAGCAGCTCCATCCCAACCTGAAGATCATGATTTCGCTCGGTGGCTCTTCCAGTGCGAACGCAGCGGGATTCTCCTATGCGGCCAGCACTCCAGCCTTGCGCTCGCAGCTTGCTGCTTCCTGTATCGACCTCTTCATCAACGGCAACATCGCTTCCGGCGTCTCCGCCGCAGGCTTGTTTGATGGCATCGATATCGACTGGGAATTTCCCAGCGCGGCCGACAAGCCGAATTTCACCCTCCTATTGAAGGAGTTCCGTCATCAACTCGACGCCCTTGGCAAAACCAATCACGCCCATTATCTGCTGAGCATCTTCGCGCCCGCCGGGTCTCAAAATTATTCCAACATCGATCTCCCCGCGGTCGCTACCCAACTCGATTTCTTCAACCTGCAGGGTTATGACTTGAACGGCACATGGGAGACCACGACCAATCATGCCGCCTCGCTTTTCGACTCGCGACAGGATCCTAACTTTAGTCAGGGCCTCTTTGTCGAAGCCGTAGTCAGTGCCTATCTGAACGCTGGTGTGCCCGCCCACCAGTTGGTGCTGGGCGTGCCCCTGTATGGCTACGGCTGGATCGGCGTTCCCGACGCGAATCACGGCTTGTACCAAGGCTCGACCGGGCCCGCTCCCTCTCCCGCAGGCGACAGTCTAGAAACTCCCGGAGTGGCCACATACTTGACGCTCGAAAGTCTGACAGGATTCGAGCATGAGTACGATCCGAAAAGAATCGCGCAATGGATCTATGACCCCGCAACCCTAACCTTTTGGACATTCGACGATCCATCCATCGCGTGGGCGAAGGCGCTCTACGTCGATTTCCGTGTCCCAGGCGGACTTGGCGGAGCCGTTGTCTGGGCCTTCAAAGACGACGACGCAAGCGGAACCATGGTGAAGACGCTGGCATCCGGTCTAGGGCGGCGCTAGTAAAGTAACTGCATGACCAAGTGATACCGATGGAACGACGGGCGACTCGCCACTCCAGCCGGGCGAGAACGCCCGGCTCTCCCATCGACGATCTCGGCCCACTAACTAGACTAGGCTAGTACTACTACGTTAAGTATTAGGGAACACGCCCCGGCGCCACCTCCCACAAACTATCCAGGCCCGCCAGTGTAAAGCGGGCGCGCCACAACCTGACCGTCTTGCGATTTACGTCTAACTGTTGAGCGATGGCATTGTCGGATTGCCCTTCGGCCGCGGCTAACACGATCTGACTTCGTAAAGCGACCTGCTGCGGTGTCCCGAAGGCCGCCGAGTCGTAGCCGCCATCCCCGATGACTTGTCCGCTGCCGATGCTGCGCCGCTGCTCTGCGCAGCACCGTCTACAACGCGCTGCGCAATTCAGGCGCCGCGCCGGCGATCTGGTAGCCGTTCAAGGCATCGGAGGACTCGGCCATCTCGGAATCCAATACGCGCGCCAAATGGGTTTCCGCACCTTCGCCATCCGACGAGGCAAAGGCAAAGAAGCCCACGCGCGAAAACTTGGAGCCGCTCACTCCGTCGACACGGCCGCAGGCGATTCCGCCGCGGAACTGCAGAAGGCCGGCGGCGCCCACGTAATCCTCGCCACAGCGCCCGATTCCAAATCCATGTCCGCGCCAGTGAATGGGCTCTCCATGAACGGCAAGCTCCTCGTGGTAGGGCGGGCGGCGATCCCCTCACGGTCACACCCATTCAATTGATCATGGGCCGCAGCTCCATCCAGGGATGGGCCGCCGGAATCGCCACCGATTCCGAAGACACCATGCAGTTCAGCGCGCTCTCCGGGGTCCGTCCTATGATCGAAACGTATCCGCTAGAAAAGGCCGCCGAAGCCTACGATCAGATGATCAGCGGCCGAGCAAGATTTCGCGTAGTCCTAACCATGGGCGACTAGCAAACTCGTGTGGTGACGAGGCTCCGCCCCGTCCAATGTCGCGTAGAACTAGGTTGCGTAGGGACAGCCGCCCTTGGCTGTCCAAGCCGAGCGCAACTCGAGACCTGGTACAAAAAGTTGAGCCGGCGCCAACCAGGCCGGCTCCATTCTTGCAAGGTCGAAACCCTACTGTAGCTCTTCCATGCACTTCGCCAGCGCTTCCCTGCTCGGCCGCGTCCGCGACTGCGGCAAAGTCGCCAGCGGCTCATCCGTAACGTTCAGCATGTCAACAAAGCTAGGCGCCTTTTCGTTGATGTAGAAAACGCCGGTCAGCACCTCGCCTTTCTCGTGCGACTCCATAAGCCGGTGCACTGCCTGAATCTTATCCGTCGGATCGTACTCCTGCTCCAGCTTCTTCAAGCGCAGGCTCGACCCGTCGTGCATTGTGACTTCAAGCGTTGTCCCCGGATCGTACTCAACGTTGATTTCCTCAAACGCCGGCACAAAGCTGACTTCGTGCAGTGGCTCTTCATGCGCCTGCATGTATTTGTAAGACTTGGTCGAGCCCTCGTGATCGTTGAAGGTCACGCACGGAGAAACCACGTCCAGCATCACCGTCCCGTTATGAGCGATGGCGGCTTTGAGCATGGTGTGAAGCTGTTTCTTATCGCCAGAAAAGGACCGGCCCACGAACGTGGCTCCCAACTGGATCGCCAAGGAGCATGTATCGACCGGAGGCAGGTCGTTCACCACGCCACTCTTCAACGTTGACCCCAGGTCGGCAGTCGCGGAAAACTGGCCTTTTGTCAGACCGTAACAACCGTTGTCCTCGATGACGTAGATGATCGGCATATTACGCCGCATCAGGTGGACAAATTGCCCGGCGCCAATCGAAACCGTGTCGCCGTCTCCTGTCACACCCAGCGCCATCAGGTTCTTGTTAGCCAGTGTTGCGCCCGTCGCCACCGAAGGCATGCGCCCATGCACGGAATTGAAACTGTGCGACCGGTTCATGAAATAAGCCGGACTCTTCGACGAGCATCCAATACCGCTGAATTTCATGACGCGCTCGGGCTGCAGGCCCATTTCATACATCGCATCAATGATGCGTTCTGAAATTGCGTTATGCCCGCAACCGGCACAGAGCGTGGTCTTCCCGCCTCGATAGTCAATAACCTGCAATCCAATGCGATTCGTCTTTGGAGCCGGTACCGGCGTGTTAGTCGTGGTCGTCCCCATGTTACTTACCCTCCATCATCATGAGCTCGTCAGTGACCGACCTCGCGTCGATTGGCAATCCGTGGATATGGCAAATCGACCGTAAACGCGGCGTCAATTCCGTCTTGATGTCGAGCTTGAGCAGGCTAGCCATCTGCCCGTCGCGATTCTGCTCCACGACATAAGTGCGGTCGTGCCGCTCAATAAAGTCGTGCACCTCTCGCGTAAACGGATACGACAGCACTCGAAGATAATCCGTTTCCAGTTTGTGCTCTTTCGACAATTGGTCGCGCGACTCGATGATCGCCCAGTGCGAGGTGCCATAGGCAAGAATGCCGATCTTCGACTTGCCGCTCCCTATTATCTCCGGCCGCGGAACGAACGACCGGGCGGTTTCGAACTTCTTGTTAATCCGTTCCATGTTGCGCTCGAAATCGTCAGGGCGCTCGCTGTACTGTCCCTTTTCATTGTGACCGCTGCCGCGAGCAAAATAAGCCGCTGCCGGATGATCGGTCCCCGGCAGTGTCCGATAGCCGACGCCATCGCCATCCACATCGCGATAGCGGGCAAAACTACCCGCCTTCTCCAGATCCGCCTTGCTCAACACCTTTCCACGATTAATCGGCTTTTCAGGATAAGGAAACGGTTCCGACATCCAGTTATTCATCCCCAAATCGAGGTCTGACATCACGAACACCGGCGTCTGGAATCGCTCCGCCAAATCAAAAGCGTCCTGCGCCATAGTGAAGCACTCACTGACCGAGCTGGGAAACAGCATGATGTGCTTGGTGTCGCCATGACTGAGAAACGCCGTCGAAAGCACGTCGCCCTGCGAGGTACGAGTAGGCAAGCCGGTCGACGGACCGACGCGCTGAATATCCCAGATCACCGCCGGAATTTCCACGTAATAAGCCAGCCCCGTGAACTCCGCCATCAGCGAGATGCCCGGACCGGCAGTAGCCGTCATCGACCGCGCGCCTGCCCATGCCGCCCCGATCACCATGCCCACCGCCGCCAGTTCGTCTTCAGCCTGGACGATGGCAAATGTCGCCTTTCCGTCCGGCCCGACGCGGTATTCCTTCATGTACTCGATCATCGTCTCCACCAGCGACGACGAAGGAGTGATCGGATACCAAGTCACCACCGTGCAACCGGCAAACATGCATCCCATCGCCGCCGCAGAATTCCCGTCGACGATGATCTTGCCTTTCGTCTTGTCCATGCGGCGGATGTAAAACGGATCGCGCTTCTTCAAATTCGCGACGGCATAATCGTGGCCTGCCTTGGCCGCGGCCAGGTTCAAGGTCGCCGCTTTCGCTTTGGTCGCAAACTGTTTGCGGATCGCCTTCTCTACCTCGACAAAATCAATTTCCAGCAACTGCGCCGCCACCCCGACATAGATCATGTTTTTGATCAGCTTGCGCAGTTTGGCTTCCGGACACACCGCCGCCACCAGCTTGTCGTAAGGCACCGCGTAATAAATTAAATCGTCGCGCACCTTGTCGAGCGCCAGCGGCTCGTCATAGAGCACGACCGCGCCCGCCGCCAGCATCTTCACATCGTCCTGCGCCGTCTCCCCATTCATCGCGATGAGCAGGTCGATCTCCTTTTTGCGCGCAATGTATCCATCTTTACTGGCGCGGATCGTGAACCAGGTCGGCAGCCCGGCAATGTTCGAAGGAAAAAGATTCTTCCCCGAAATCGGCACTCCCATCTGGAAAATGCTGCGCAACAAAACTGTGTTGGAACTCTGCGACCCCGAGCCATTCACTGTGGCGACCTGAATGCTCATGTCATTAACGACGACAGCACGTTTTTGCCCCAGTTGCCCGAATGATTCCTGGGGCACGACATCGGTTGTGGCCATCCCTGTGCCTTTCTGATCTGAACGCAATAAATTGTTAACCAGGCAAACCACGTCGCCCGGAAGTCTAGCGGAGTGGAAAGTGAAAACCTTTCGGCATACCCGATTATACGCGGCTGCAGGTCGAGGGAGTAATCAGAACGGTAACAAAGAATCCGGCCAGTACACGGATGGAATGCAAACCGAGGAGCCGTCATTCCGCTTCGGCGATAATAGAAAGATGACAGGCTTCCTTAAACGCGATGCCACCGACAGCAGCGACGTCGTCGGAGAGAAAAAAGATGCCGCACACACCTGGAACGTTGCACTGCTCGGTTTCGGTACCGTCGGGAGTTCCGTGGCAAGAATCCTCTGCGAGCGCTCGAACACCCACCTGCGCCTGACCCACGTCCTCAATCGAAACGTGGCGCGAAAAAAAGTCGACTGGCTTCCCGCCTCGGTAAAGTGGACAGAGGATATCGATGATGTTCTGGAATCCGACGTGGATATCGTGGTCGAGGTGATGGGCGGTCTCCAACCCACCGAAGATTGGGTCCGGCGCACGCTGTTGTTGGGCAAATCCGTAGTCACCGCCAACAAGCAGTTAATCGCGCGCTGCGGCCCCGAATTGATCAGCCTTGCCTGCCAGATGAGACAGCAGATCCAGTTTGGCGCTTCGGTAGCGGGCGGCGTGCCGATAATTTCCGGATTGCAAGAGGGATTGGCCGGCGATGATCTGTTCAAGATTCGCGGCATTCTCAACGGAACCTGCAACTACATTCTCAGTCAGATCGAAGCGAACGGCATTCCCTTCGCCACCGCTCTGCGGGAGGCGCAGAAGCTGGGCTTCGCCGAGGCCGATCCCACCGAAGACATCGACGGCCTGGACGCGCGGGCTAAACTCGCCATCCTGGCGCGAGTCGGACTGCACTGCAACGTCACACCCGAGAGCATCGTGGCCCGCTCGATTTCAGCCATCGACTCCGTTGATTTTGAATACGCGAACCAGCTAGGTTGCACGATTCGCCAGATTTCCTGGGCCGAACTGAGGACAGACTTGAAGACGAAATGCAAAGCAGACCACTTGTTTGCCGCCGTCCAGCCCGCGCTGGTCGAACTCGCATCGCCCTTGGCGCGAGTGGAAGGCAGCCAAAACCTGGTGGTGGCGACTGGACGGTACGGTGGAGAGACCGTCTTTGGAGGTCACGGAGCAGGCGGGCATCCAACCGCGGTCGCGGTCGTCTCCGACATTCTCGCCATCGCTCGCTCCCAGCAAGCGACAATGACAATGACGACAAGCACGGCCGGGCAGCCGGCCGAGATAACGCCGACCGTAACCGCCGAGTTCACTGCCAAGCACTACCTGCGTTTTTTGGTGAAGGACCGGCCCGGCATCATAGCCAACCTCGCAACAATTCTTTCCGGGCGCGGCATCAACATCGACGCGGTAGTGCAGAAACCGGGCTGCCCGAAATCACACCTGCCCTTTCTGATTACGCTGGAAGAATGCAAAGTATCGCTGGTGGAACAAGCATTACAGCAAATCAACTCGCTGGATTTCCTGGTGCAGTCCTGTTTGCATTTGCCGATACTTTAGAAGGTATTAGTCTCACGTTTATCGGAGTGTAGGACTCCCCGTTCAATGCTCCCAACGGTCCCGCCGTAACATCGCACGCACTGCCGCAAACAAATTGACAGAATCTTGACGGCAGCATGACACGAAGCAAGTGGGAACCGCCTACCTTCATCTTGCGGCGAATCCCTACTCAGGCGACGGGATCACCGACAATCATTCTGAAGAGACTGGAGTCAAGATCATGACAAAAAGAAACCTCGCCCCTACTGCATCGTCCGAAGCAACTGAGTCTCTATCCGAGTCTCCTTCTAACTACGGTCGCCAGCGCCGCTCCTCCTTAAGGGCACGGGCATAGCTGGAGCAGCGCTAACCGGCGGTTCCTTGCTGGCTGCTGCTTCCGAAACCGCCCAGTCAAGTGGCGTCGTCATCTCGGGTGATGTGGCCCTCCTGCGGTTCGCAGCTGCCGCGGAGCTCATTGAGGCCGACTTGTGGCAGCAATATGCGCAGCTGGGCGGTCTCACTCCGGGCCAACTCCCCGTCGAGACGGCCCGCTTCAAACCGATGAACAATTAACAGGCAGCCTTCATGAAACTCGACCCCGATGGCCCGCAGTACATCTCCGCCAACGCCGTCGACAAGCAGGGCCACGCGGAATTCTTGAGTTCCTATCTGCTCTCGATCGGCGCCGACCCCGTGGATCTCGATGTCTTTCGAACCTTGCCCAGCAGCCAGGCAAAAGGCGCCCAACAAATCTGGCGGCTCACCAATCTGACATCTAAGGGGTTGGGCAATCCGCGCGGCAACCGCCTTCGGGGAAGGTCTTTTCGCGTGCCTCGCGGGAGCGGGCGCTGTACCTGAAGTGGGGTCGCAGCGCCCGCCTTTTCAGCGACGCTATTTGTCACGGTTTTACACTCTCGATTTCAAGGAGCCCTTACGTTTGAAGGACTGTTTCAGCCGATGCATCTGCTGATCATTTTTGGAATTGCCCTGCTCGTGTTCGGGCCTAAGAAGCTTCCAGAACTCGGCAAAGGAATCGGTGACGGCGGCTTCAAATCCGCAATGAAGGACCAACCGGAGGCGCCCGACAACAGCACCGTCGCCAAGGATCCAGGATCAACAGACATTTGATCCGTCGATCCCGCGCCGAACTTCCTGATTCTCTAGGCTTCTACCTGGAAGAACTGCGCCATGTTGCGGAATTTTTGATAGCGGATTTCGAGCAACTCGCCGACCGCCAGTTTCCTTACCCCGGCCAGATGCTGCCGTAGCGCAGTATCCAGCAATGCCGCTGCCTGCGCGTGGTCCGTGTGCGCACCTCCCGCGGGCTCCGGAATAATGTCATCAATGCAGCCCAGGTCATTCAAGTCTTTCGCTGTGATCTTCATTGCCTCCGCCGCGAGACCCTTCTTGCTCGGATCGCGCCACATGATCGACGCGCAGCCCTCCGGCGAAATCACCGAGTACACCGAGTTCTCCATCATCAAGACGCGATCGGCCATGGCAATCGCCAGCGCCCCGCCGCTACCGCCGACACCAATCACGGTCGCAATAATCGGAACCTCCAGCCGCGCCATTTCCAGCAGGTTGCGCGCAATCGCCTCTCCCTGACCGCGCTCTTCGGCGTGCAGTCCGGGATAAGCGCCGTCGGTATCTACGAAAGTAAGAATCGGCCGTTTGAATTTCTCCGCAATCTTCATCACCCGCAGCGCCTTCCGATATCCTTCCGGATGCGGCATACCAAAGTTTCGATACACCCGCTGTTTGGCGTCGCGGGCTTTTTGTTGCCCCACGATGATAACTTCCTCGCCGTGAAAGCGAGCCATCCCGCAAACAATCGCCGGATCGTCGCGAAACCCGCGATCCCCGTGAATCTCGCTCCAATCGGTGAAAATGCGCTCGATATAGTCCAGCGTGTAGGGACGCTGCGGATGACGCGCCAGTTCGGTACGCTCCCATGCGTTCAGGTTCGAAGAAATCTCGCGGCGGAGGTCGTTCACCCGCTCGTGTAATTGCTGGATCTGGCGCTGAGTTTCCGCATTCTGACCTTGCAGCGCCTGCAGCCGCGTGATCTGCTCCTCGATTTTTTCCAGCTCCTGCTGCGCCTTCAGTCCAGAATCCATTTTGATGATGTTCCCATTCTTTCGGGGTTGATGCGCGTCCACAATCGAAAGCATAAAGTCCGTGCCGGCGAGCACCGGATTCTCCGCGCCGTTGTTCAAACCAACGTTCGCACTACCCCCCGCGCCGTTTGTTGCGCTGGGACCTGACTTTTCCGCCCGCTTTGCTTTCGCTCGCCTCATCCGCCGCATCTGCTAAAGCTCGCCGGTGGAGAACCGGGCGAGACGCCCGTCGCTCCACCATTTGACTCATCAACTAATTACGCGCACGCTGTCACGCCCGCACAGCTCCTCTACACGGCCCAGAAAACTGCGGTCCGGCATCACATTATAGCCCTCGGCTTCCATCACCACCATGAAATCGCCTTCCCGCTCCACGTCGAACAGCACCTTTGCCTCGCCCTTGCGCTCGCTGCAGAGAGCGTGCAACGCATCGACCGTGCCGTCGGTCGCGCTCCCGAGAGGAATCCGAATCCGCAGCGCCTTCGGCAACGGCACGCGAGCTTCATCCAGCGGAGTAATTTCATTGGCTGTGACTTTCGGATTAGCGCCTTCTTCAATGCGCAGGCCACCCCGGATCAGCACCGGGACTTCGAGCTTCACTTTCTCCGCGAGTTTTTTGTAGGCCTCGGGAAACACCAGTAACTCCACCTTCCCCCACATATCTTCAAGCGCAGCTTGCGCCCACAACTCGCCTCTTCGTGATTTCGCCACGCGCAGCCCTGAAATCAAACCAGCGGTAACAATGTTCTCATCCTTGGCGGTGGATTTCTTCATGGCGGCAATATCTTCCGTGGAGAGCGCATTCAAGTCGGCAAGCTTCTCTTTGTACTTTTCCATCGGATGCCCGGTAATAAAAAATCCGAGAATTTCCTTTTCCGCCGACAGCCGCGTATGTTCATCCCAGTCGGGCACGTTGGGGAGCGCGCCGTTCGCCTGCTCAGCGGTTTCATCTGCAAACACGCCAAACAGCCCGTGCTGCCCTGACTCCGCGTCCCGTTGCGCTTTCTGCGCCTGGTCGATGGCTGTGTCGAGCGCCTGCATAAGCTGCGCCCGCCGCCCAAGACCATCCATGGCGCCGCTTTTGATCAGCGACTCCAGCACACGCTTGTTCAACAGCCGCAGGTCTACCTGCTCGCAGAATTCGTAGAACGACTTAAAATTCCGCCCCAGCTTCTTCCGCGCCGCGACAATCGACTCGATCGCATTTCCGCCAACATTCTTCACCGCGGCCAGACCAAACCGGATCGCCTGCCCATGCGGAGTAAAGTTCGCGTCGCTGACATTGATATCCGGCGGTTCAACCGCAATCCCCATCTCGCGGCATTCATTGATGTACTTCACCACGCTATCCGTGTCTCCCGTGATCGAGGTCAGCAACGCCGCCATGAAGTCGACCGGGTGGTGGGTCTTCAGGTATGCGGTGTGATAGGCGAGCAGCGCGTAGGCCGCCGAGTGCGATTTATTGAATCCGTATCCTGCAAACTGCGCCATCAGATCAAAAATCTTTTCGATCTTCTTCGGTGGATAGCCACGCTGCGTCGCCCCCTGCACAAAGCGCTCGCGCTGCTTCGCCATCTCCTCGACATTCTTCTTGCCCATCGCCCGTCGCAGCAGGTCCGCTTCTCCCAGGGAGTAGCCGGCAAGTTTGTTCGCCGCCTGCATCACCTGTTCCTGATACACGATGACGCCCAGCGTCTCCTGCAAAATCTCTTTCAGTTCCGGTAATTCGTATTCAATTTTCCGGCGTCCATGCTTGCGCTCGATAAAATCGTCAATCATGCCGCCCTGAATCGGTCCGGGGCGGTAGAGCGCATTCAGCGCGGTGAGATCTTCAATCGAGTTAGGCTGATAACCCCGCAGAACGTCGCGCATGCCGGACGATTCAAACTGAAATACGCCGGAGGTCAATCCCTTATGGAAGACTTTCTCGTATGTCTCCTGGTCCTCGAGCGGAATGTCGTCCAGCTTTAAATTTGTCCCTTTCTGCGCAATCAACTTCAACGTATCGTCGAGAATGGTGAGTGTAGTCAGCCCAAGAAAATCCATCTTTAGCAGGCCCATCTTTTCGATAGCCACCATGTCAAAGGCGGTGACGATTTCATCGTTCTTGGTTTTGTGCAGCGGCACCAACTCAATTAGCGGACGAGGCGAAATCACCACGCCCGCAGCGTGCACACCGGAATTCCGCACCAAGCCTTCCAGCTTCCGCGCGATGTCGAGTAACTGCCGCACCTGTGGATCTTTCTGATACGCCTCCTGCAGCGCCGCCGACTCCGTCAGCGCGTCGTCGAGTTTGATATTCAGCGTGGTCGGCACCATCTTCGCGATGCGGTCCACGTCGCTGTACGGCATATCCATGGCGCGTCCGACGTCCTTGATCGCAGCTTTCGCGGCCATCGTGCCAAACGTGATGATCTGCGCGACATTTTCGCGACCATATTTATGCGTGACGTATTCGATCACTTCGCCGCGCCGGTTCATGCAGAAATCGATGTCGATATCCGGCATGGAAATGCGTTCCGGATTCAGAAAGCGTTCGAACAGAAGTTCGTGCTGCAGCGGATCGATATCAGTAATCCCGAGCGAATACGCAACCACCGCTCCCGCCGCCGATCCGCGCCCCGGGCCCACGGGAATGCCTCGTTCGCGAGCGTAGCGGATGAAATCCCAAACAATCAGGAAGTAGCCGGAAAACTTCATTTGCTGGATGATGGCGAGTTCGCGCGCTAATCTCTGTTCGTACTCGGCCAACGAATGTTTAAGCCGGCCGCTCGCCGCCGCGGCGCGCAAGCTCTCCATCCGTCGCCTGAATCCCTGCCGCGTAATGTGTTCGAAATAACTGTCGAGAGTAAACCCGTCGGGAACATCAAAGTGCGGAAACGGGCTCGGAACTTTTTCCAGTCGAAGATTGCAGCGTTCGGCAATATCAAGCGTGCGTGAAAGCACGTCAGGCGCATCCTCGAACACGCGTAGCATTTCGGCGGCGTTTTTGACGTAGAACTGGGTGCCCTCGAACTTCATCCGGTTGGTTTCCTGGATGGACTTCCCGGTTTGAATGCACAACATCACGTCCTGAGCGTGTGCGTCATCTTCGCAAAGATAGTGGCTGTCGTTGGTCGCGACCATGGGCAGCCCGAGATCTTTTTCCAACTGGAATAAGCCGGCACGGATGCGGTGTTCGGTCTCCAGACCCTGATCCTGAATCTCCAGGAAGAAGTTTTCTTTGCCGAAGAGGTCTCGATAGAATCCTGCTGCCGCGCGCGCCGCGTCGTAGTTCCCTTCCGTCAACCGCTCAGCCACTTCCCCCTTCAGGCATCCGGAGAGCCCGATCAATCCCTTCGAATGCTCAGTCAGAAACTGTTTGCTCACGCGAGGCTTGTAGTAGAAGCCATGTAGCGAGGCTTCCGACGTGATCTTCACCAGGTTGCGATAGCCTTCTTCATTTTCGGCCAGCACCAGCAGGTGGTTATAAGTGTCGCCGTCGGGCGGAGTGCGTGTAATGACGTGATCGTGTTTTTTGCAGATGTAGAGTTCGCATCCCACGATCGGTTTAACGCCGGCCTTGTGCGCGGCATTTACAAAATGCACGGCGCCAAAAATATTGCCGTGGTCGGTCATGGCGACCGCGGGCATGCCAAGTTCCTGAACCCGGTCAACGAGTTTCTCGACGTCGCAAGCGCCGTCGAGCAGCGAGTAATCGCTATGCAGATGCAAGTGGACGAATTGGTTTTGGCTCATGAAGTTCTTAGCTTTCGGCTCTAATCAGCCGGTAACGCAACGTCGAGTCGTACCAGGGTATGCCTTCAGGCATACCGCAAGCACCGTGATTATGAGAGTGCCTTCAGGCGCTGGCTTTAGGCCACTGGAGTTAATCACAGCTCCCTTATCGGATGGGATTCATTCTACCGGCTGGAAGAAATCACGCAACGCCTGAAAGTGGTGCAATTCCACTCTAGCCAGCGCGCACGTTTGCAGTGGAACGAAGATTTCCGCGCATCCAGCCCCGGAGGAGCGTCCAAACTCCGCCCAGCGCTTCGGCGCTGGGAAAACGGAGGAGATGGTTCAACTCCCGGAGGGACCTTATACTCAAGATGAGTTACCCCCCGTTATCTTTCATATAGTTAGCGTCAGAGCGAGACTCCTATCAGTGGAAGATTAGTGGAACCCCACTAAGGAAAATCGTTATGAACGCAGCAACCGTAGCATCGGCACCAGTTATCAAACGGCAGCGGAAAGCGCGCGTCGTTCCGAAGGTCATTGTCTACAGCCGTCATCGAACTGTGTGCAAATGGGCCGGCGACGACATACGAATCGGCTGTGACTGCCCGAAAACAACTTACATGGTTCCGTGATGGAAAGCTTCACCGCGTGGCCGCCGACACTTGTGATGGTGAAGTGGCGGAGAAAAAAAAGTGCGAGCTGATGAATGGCTTTGCAGCGGCCGCCCCGGGGCGAGCCGACGCCGATTCCTGCGGGCGCGTTGACGACGCAGTGAAGACTTTTCGTGATACCAAGGCAGCGTTTGGGTCACCGAAAAGCACACGGAGAAGCTCAAATTTGAACTCGAACACTTCTCCCAATTTGTTATCGGCAAAGGTCTGGTCAACATTGGCGATATCAAGAAGGAGCATGTGGTCGCCTACCGCAACAGCCTGATCGGCTTTTTCTCTCTGCGTGAACACCTCGAATCCAACTTCGGACAACCGCTCGGGGGCCTGAATTTAATGGGTTCCATCGAGCGGACGTAAAATTTAGAAATTGGAACGGGAAGTGAAAGTTCCGCTGGACCCCTACGTGATAGCAATGTTCTATGCGGCATCCCGTTCTGGGAAGCAAAGCGAGGGCTGCAGGTCGAGTTTGGCTACTGCCGGCTTCGCATCGATGTGGAATGAGGCTCGGTCTTGTGCGAGCTTCGGGCCAATCACAGTGGTTAATCTCTCAACCGTGGTGCTCAAGTCTTTGGCGTACATCTGCTGCAATTCAATCGTAATTGTGATGTCGAACAACCCACTTTCCGATTCTTGAGAGTGATGTGCCCTATGCGCGAGCAAACTGCCGCCGAGCATCCGAGCCAGGCTCACGAGTGAGCGGCTTTTGCACGCGATGCATTCGTCACCTCGACTGCTGCTGATGACTTCGCAGTCCAGGCAGAAGACTGCATTCCAGAGAGGGAGAACTCCTGCGTCCAGATGTTTCCTTGTTCCGGCTAACATATACACCAACCCCTGTGGCTGAGAATTGGGCAGCTATACACAACAAGAATACAGCGTCATTCTCAATGTGCAAGCTGTCAAAACTTTCAGTACCTGAGCCAACTTTGGTCCGAGGCACCGCGCGGCCCTCGTTCCATAATTGTTGGCGAAAAAAACACGCTGAGGAAGATTGCGTTACAGTTCCTAGGTGGGACCGCTTTAAGGGAGATGATCACGGGACATTTTGACTCTCCGCTGGGTGCGCGATGCTGAATATTAAGAAAATTCTTCTGCCGGTTGATATCCCGATTGCTTCGCTGGGCGTGATTCATCAGGCTGGGGCATTGGCGCGCCATTTTCATTCTGAGATCGTGATACTGCACGTCGTGACAGCGCTGAGCCATGCCGCCGGTGTTCCAGAGGACAGCAGAGAAGTAGCTGGCTGGGACTTGCTTGCAGCGATTATTGGAGAGGCCCAGAAACGGCAGGACCATTCTCTCGGGCCGGAGCTTAACGGCCTTAATATTCGGCGTGTGTTGGTCAAAGGCGACCGGGCAGCGGCAATTATTCAGATGGCTGAGGAGGAAAAAGCCAACCTGATCATGATGCCGTCGCATGGCTCCACGTTCAATCAGTTTCTGATGGGCTCTATGACAGCAAAAGTGCTACACCGGACTGAGTGTCCGGTGTGGACAGGGGGCCACGTGGAAGAATCGCCAGTGCGGGAGTTTGCGATCCGCAACGTCCTGTGCGCGGTCGATTTGGGCCCTCGTAGTGACGAAGCTGTGTCGTGGGCGGCTCCAATGGCCGCGGAATTCGGTGCCCGCCTTACGCTCGCCCACGTCACGGACTCGGTGGAGCTCTGGGGACCTGGAGGCAGTTACGTTGTTCCGGGGTGGAAAGAGTCGTTGGTCGCCGATGCTTCTCAGCGTATCGCAAAACTCCAGCAAGACACGGGCATCAAGGCGGACGTGTTGATCGGCAGTGGTGATGTGCCTAAGGTGCTGAGGCAAGCTGCGAAGCAGACAAAGGCAGATTTGCTGGTTACGGGGTGTTACCCATATGGCGGAAATCTGCGGACTCACGGCTACGCAATCATCTGCGCGGTGCCGATTCCGGTTCTGAGCGTGTGACGGCGATGACTCAACTTACGGGTTAACAGCAAGTATCCCGGAAACTGGTAGAAGTCGGCATCGATTCGGCGTACAGTCTCTTTTTGGTGGTCTTTTCAGGCCGACCCGGTGGCTCAGATTCTCAGGCTATGCAGACGCTCAAGCAGCCGGAAGGCGGATTTGCGGCCCCCAGGGACGTAGCTTCAGCCTATGCCCTTGCGGGCGACAAAGACCGTGCCTTCGAATGGCTCGACAAAGCTTACGCGGAACGTGATGGGGAGGATATTACGCTTCTGCTGTGCACTCCAGGTTACAAGAATCTCCGAGGCGATCCTAGATTCTCCGATCTGTTGCGGCGCTTGGGCCTGCCTCAATCAATACATAGCGCACTTTGATTCCAGTTAGAAACTCCGGGTGCACTCCTAACTCCGCTTTTCTTCACCAGTCACATTCTGGGCCAGAAGTCCTAGTGCTGTATCTGAACCGCCCTACACAGCGTCTCAACTCCCAGCTCTTCGCTCATGGGACTTCAGACACGGCACTAAGACTAGTCGGGATTAATCTTGTAGTGGCGAGCCAAATTACTTCTAGGTTATCGACGACTCGTAGAGACTTCTTCTTCCATTTCCTATAGGCCTCTGGATAGGTTCCCGTTTATCGAGAATCCGGGAATTGAGATTCCGGGCACAGTCGCTTCTACGGTTTCCGGGTTAATCAGGCATTGAGTCCCGATCTCGCTGGAGGTCGGGTCGTGCGGCCAATTCTTTGCGTCAGTGGAGGTAGAGGCGTACTATGTGCGGGCTAGGGGGCTGCAAATCGAACATGACTAAGTTTTGCAGATGAGACAGGGGTTTGCGCGGTGACGCTGTACCGTAGCTCAATTGCGGCGGCAGAACCGGTCAAATGTTTTGGAGGTCTGACAGCGATGCTGAACCAAGCTACGATTGCGGATTTCAGGGTCAGCTTACATGGAGGACTGATCGAGCCAGGAGATCCGAACTACGATACGGCTCGCCAGGTGTACAACGCGATGATCGACCGGCGCCCACGACTGATTGCGCGCTGCGCCGACGTGGCCGACGTCGTGGCGGCGGTGAAGTTCGGCCGCGAGCAGAAACTTCTGGTGTCCATCCGCGGCGGCGGGCACAACGCCGGCGGGCTGGGAGTATGCGATGACGGATTGGTGATCGATCTTTCGCCGATGAACTATATTCGCGTGGACCCGAAGAGGAGGACTGTGCAGGTCGGCGGCGGAGCGCTCTGGCGCGATGTGGACCACGCAACACACGCGTTCGGTCTCGCGGTTCCAGCTGGCATCATTTCGACGACGGGCGTAGCTGGATTGACCTTGGGCGGAGGGATCGGCTACTTGACGCGGCGCTATGGCCTGACGATCGACAACCTGCTTGCCGTCGGGATGGTGTTGGCCGACGGGCGGTTCGTTACCGGCAGCGCCAAGGAAAATGCCGACCTGTTCTGGGCGGTGCGCGGAGGGGGAGGCAACTTCGGCGTCGTGACCTCGTTTCTGTTCAAGGGGCAACGCGTGCACACCGACTACGGCGGGCCGATGCTGTGGCCAATGGAAGACGCGGCGGAGATAATGCGCTGGTACCGCGAATTCATCGTGAAGGCGCCCGATGACGTCTATGGGTTCTTTGCTTTCCTCACCGTGCCGCCGGTAGCTCCATTCCCCGGGCATCTGCACAACAAGAAGATGTGCGGTATCGTGTGGTGCTATACGGGACCGATCGAGGAGGGGGAGAAAGTGTTCAAGCCGATCCGGAGCTTCAAGGCTCCGGCGCTCGACATGGTCGGCCCAATTCCACATCCGGCACTCCAAAGTATGCACGACGGTCTCTATCCGCCGGGCCAGCAATGGTATTGGAAGGCCGATTTCGTACGCACGATCTCGGACCAAGCCATCGCGGTCCATGTGAAACACGCGGCGAACTTGCCGTCGATGCAGTCGACCATGCACCTGTACCCAATCAACGGCGCCGCCGGCCGCGTCAAGAACAGCGCCACACCGTGGGGTTACCGCGACGCGACGTGGAGTTCTGTGATTGTCGGGGTCGATCCGGATCCGGCGAACAAGGAGAAAATCTCCACGTGGGCGAAGCAGTATTGGAGCGAGCTTCATCCCTATTCCGCCGGAGGCGCGTACGTCAACTTCATGATGGAAGAAGGCGAGGATCGCATCCGCGCGACGTACGGCAAGAATTACGACCGTCTGGCGAAGATCAAGAAGCGTTATGACCCGGGGAACCTGTTCCGCGTAAATCAGAACATCAAGCCGAAATGAAAACGGAATTTATTGTTGCGGCACATTGGGTGGGGTGCGCTTAGACCGTCCCTACTGCTTCCATTTGTTCTCAATCCGCGGAGGATGCTGCAACGTTTGCATCACCACGCAATATTGCTCCGTTTTCGCCTGTAGCGCGCTTAACTGCTCCGCCGTTGCCTGCGGCGCGAAGACGTCGAAAGTGACTCGGATACTCTCAAATCCGACGAGCGCCTCTTTCGAGATTCCCAGCGTTCCTTGCAGATCCAGATCGCCCTCGACGGTGACATCGATGCGCTCTGTGGGGATTCCCATGGCGACGGCTACCATTTGGCAAGTGATCTGCGAGCATGCAGCCAACGCACCTAACAGTAAGTCTCCGGAGCAGGCTCCGGTACCGTCGCCACCGACTCCTTTGTGCGCTTGCGCCTTATAGATCGCACGCCCCAAGTCCACCGAACAAGCGATCGGTGCGTCAGCCTGAGTACCGTGCGCGGTTAGCGTGATTCGCGAAGTGGCCGGGTCTTGCCGGTAAAGATCTTTCAGGGGCCGCTGCAACGATCGAATATCCATTCAATCCCTCCGAAATCTGGGATATTATAAACGCAGGGGCTGCCCTGGGGACTGTCGCGGCCGCGACTTAGACATTCGACTGGATTTGCGCAGGAAAGAGTCCGCTTCGGCCTGCCGAGCGCCCATCAGCAAGTTTCATGAATCCACCTCCCATGTCAGGTTCATCCACCCTGTCGCCGGGTGCTCGCTTTGGCAGTTACGAGATTCTTCAGCGACTGGGCGCTGGCGGCATGGGGGAGGTCTATCGCGCCAAGGACATCCGCCTCGATCGTGAGGTCGCAATCAAAACCCTTTCATTGGAACGCTGTTCTCAGCCGGAAGCCTTATCGCGTTTCGAGCAGGAGGCCCGTTCTGCGAGCGCGCTGAATCACCCGAACATCGTCACGATTTATGAACTCGGGCACGAGAACGGCACGCGCTATATCGCGATGGAACTCGTAGAAGGAGATACGCTGCGCGGGTTGCTCGCCTCAGGCCCGATTCCATTTCGCAAGTCGGTGGCAATCGCAGCGCAGATCGCCGACGGTCTGGCCAAAGCGCACGAGATTGGGCTCATTCATCGCGATCTGAAGCCCGAGAACCTTATGGTTTCTCGCGACGGGACGGCCAAGGTGCTGGATTTCGGTCTGGCGAAACTTCTTAAGCTCGACCAGACCAGCAGTTCGGATGTGAGTACCACCATCACCGAGCACGGAACGATAATGGGCACCGTCGGCTACATGTCCCCGGAGCAAGCGACCGGCGAGGAACTAGATTTTCGTTCTGACCAGTTTTCCTTCGGGTCTGTGCTCTACGAAATGGCCACCGGATCTCCCGCGTTCAAAAAGAAGACGCACGCGGAAACGACGGCCGCAATCCTTCGCGATGAGCCCGAGCGGCTCGGTAACAAAATGCTGCAGGCGCCCGCTCCTTTCATTTGGATCGTGGAGCGCTGCCTCGCCAAGGACCCCAAGCAGCGCTATGCCTCGACCCGGGATTTGGCTTGCGACCTCGCTGCGGTGCGCGACCGTCTCGCAGATACACCTGCCCGGGAATCCGAACCTCGGCCCAATGATCTGCCGGCGCAGCGCACCGCATTCATTGGACGGGAACGCGAAGCGGCTGATCTCCGCCGGCTCTTGGGCCGTGCTGACGTACACCTCGTGACCCTCACCGGTCCCGGCGGCATCGGGAAGACGCGGCTCGCCTTGCAGGTGGCGGGCGAAATGGCCGACCAGTTTCCAGGCGGTGTTTGCTTTGTGGGTCTGTCAGCGATCGGCGAACCTGGCTTGATCGCTTCCGCGATCGCCCAAGCCGTGGGCGTGCGAGAGACTGGAAATACGTCGCCACAGGAAAGCTTGATCGAGTACGGGGCCGGCCTGAGCCAGCCGATGCTCCTCCTGCTCGACAACTTCGAGCATCTCGTGGCTGCCGCGCCGGTCGTAGCGCAGATGCTTACTGCCGGCCGGAAACTCAAGGTGGTGGTCACGAGCCAGGCGCCGCTTCATATCTACGGCGAACACGAATTTCCCGTGCCACCGCTCGCTCTGCCCGACCTTAAGTCCATCCCGCCTCTGGAAATGCTTTCGCGTCTTCCAGCGATCGCGCTTTTTGTGGAGCGCGCGCAGGCGGTAAAGCACCAATTCGCCCTGACGAAGGAAAATGCACCCGCGGTAGCGGCCGTCTGCGCTCGCCTTGACGGCCTGCCTCTTGCGATCGAACTGGCGGCGGCGCGCATCAAGCTGCTCTCGCCCTCCGCCATGCTGGCGCGCCTCGAAAGCCGTTTGAACCTGTTGACCGGCGGCGCCCGCGATTTGCCAACGCGGCAGCAAACTCTGCGTAACACCGTGGACTGGAGTTACGGCCTGCTCAATGGCGCGGAACAAACTCTCTTTCGCCGACTTTCCGTCTTCAGCGGCGGCTGCACCCTGGAAGCCGTGGAAGCGGTGTGCGACACCAAAGGCGATCTCGGTCTGGACGTGCTGGAGGGCATGGCATCGCTGGTGGACAAGAGCTTGGCGCAGCAGGTGGAGCAGGTCGATAAAGAAACGCGCTTTATCATGCTCTCCACTATCCGGGAATACGCTCTCGAACGCCTCGCTGAGAGCAACGATGAATCTGCGACCTGCCGGGCCCATGCCGCTTATTACCTCGTGCTTGCCGAGGAAGGTGCCGAGGACATAGCCGCTCAACCCGAATGGCTCGACCGCTTTGAGTTCGAGCACGAGAACTTCCGATTAGCGATTGATTGTCTGGTCAAAACCGGGAATGCCGAATGGGGCTTTCGCATGGGCGCCGCCCTGTTCCGCTTCTGGGAAACACGGGAGCATCTTACGGAGGGCAGAAACGCCATCACCAGGCTCCTGGCGTTGGAAGGGGCCGCGTCGCGTCCGGAGCTTCGCGCGCGCCTGCTGTTTGCTGGCGCAGTCCTGGCGGCGGCGCAGGGCGATTACAACTCTGCGCGGCCACAGTTCGAGGAAAGCCTCGAGACCTGTGTCAAGCTAAACGATAACCGCGGCGTTGCCGTCGCACTGAACGCGTTGGCCGTCAACGCCAGCGATCGTGGCGAATTCGCCGCCGCATCCTTACTCTTTGAGCGATGTGTCGCAATATGGAAGAACCTTGGCGATCCCACAAACATCGCCCGAGCCCTCAGCAATCTCGCCAGCGTGATGAAGTTGCAGGGCGAATATGAGCGCGCGTCTTCCCTTTACGATGAGTGTCTGACGATGTTCCGTCAGATCGGAGATGGCGCCGGTGTCGCCTGGACGTTGAACTATCTGGGCGACGTCGCCCGGGAGAAAGCGGACTTGGTGGCGGCGCGTTCCTGTTGTGAACAGAGCCTGCTGGAGTTTCGCCAACTCCGTGATAGCTGGGGAATTGCGAGCACCCTCGCCGATCTGGCGAGCTTAAGCTGCGATCAGGGGGACAACGCCCAAGCGCGCCGTTTGTACGGCGAAAGCATCAAGGTGTTCCAGGAATTGGGTCACAAACGCGGTATCGCGAGGGCGCTCGAATGTTTGGCCGTAAGTGCCGCAGCGCAATCGAACGCCGTGCAATCACTGCACCTGGCTGGAGCCGCCGCTGCGCTGCGCCAAAGGTTGGGCGTTCCGCTCACGCCCACCGAGCAACCCAGGCTGGAAAGGGCCCTGGAATTTGCGCGCCGAGCGCTCGGCAATGCTGCGGGTCTGACGGCGTGGATGGAAGGTTGGGCGATGCCCGTCGAGCAAGCTATCCAGGAGGCCCTGCACTGCGACGCGGAATCAGGTCGTCAGACTCGAAACTCGACTTAAGTCAGTTCGCCGTGTCGGGATCGATCATGCGGCGCACTGCCGAGATGCGATTTGCCGGAAAACCTCCGCGGCGTGCGTGTTCGCGAATCGTTTCCTCGTCTGGCGCCAGGTACACACAATAGACTTTATCGCCGGTGACGTAGGAGTGGAGCCACTTGATGTCCGGTCCCAATTCTTTCAACACGCCGACCGACGTTCTGGCAACTGCCTGCAGTTCCGCATCCGTTAAATTACCGGCGCCGGGGATCTCCCGCTCGATCACGTATTGGGGCATGACAACCTCTCCGAACGGTCATGGTAGCAGATTTTTCGAGTGAAAGTGCATCCCCATGCCATGCAAAACGCCGCGAGGGGTCCTTGTGCGATGCTCCGACAAGGTGGCACGCTGGTCAGGCCCGGGTCTAGCGACTCGCAATCGCAGCCGGACCCACCGAGTGAGATAGACCAGCACCTCAGGGGTTTCGCAGAAGCCGAAGTAGCCTCACCAACCTCGCATATAGGAAGCTAGTTCCGCGATCGTCGTCCTGATGCTGACCCCCTTGGCTTGTCGCGTGATTTCCCGGATCCGTCGCTTAAATCGGTCCAAGGCCTTCGGCGCAAGAACGCGCTCGGTTCCTCGCTTACAACACGCGATTTTTAATCTTGCCATGGATCAAGGTGGAACACCTGGCGTCGCACATCCTAGGCCGCATGGCGTCGCGGATCTCCGCGGACTGGCAGCGGATCTACGGATATCCGATCTACTTCCTGGAAACGTGTCGCTATGTACTGGAGATGCTGGGCCAGGTGTATGGTCACGATACCGAAGCTCGCGATCGCGGCTTGACGCCCGACCAACGACTGCAGTTTCATCAGGCGCACAGCGGTCCGGTGATGGAGCAACTTCATCACTGGCTGGAAGCGCAGTTCGCTGAGCGCAAGACGGAGCCGAACTCGGGGCTGGGCAAGGCGATCACGTACTTACTGCGACATTGGCGGCCTTTGACGCTGTTTCTCCGGCAAGCCGGAGCCCCGTTAGATAACAACCTCGTCGAAAGAGCATTGAAGCGGGCCGTTCTGCACCGGAAGAATGCTTTGTTCTATCGGACGCTGAACGGGGCGCAGGTGGGCGACCTGTTCATGAGCTTGATTCACACTTGTCAGTTGTGCTCCGCCAACTCCTTCGACTACCTCATCGAGTTGCAGCGCCACGCCCAGGAACTGGCGACCAGCCCGGCGGAGTGGATGCCGTGGAACTATCGCGAAACCCTGGAGCGGAAAGTCTCTCTATGAAGAAACCCAAGAAGGACCCCGTTCGGGAGGATCGAATCGACAACGAAATCATCGTGGACGCTTACGGGCCGGAAGAGCAGATCATGGGATGGTATTACTACCTCGATGACAAAATCCGATTTCCGTTTCAGGCTAAGTGCATCGCTGCCAAAGTCGTTTCACCGCTCCGAAAGGAAGAAACCGTCCAAGTCCAGCGCATGGCACCTGAAGATGCCTGCTCTTCCGATATGCTCGTGCTGATCCGTTGGCACGGTCGCACCATGGTCGTTCCACTGTCACAACTGATTGCCATTAATCCCAACCAATCCACTGCCGAGGCCATTGGCGACTGGCATTACTGGGGGGCGCAGGGCCACCGCTTCTGAACCACGCTGTCCCCCACTACTACGCAACTTTGCCGAAAACACACGCAGCATTGAGCATGTTCTTGGTCGCATCGCCAACCGCACACGAGGCGCATTTGGCGCTCTGAGCTTGGATGGTCTTCCCGCATTCGGGGCAGAGGTTTTCTCGCGGTGGTGCTTTAATCACCGGTGGTAAGGGCTGAGCGCCCTTAACCTCGCGTTTCGTGCGCTGCGTCAGCCGGGTTGGGGGAGCGGGTTCACGAACGAGCTTGGCCGAACTTGACCAGAGGGCGCGAGTGACCCACTCTGCAAACGGTGCCACGGCCCGACCCCACATTGGCGCTGTTTCCGACAATTGCGCGGCGAAGGGCGCTGTCAATAGGCAATTGCCGTCGGGCATTTCGAAAAACCACTGGCGCTTTAGCGGCTCTCGCATGATCCAATCGAGCAAATACGCGTCTACTTGAGGACGTGCCGTTTCCATTAGGTCGCAGGCGAGGCTGTCGCGTGCTTTTGTGTCAACGTGAAGCACTCCGAGGCCTGGGTCGAGGCCAAGTGCTGCGGCTGCGAGACGCGCCTCGGATTCCAAAAGACTGTAAAGGTAATTCAAAATTGCGTTTGCCGGATTCACGGCTAAGCGGGGTGAACGGGTGAGCGGCGAAACCCGAGTGCCAAATGCTCGCCAATGCGCGGGAACTCGACGCTGGTCTTTCGTGGGAAAAACGATCGACAGAGCGCGCCAAGCAGACCAATAGACGGCAGCCGCTCGCGATTCGATCAACCGAACTCGGTTGAGATCTTCAGCCTCAGCCAGTTCAGACCGGTAGCAGTGAATCTTTTCGGCGCAGTCCGGGACTGTCAGCTTGTAGCGAGCGACTTGTTCCTGCCCTGCAAGCTTCTGGTCAATAAGCTCACGCGCAATGCGCAGCGCAGCACCCGACGTGTGAGCCACGGCTTGCGCGCGCCGCAATCGAACATCGCTGGGTGCATTCGGCCCTGTGGCAAACAAGACTTTGCCGTTGCGGTTCAGCATCACGAAAGATGCGCCAACGTCTGAAATCCATTTCAGAGCGGCGAGTGTTGCAAAGCCATCTTCGGAAATGCAGACGAGCCGCTTTAGGTTGTGGCCCACTCTCGCGAGCCTGATCGTTCGACGTTCGGGTCCGACGCCATCCTCGATTTCGAGGTGCCCGGCTTGCAT
>DATDGS010000035.1:0-1834 GCA_036521955.1 Terriglobales bacterium
CACCAGCCGACCACCGCATCCCGCACACTTTCTCCTCACTCCACCCGCCGAGCAGGGACGATTCGCGGAGCCGACGGTCTCGAAACGCCTCCAAGTCCCGACCGTGCTGGGCCAGCCGAAGCATTCAATACCCATAGGCCGGCCGTTCCGGCGGCGGTTTAGTCCAATCCATTTTTAGCTCACCGGCGCGGCGATCGGCTGTCACGAACCCATCAGGTGTGTACCGCCGCGCCGCCGAGCTAAAAATGCTCTGCATTCTAAAAATGCTCTGCATTTATCCGCGGTCAACTTGCTGCTTGGGACTACCCGCCAAATTATTGGTAGACAAAAAGATCGGAGCGTTTCCCCGGCCCAGGGAGCAGGGAGTTTTGTCGGGTTCCCTTCTTTTTAGGTTCGTCAGAAGAATTCGTGGGCAGATTCGGGTTCTGGGAGCTTGCCAAGTGAGTGATACAGGGCGAGTTCGAGGCAGCGGAAGGTGCGAAAGCCATAGGATTTTCTCATCGTGACTTTGGCTTTGTTGTTCAGCCCCTCCACCACGCCGCTGGAAAGCAGTTTCTGGGCCCGGAAGTAGTTGAGGATGAGTTCGCGGTGCTGGCGCAATGAGCGAGCGATTTTCTTCATCGGTTCGATGCGGGAGCGCATCGCGTGGCGACACCATTCATCGAGGAACTTCGCGGCCCAGGTGACGGAGTTGTAGTCCCAGAGCTGCTGAAAGGCCTCCTTGAGAAGGTAGGCACGCACGCTTTTCAGGTTGTAGCGGAGCAGGTCGCGCAAACGGAAGCGCTGCTCGGGCTTGAGATTCTCCTCCCGCTTGAGCAGTAGCCAGCGCGATTTTTTGAGAACGGGGACGCGGCCCTCACTGGCGATGCGGCGCGATTCTGCTGCGCGGACTTCGTCCAGTGCCTTGTTCATCTTGGCCACGATATGGAAGCGGTCGAGGACATGCAGAGCCTCGGAGCACTTTTCGCGGATGACCTTCAGATACGGCTCCCACATGTCAGAGCAGACGAAAGCGATCTGCGAAGCGATCTGGTCGCCGATCATGGTGAAGAATCCCTGAAACGATTCGATCGTTCTTTCCTTTCCGACCCAGAGAAGGCGTGTGAGACCGAGATCGATCTGGTAGACCAGCGTCAGATACTTGTGCCCTTTGGCGTACTGAATCTCGTCGACTCCGATGGCGTCGATCTGGCCGAGAACGCGGTGCGCCAGCCCGAAGTTGACGACGTATTCGACCGCATCGAAAACTTTTTCCCATGAAGTGCGGAAGGCTTCGGCTGTTTCCTTCCATGACAATTTGCGCGCCCAGCGGGCCAGAAACAGCATGTAGGCGCGGGTCAGGGTGCGTTTGCCGTCGGCCCATGGCACTTGCTCAACGACGACGGCTTCGCAGCGGCGGCAATCGACGCGCCGCATCGCGTACAGCAGAAAAACCAGAAAGCCCCAGAAAGGAATGAACTCGAAACGGCGCTCGTCCAGTTGATCGTATCCGGGCGCCGGCTGATGGCAGCGCGAACAGACCGCCCGCGAACCCTTGCGCGGGCGCACGGCGATCTCGATGCTCTTGTGATCGGAACTGAAGCGGGCCTGGCGGTAAACAAAGCCGGGCAAACGGTGACAACGATTTAGAATCGTGATGAGCTGCAGCATGAACGGGAAATCAGCGAAGGCGAGAACTACCAAAATAAACCACACCGCCAACCGGACACATCACGGTCTGGAACACTACTGCCGCGGTCTGAATGGCTGGCCACGCTCGTGGATGGGGCAGGAAAAAGATATTCCGCCGGGCGAGGAGTTAGTCGCCTGCTTCCGCCCGTTTCTTGAGGCATTA
>DATDGS010000036.1:0-3260 GCA_036521955.1 Terriglobales bacterium
TCGGACGGAATTCGCTGCAAGCAGCGGCTTCCATGGTTCCGCAAAAGGCGCATATTGTGGGAACAACTGAGAGGGCCGAAGATGGATCTTCGGGTCACAAACTGGCGTGGGCCGGATTCCTACCGCGTAGCGGTTTAGTCCAAGGCCGCTTATGTGCCCAGGCACATAAGCCGCAAGTTCTTCGAGGCTCGTTTCGTCGAATCGCTTGCGGGGATTGCTGGCTGACTCCACCAGTGTGGTGATCGGTATGCTGCGATACTCGTGGTTGTTCACTGCATTTTGAGTACTCGGCATTGTCTTTTCTCCTCTCATTCCGTTGTGGCTATTTGGTTGTGGTCTAGGCGCACACGTCGGGGCGTGGGCGCCAAAGGTTGCGGTGGTTTTGGGGCTAGGCGGCTGCTGCGAGTGCCGCTGCCTCGGGGGCAATGCCCAGGGCATTGCCCCATAAGCGCTAACTTAAGCAGAATCTCCTCGTCTGAGGCGTCAATCCGTGAGGATCGGCAAAGCCATTCTTGAGGTATGCTGACTGCTTGCCGCTGATGGCCGGCCTGAGAGAGAGTTCCCTTGCAACAGCATTTGATCACGCGTTGCTTCTTGTGCGGATTCGTTTCGTTGCTCGGATGCATCGCAGTTGCCGCCAACGCGCAGTCACTGGATTCGTTACGGCGTGAATTCGCTGACCCGCCGAAGGAAGTGCGACCGATGGTGCGTTGGTGGTGGCCGGGCGGCGACGTCACAGCAGACGAACTGCGCCGCGAAGTGCGCGTCCTCGATGAGGCAGGGTTCGCAGGCGCGGAGATCCAAGCTTTCCGGATCGGTCTAAAGACCGACATGCCATCCGATGTCGCGGCCAGAGTGAACGACTATCCGACGCCATCGTTCTACCACAAAGTACGCGCTGCGGCCGAGGAGGCACGCAATCGCGGTCTGTTCCTCGACGTAACGTTAGTTTCGGGCTGGCCGTTTGGAGGAGGGGAGGCCATTACGCCGGAACTCGCCTCGATCGAGTTGCGCTTTATCCGCAAGACTCTTTCCGGCCCCAGCCATTTTCACGAGCGGATTCTTATACCGCCGCCGCGCCCGACCGCAGGCATGAATCTGGCACGCTTGTCTGGGTTATCCTCGGCCGAACTGCCTCCCGGCTGGCAACAGCGTCTTCAGGACCGCACTCGAATTGTCGCAGTCCTGGCGATGTCGGGAACAGAGCCAGTTGTTGAGATGCGTGAAGGCGGCCTTTCGCCCACCCCGCGGCCGGAAGTCAAGACCCCCGGACACCTCGATCCGCGATCAGTCAAGCTCCTTACGGGACAAGTGCTCACGGACGGGATCCTCGACTGGGACGTCCCTCCAGGCCAGTGGCAGTTGTTTGTCTTCTTCCAGCAGCCGGTTGAGACGCGGGTAATCGGCGCGGTCGGGACGGGACCACAACTCGTACTCGACCACATGAATAGAGCGGCTCTGGAAGCACACCTGAAACGAATATCAGAAGCTGCGGGCCCCGAGATCGCATCGTTCTATGGCAAATCGGTTCGGGCCGGCTTCTGTGATTCACTGGAGGTGGAATCCGAGATCTACTGGTCCGACAACTTCCTTAGTGAATTCCGCAAGCGTCGCGGCTACGATTTGACGCCTTGGCTACCTTTCATTGAAACTCCGGGTCGCGGCGATATATATCCACCCTATCGATCAGCGCCATGGTTCGACGGATCGGGCGCGGAGCGTGTGCGGCAGGATTACTGGCAGACCGTCTCCGATCTCTGGATCGACAACTTTTTCGCTCCCCTCGTCAAGTGGTTGCATGGGCAAGGGCTGATGGCGAGGGTGCAAGCTCATGGAGCACCAGTTGACCTCTTGAAAGCGTATGCGCTCGCAGACATTCCGGAGACAGAGCAACTATATGCAGATGGGAAAATGGAATTTCTCAAAGCGGCTTCTTCGGCAGCACACATCTATGGCCGCAAGTTGGTTTCGGCGGAATCGTTCGTGCACTTCGGAGAAGTGTACCAATCCACTCCGGAGTCGCTGAAGCGTGACGTGAATCGCCTGGTCGCGTCTGGTGTAAACCAGATCGTCTATCATGGCTTTCCCTACGTGTACCTGGACCGTCCCGAACCTGGCTGGTATCCGTTTACGGATCCCGCCCCCTTTTCCGACCACTTCAACGATCACAATGCAAAGATCTGGCCAGCTATTCCTGCCTTGAACGCATACATTTCGCGGTTGCAGCTCATCGCCCGTCGCGCCACTCCGGTGGCTCGGTACGCGGTGTATCTACCGGATCTGGACTACGCAAAGTGGGTAGATGGACCGGCCCGCGCAAGCATCGATTACGACTACATTGGCGACGATGCGCTCGCCAGGTCGAAGGTGCGGGCAGGCAAACTAGTCGTACCAAGCGGCGCCGAATACGAAGCGTTGGTGTTGCCCGTCGACAAGCCAGAGATTAGGACACGGCTCACCGGGCTGCGGATCGTGATCGGGGACCTTCCGCCAGACCAGGCGCCCGTCCGATGGAAGTTGGGTAACGCAGAGTTCCAATTTTATTTTAACGACACGAATTCTGCGAAAGGTTATGCACTTGGACAGGGCTCATTCGAACTATGGGATCCCGTCTCTGGTCACGTGGCTCCCTACACGGAGGCTCTGATTCAGCTGCCGCCTGGGAAGGCCACCCTGTTCCTGAGAAAATAAGTTTGTGCGCGGATGGATTTGTCACCAACAGGGACGCGACCCGGGAGCCATCAGTACTTCCTCTCGCGGTCCAAGTGGGAAAGTGGTGACCGCTGCATCTCAAACATCTTTAAGTCAGCGCTTATGGGGCATTGCCCATGTGAAGTTCGCCCCCTGGATGATCGAACGGACAAACCTGAAGCTTCCCGCGGTGCGCAAAGAGATTCGACGAGTTCACGTGGGCCGGCGTACGGGATGGGCGGTTAGCGAAAAACAAACGGGCCTATTCGCGGATTCCCATGAAGCTTAGCCTTGATGCTCTGGGAACACGGCAGAGGCTGCGGATTCGAGTCCCGGCATCCCCGCCATTCTTCGTCAATGCTTACAAACTCGCTCTTTCGGAATCTGGGTGCATTTCAGGAAAGTTCGTCGGCAACCTTTCTGCTACCGATTAGTCATTATGGTGTGACCGGCTCGATGCGCTAGTCGTGGGTTAGGCTGAGTTTATTAAGAACTTTAGTCCAGAGCCACAAGCGGAGGGAACCGGTCATGAATGAGAAGTTACGATTTTTGGGTTTGGATGTCCATGC
>DATDGS010000037.1:0-2655 GCA_036521955.1 Terriglobales bacterium
GTTCTGTAGGCCTGCAGGCAGGGCATCGAATGACAACCGCTGGGAGAGAGCCTCTCCGTTGTGCGCCTCGACAGCTTCGCGCGCTGTGGTGAACTTGCCGTGATGCATGAACGCCCCGCCCTGATTGTAGAAACCCCACAGTTTGCGCGTGATAAATTTGCAATTTCCAGCAAAGAAACCTGCCGATCCTGCCGACTGGTTTTGGTCGAGAGGCTCGCATTCCGGATCCGTCTTCGGGTCGCTAGTCGCGCTGATATCATGCAGCTTGAGATCGGTGAAGGCAGGCACCATCACTACATCACGCTGCGCTCGCAGACGTGGAAGCGGTAGGCTATCGCTGGTCAGGTCCACCGTGAGTGCTGGAGCACTGAGCGGATAGTTCGCGGGTCCGAGCTGCAAATTCGGTGAATTAGGACCCGTGGCGGGATTATACGGATTGGGTTCAAAGTAGATCCAGCCAGCTTGTCCGGGTAGACCGGGGTTATTGGTTGAAGTGAGCGGCAAAGTAGCGTGGCAGCTAGAGCAGCCGATCTGATTGAACACGACCTCACCCCTTAGGTTCGCGCGTTCGATAGCTGCATCGTTTGGGATTACGCGACCCGGAACGGACAACGTGGCTTGATAGATCGAAACCGCAGTTAGGTCGGCTACCGTCAACTCGTTGATGACACCGTCGCCATCAGGATCAGTATTGAGCCCGAAGCGCTCTTCGGACTGCATACCGTTGTGATGGTTGAACGCATTGTTGCTGAACTGCCTTAGGGAAACGATATTACCAACCTGGTGCAACGGCCGAATGATTAGGCTCGGCGGAGTTGTGCCCGTGGTGGATAGGCTCGGAGCCGCAATACCTTGAACTTGGGACATATTCCAGCTGCCATTGGCGTTGTGACGCAAAATCCCAAAGGAAATTCCCTTAGTCATCAACTGCCGGCTATTTCCTGGAGGCGTCGCGTCGCGTTCTACTTGCAGCTCCGCAGTCATCTGCCGGGCCAGCATCTCAACGAAGCCAGATCCGTTCATCCCTATTGTCTTCCTGTCGTTCGTGGCGTTCTCCATCGTGACGAACTTTCCGGATTCGTCCACGCCCCCACGCGTCACAATGCCGTCAGCGTGATCGAAGGTGAGATGATCAAAGCGTTGCGCCAAGACGAAGACTTCCGTCACGCGGTCGCCGCCTGCGCCTGCGAAGGGCGCATTGTGACAGCCAGAGCAGGCATTTGCCTCAGGAGAGGAAAGCCGGTCAAAGTTTCTCGGAAAGACCAATGGCGAGCTTGGGTCCGAGATTGGCGCGCCGGTTCCTTTCGAGAGCGGGCGGCCCGCGCCCTCTTGCACAGTGAACTTGGCATTGAAGAGTTGCGCGCCGTAGCGGATCAATTGGCTCAGAGGCGTGTTGAATTCTTCACCGTCCTGCAGATGGCTTGGTATTGCGACTTCTCGCCCGACTTGTGAAGCAGGGCTCTGCGCGAGGGCGAAAGCCACGAGAATCGAAAATGGAGCAAGCGCAATAAAGAAGCGGATCATTCCGTGAAATCTCTCGCTCATTGAAGTACCTCAACTGAAAGGGGCGGGGGCCGCCCGCCCTTTTCGCATTATCATCATTGATCGTTAGTTGCTTGTGGTTGTTGGAATGTTGAAAACAGCGACTCCAGCGCCAAATCCCTTACGCACCAGAAGACCGAGGCCCGGAGCGCCCAGACCCGGCGTCTCCGGCGTGAGAAGCTGGCGCGCCCGCGCCTCGTTGTCGGTGCTTGCCGGGCCATGGTTGAAGATAAATAGCCAGATAAGAGAGCCCTTGGAGACCTTAAAGTCTTGCAACTTGGCCGCGAATCGTGCCTGACCATCCTCGTCCGCAACTGCACTGTCCATACGGCCGAATACCCCGGGAGGCGCGAGATCGGGGTGCAGGGCATCCGGAACCGGTGTTGTCAAATCGGCCGAACCGCAGGGCTGGCCGGGGCCAGTCAGTCCCGCGGAGGTGCAGGCGGCAGGATTATCAAAATAAACGAACCAGACGGTATAGGCATTACCAGGGACTAGGTTGTTTACTTTCATGCTTGCTTGTACACCGTCCTCGTTAACGCACAGGACGGCATGTCCAGTGGCGCCGGAGTTTCCCTGCTGGGTGACGGGCACCTTTGCGCAATTGTCATCCGCACGCGTGCTGGAGACAGCGCCGAAGAAGAACATGCAAAAGGCAATCAAAACGAATCCGAGGACCGAGCTCCGCTTCATGATGTGGTACTCCCTTCCGGTTTTGGGTTTAGGAAACATCTAAATTCCGGACTACTGACCTGCGACCCTAAGACGACGCGAGTCTGCCCGCAACAGACAAAGGTGGACACGCAACGAAAGTCCGTCTTTACCCGTCGCCGGAGGGGTGCGCGACTTGGAAGGGGCAATCATGGCCGGCGGGACTCCCAATAGTCGTCGAATTCGCGGCTGTGACGGCAGCAACGGACGGCGATGACCGCATTGGCGCCGCGAACAGTCCAGAACATTCCGGAGCGTTTGAGACGGGTGGCGATGAGGGTTTTGCAACCCGCTTCGATCACCCCTGAGCCCACGAACAGCCCCTGCTTGCGGAACTTCGGGTAGCGCATGCGCGCCGCATTGCGCTCGAAATAGCTGGCCTCGGTCTCGATTTCCTCCGCC
>DATDGS010000038.1:0-216496 GCA_036521955.1 Terriglobales bacterium
ACTTGCCTTTCCCTTTATTCCCCTAAGCCGGGTACCGTTCGGGCCTTCGGTCATCGTTCCCGGCTCGGCCTATCGGTTGCTCCCCCTTTCGGCCTTGGAGTGCCTCCCTATCCTTGCCAACTGCCTGACCTACCACGCCCTTTGCTGACTTCTGCGACACGGTCAGAAGGAATCTCTTCACCCTCAGTCACATTGTGTGACATGCCCCAGATCTCCCGTGCTAGCTGTCGAACATGCTCGGCACACAAACGATGGGGACGGGCGAACTGCCCGTCCCCAAAAGGCCAAAACCGATCAACAACGTCTGTTCATCTGGAAGCAACCAGCCCGCAACTCAGTGAATATCAAACTGCTCCTGGTGTAGCGCCGGATCCGACTTCACGATAATCGTCTTCTTGGTGAGCTCTTCCATCTCATTCAGCAGATGCGCGTTGTCCGCCTTCAGCGCTTTCGCAACCTCGGGGTTCACTCGCAACATCACGTCGCTGTGCTCCAGATGCTTCGAGATCTTGCGCATCTCGACATACACCTCGTTGCAGATGGTATTCACCGCCTTCACGAAGCCCGTGGCCTGGCAATACGGACACGGCGATCCGATCGTGCGTTCCAGCGATTGCTTCACGCGCTTACGGGTGATCGCCACCAAACCGAAATCATTGAACTGCAGCACCTTTGATGGCGCCCGATCCAGGCGCAACGCCTCTTCCAGCGCCTGCATCACTTTCTGCCGGTTGCGCCGCTCGTCCATATCGATGAAGTCAATGATGATGATGCCGCCCAGATCGCGCAGCCGCACTTGCCGAACAATCTCCTTGATCGCATCCACGTTCGTTTTCACAATCGTGTCTTCGAGGCGAGCCGTTTTGCCGACGTACTTGCCGGTATTCACGTCGATGGCGACGAGCGCTTCCGTCTGATTGATCACGATGTAGCCGCCACTCTTCAGCCAGACTTTCGACTTCAGAGCCTTGTTGATTTCCTCGTTCAGCCCAAACTGATCGAAGAGCGGAGTCTCCTTCGTGTAGAGCTTGACGCGCTTGACCAGAGCCGGCTGGAAGCGATTCGCAAATCGCACAATGCGCTCGTACTCCTGCTCGGTGTCGACCCAGATGACGGAAAAATCCGAGCTCACCTGATCGCGCAGAACCCGCTCCACCACGTTCAGATCGTGATAGATCAGCGCCGGAGCCTTGCTGCTCTCGGAACGCGTCTTAATCTCGCTCCACAGATTTTTCAGAAAGCGGATATCCGCTCGCAGCTCTTCGTCCGAAGCGCCCGCCGCCGCGGTTCGCACAATGAACCCCCCGCCGCCGTTTTCGCGCTCGCTCTGGATGATTCGTTTGAGCCGCTGGCGCTCCTCTTCCGATGAGATCTTGCGCGATACACCTGTGTGGTTCACGGTCGGCATGAAGACCAGGAACCGTCCTGGCAGCGCAATGTGACTGGTGATGCGCGCGCCCTTCTTCGCAATCGGCTCCTTGGCAATCTGAATCAGCACTTCCTGCCCCTCTTTGAGCAGTTCGCTGATCTGCGGCACCACTGTATTTTCGCGACTGCGGAAACGCCGTCCACCGCGCCGCCCGCGTCCCCGGTCGAACCCGCGCTCCGGCCCGCGACGCTGCGTGCGCTGCAATAACCTCGCCTCGGGTGCCGGACCGCGAACTTCGGCGCTCGCATCCACGGTACCGTCGCCAATCGCCTCGGCCTCGAGCAGCGCTTCTGCTTCCGCCTGCGCCTCTTCGAGTTCCAGTTCCTCCGCTTCTCGCTCTTCGGCTTCCAGCACGGCTTCGGGAACTGCTTCGCCGTTCACTGCCGGCTCACCACCGGCTGCCAACTCCGCAGCAACCTCTCCCACTCCGGATTCAGACAATTCTCCGCCAGCTGCCCGCGTCTCTTCTTCCAGTTCTTCAAAGCCCGCGTCGTCTCCGGGTTCCTCTCCGTAGGCTCTGAGGTCGGCTTCTTCTTCCTCGATCTCCTGTTCCTCTACGGCGCCTTGCGTAACCTCACGCTTAACATCGTCCTTAACATCATGTGTAACCTGCGGAGCCGCCGCGAAGTCCGCTTTGCGCGCCGCCTCGTGTACCGTAGTCTCCGGCGCCGAGTGAGTTCCAAGCACGGATTGCACTTGGTCGCGCACCTTCCAATCTTCCACTGCTGGCGCTGCGCTGTGCACCTCTTCTTCGACTTCCTCTGCCGTTACATGCTCATGCTGTTCGTGAAGTGGCTCGGCAACCTCCGCCGCAAAGATCGGCTCGTCTTCAGGAAAGTTCGCAACGATCGAGGCGGGCTGTTCCGCGGCCGCAGGCGCGACCGTACTCTCCGCCGGCAAAGGCGGGTATTGACTCTGGCCTTGGCGCTGGTATTTGGAGATTGATTCGCCAGGAAGGACGATCGGTTGATACCCCGGGGGCGGTCCGTAATCGTAGTCGCGACCGGTACGAGCGGTCGGCGGCGGCGTCCGCTGGAATCGCGGGTCCGATCCGCTGCGTCCCGGACGGTCGCCACGGTTAAAGCGTTCGTTCCGTGATTCGCTGCCGCTGCTCCCACTGCGTTCTTCGTTGCGGGGTTCGCTCTTAATTTCGCCGCGGTCCGCACTCGGTCCGCGCCCGCTCCGGTCTCCGGTTTCTCCACGACGTCCGCGACGACGGCGGCGTCCGCGAAAGTCGCGCGAAACGCCGGTGGCGTTACCGGGCGCTTCCGAAGAAGCCGCTGCCGGCTCTTCCCCTTCGTCCGCTACGTTGTCGGCCTCAGCAAGTTGACCATCACTATCGTGCGCTGCACCACCTCCAGCCGCTTCCAAACCGTTGCGCGGTCGCGCCCCCGTCAACGGACGATTCGCCGGGATGGCTTCATCCAGATCCTCGTCCTGTTGTTCCAGATCCATGAAATCGGAGACGTACAGAAACGCGTCGCGTTCCAACCCAATATCCACAAAAGCCGACTGCATGCCTGGCAGCACGCGCGTCACTCGGCCCTTATAAATCGAGCCCGCTAAGGTGTATTCGTTTTCTCGTTCCAGGTAAATTTCTGCTAGCTGATCGTCTTCCGTGATCCCCACTTTGGTTTCGTGGGGCGTGGTCGATACATACAATTCCTTGTTCATTTCTACTCCGGTTTTTCTTACCGGACCAGAAGCGCATGGCGGACCAAGGGATCGATAGCGTTCAGCGCCGCTCCGGGTAGGAGCGGGCGCGGTCCCGGAGTTCTTCCGGAAGCCAGCACTGCAGTGAATTGTTCGTACTCGTCTGCACTGATCGCGTTAAGCCTTCTGTCAGGTCTGTGACCACTCTCTCGTATTCCGCTGAGGGGGCCGTTCCCCGCCTGACCGGCTTCAATCCCGTCCGGCCTTCACTTCGCCGGCATTCTGCCCTCCTTTTTCGCGAGGGCCTTCGTACTCTTGTTTCCTTCTGAATCTTGTTTCGTTGGCGCCGTTTTCGTTGTCTAGACCGGCAGTTGAGAAGAGCGCCCTGACTTCTACCGACCGTCTCAGTTCACGAAGCGGCGCATCCTGACGTTCATTACCATCCCCAGCGCCAAAAACATGAAAAGAACGGAAGACCCACCGTAACTCATAAGCGGTAGAGGTATCCCGGTGACGGGCATAAAGCCAACCACCATGCCGACGTTGACCAGAATGTGAAAACTAAGCACAGCCACCACACCCATCACCAATAATGCCCCGGCGCGGTCGGGCGCCGTTTGTGCATTCTGGGTCAACCGCATTAGCACTATAAAGTATAACAGCAGAACCCCCACAGCTCCCACAAAGCCGTGTTCTTCGGCAAATGCGGCAAAGATGAAGTCGGTCTGCGGCACCGGCAGAAACGCCAGATGCGTCTGCGATCCCTGGCTGCTGCCGAAGATCCCGCCCGACCCCACCGCAATCAGCGATTGATTCACTTGATATCCGGAGCCCTGCCGATCTGCATCTGGATTCATGAAACTCGTCAACCGCTCCTTCTGATACGACTTCAACACCTTCATCCAGGCCACCGGGATCAGCAGCCCCATGATCATCAGCACGATCAGCGCCTGCTTCCAGCGCAGCCCGCCCAAAAATAGACCCATGACCGCCACTGGCAGGTAGGTCAGCGCCGTCCCCAGATCAGGTTGCGCCAACACCATCAGCATGGGAAAACCGACGATGGCTCCCGCTTTGAGAAAGTCCGACCACGACAGTTCCCGGTCATGCAAATCCGCAAAGTACTTGGCCACGGCCAGAATCAGGATCAACTTCACCCACTCCGACGGCTGAAAGTGCCCGCCCCCCGGCATCTTGATCCAGCGCCGCGCGCCCAGATATTTCTGCCCGAATAAAATCACCGCGATCAGCGACGCCAGCGCCGCAATGTACATCCAGTGGATTTGTTCGAGCAAGGCTTGATAATTGAGCAGGCTGACCAGAAACATCGCGCCCACGCCCGCCAGAATCCAGTAGATTTGCCTGATGTGGGACCCCGCAAATTTCGTGTGCTCGGTCGCACTGTGAATCTGCACCACGCCCAGCGCGCAGATCACCAGCACGAAGCCCATCAGCACCCAGTCGAAATCTCGGTAGGAAACGTAGCGGGACATGAATTCAGTGATCCAGATTCAACGATCCCCCCCCAGAACTCATGGGAGAGAGCTTACGGCAGAAACTCATAGGCAGGAACTCACTCGCATAAAATAACTGGCACGGAATCGACGAACATGCCGGAAACACGATCGCCAGAAAACAGCACACCGCAGAGCGGCGCTGACTGTGACATGGGGTTGGGATCACTCCCGTATTTCTTTATTTTTCGTTATCGTAAGCTGTAAAGGGTTACAGGTCAATGCGTTTTGTTCGTTTTTTGCACTCCTGAGTCACTACCTTTCGGCGAGGTGGGATGCCGGACGTTCCCCCGCGGATCGAACCCTGCAGTCTCCCGATCGTCCGACGGCTTCGCCAGCAGCATCTCGCCATTCATCCCTTCAACTTGCACGTCCATCCAGCGGTTCGCCGCATGATGCCCGGGAATTTTCATCTTCAGGTAATTATCCGTCAGCGCCTCGGTAAAGTCCGCGCCGCCCGATTGCAATGTGATCGCTTCGACCACCGTCCCCACCAGCGACCGCATAAACGCCGCTTTCTTCTTGGATGCAATCTCTCGCAACCCACGATTTCGTTCCCGCGCCACCGCAATCGGAACTTGCCCGGGATGCTCCGCTGCCGGGGTTCCGGGTCGCGCCGAATATGTGAACACGTGCAGGTAGGTAAACGGAAGCTCTTCGATCATGCTCCGCGTCTCGTTAAACTCCGCTTCCGTCTCGCCTGGAAATCCCACCATCACATCGGCGCCGATTGCCGCGGTCGGCATGGCCGATCGAATCTTCAGAATCTTTTCCCGGTAATGCCACGGCCGGTATTTGCGATGCATCCGTCGCAACACGGCATCGCTGCCAGACTGCATCGGCACGTGCGCATGCTTGGCGATCCGCCCGGATGCCGCCACCAACTCGATCAGTTCATCACTCCAGTCCATGGGCTCGACCGAGCTGATGCGCAATTTCTCGAGAGATGTTTGATCGAGAATGGCTCGGAGCAAAGAGACGAGTCGCGGGTCGTTGGTCGCGGGTCGTTCGCGGGTCGACTTGGGCTGCGGGAAGGAAATCACAGCGGTAAAAGGCGTTTGTTCGCCAACGACTAACGAACATCGACCATCGCCTTGCTCGAGATCCCTTCCCCACCGCCCCAAATTGATCCCCGAAATCACAACTTCACGATAGCCCGCTTCCACCAGCGTCTGCACTTCCGCGATGGCGCGCTCTCCCGGGAGAGAACGGCTCTGTCCCCGGACATATGGAATCACGCAGAACGAGCAGCGGTTGTCGCATCCGTCCTGCACCTTCAGGTTCGGACGCGTCCGCTCGTTAGCCGCTTCAAATACCGGAGCCGCCAGCAGTTCCGTATGCGCAAAAATGTCCCCCACAATCACATCAGCGGATTGATCTGGAGAAAGTTGATTCTCAGAAAATTGCTCCAGAACCGGGTGCCCCTCTCTTTCGCGTTCTGTGCGAAACAGTGGGTTTCGCTGTTCTCCAGAAAGCTGTGCTAGCGAAACAAACCCCACCGAGGGAGAGGTCGCGATCTCCGCCGCTTGGTGCTTGTGCGAATTACCCACGACCCAGGTCACGCCCGGCAAGGCTGCCAACTCTTCCGGCGCGCGCTGCGCGTAGCAGCCGGTCACCAGAATGCGGCAACCCGGATTCACCCGTTGCAGCCGCCGTATCGAGGCGCGCGCATCTTTATCCGCGCCATCGGTTACCGTGCAGGTATTCAGCACAACAATTTCCGCGTCGCGAGCCGCTCCGGCGCGCTCCAGTCCACGCTCCAGAAATTGCCGTTCCAATGCCGCCCCGTCCGCTTGCGTAGCGCGGCAGCCAAAATTCTCTATGTAGAAGCGAGCCACGCTCCTATACTAAACGAGTCGATGCTGCGGCTGAAGCTCGCCGCACTCTCTATATTCGATCGCTACGCGAAAGACCGCCGCGGCCTGATTCCGAAGTACACTGCATCCGCAGTTCCCCCGTACGAGGTGCACCATGAAACGTCGCATTCTTCTTGTCGACGACGATGTCGCCGTTCTGCTGACGCTCAAAGCCGTCCTGGAACTTCACGGATTCGAAGTCGACACCGCTGGCAGTTCTGTCGAGGCCTTTGCTCGCCTGGAGTCCGCCGTATACCAGATGGTGATCAGCGACCTGCGCATGGAAACTGAAGAGGCCGGACTGGAAGTCATCCGGACCGCGCGCCGTCAGGCTTACAACCCCGCGACTGCCCTGCTCACCGCCTATCCACCATCCGGGGAGCATTGGGGAGGAGAGGATTGGGGTGGAGCGAATTCCAACTCGCTGCTCATCAAGCCCCTCGGCACCCGCGATCTTCTGCGCCAGGTGGAAGCCCTGCTCATCCGCCACGCCGATAAGCAAGTCCGGCGGTGCGACTCCGTCTCTAAGGCGCAAGACGCCCGGCACCACGCAGGATGAGCATCCCGGTGGCCCCGTTTCCATCAGTGTTCAGAGAATAATCAGGCGCTCGCGACCTGCCGTCCGTGCTGAAAGCACTCGCGGCACAGTACCGGTCGTCCTTGCGTCGGCCGGAACGGCACCGTGGTCTCTTTCCCACACTGCGAACAGTTCGTTCGGGTCTCGGTCTTCGCGTATGAGTGCCCGCGTGACTGCCCGTGTCCCTGCGACGCTGCTCCAAGCACTGCCACTCGTTTGCCCTTGCAGTTCTTGCAGCGTTTGGGTTCGTTCTTGAACTGTTTGTCGTGGAAGAACAACTGTTCACCCGCCGTGAACACGAAATCCGTGCCACAATCGATGCACTTTAGAATCTTGTCCTGGTATTCCATTGAGGCGCTCCCAGCGCTTCCCTGCTCTGCACGGGAGACCCGAATAGGGAAGGATCCGGTTCACATCGTGGGCAGGGGATTTACATCCCCCTCATGCTGACCCCTAGATTCGGCCCGCCATACGGTGTGCACCGCATGGTTACGGATTTACTGATTCAAGCAACTACCCGGGAAAACTCAGCCAACTTAGATTCAAACTGCCCGCGGAGGCGCGGCTTGCCGCGTCCCGCTCCAACTTTCGAGTGCGAGGAACGGGCCGCCCCCTGCCGCCAACGGCCCGCCTTTTCCTAGTCCTGCTCCTTGCGTGCTTTCTTGCGGCTGCGCTTGCGAGCCAGCGCTTCTTTTACGCGCTTCCTCTCGCCGGGCTTCAGGTAAAACGAGTGACGCTTTACTTCCTTGATAATGTCCTCGGTTTGTACCTTCCGTTTGAACCGCCGCAGGGCGTTCTCGAGGGATTCACCCTCTTGAAGTCGAACTTCCGCCAACGGACAACACCCCCCAACTCGTCCTAACCGGACTCGTTAGTTATGGCAAGCAATGCACCCCTAAGTCAAGTGGAATGTGTGAAAATCTTTATCCTGCTTCAGAAATTCAACCGTATCGACAATTGCATCTGTCGCGGAACAAACGAGTTCGTCGGCTTCACTAAGCTTGCAGGTTGCTGATAATAAGCGGGATAGTAAGCTCCTCCCACGGATTGTGTGTACTTTATGAACTGTCCCGGTGAATTATCGAAGCCTTCGTCCTCTATCTGGAACCTCTGATTGTAGCGGATTGAACAGATTGAACGAATCCGCGGTCAACTCCAGATGATAACGCCCGCCCAGATTCATCTTCCTTCCCACCTTTAGATCCATAGTGGCGCAGTCCGGACCGATAAATGCATTGCGTCCATACTCGACAAACGGTAATTGCTCGTGTTTCCGTCCCGATTCGGATCACCCGACACCATCGCGTTCGTCGGTCGTCCGCTGCCGAACGTCATAATTCCTGAGACGGTGCAGTGATCGAACATCGTCGCCAGAAATTTCTGCCCAGCCGCAAACGGATTCGGCTCCTCAATCGCTGAAACAGTGAGCCGTTGCCGTTGATCCGTCACACTCGACACCGGCTCTTCTCTTCGTGTTGTAAGAATTCTGCACCGTTGACGGCGCTCCCGCCACCAGCGCATCTTGCCCGTTGTCGACCGCGTGCGCATAGGTGTATGCCAGGCGGAAATACGTCTCCACCCGACATCCGCTTGTGCAGCGCAAAGGTCATGCCGTTGTAAACGCTCGAGGCCGTAGTCTCAAACTCGGACGATCACAAGGTGTTGATGCACGGCGGATACGGACAACTGATGCTGTAACTCGTCTGCCACGTTGCAAACGACCACACGTCATAAAACTGATTCGGAACGCTATTGCCGGCCGAGTTCAAGATCGGGTAACTGTAATAAGTTGGTGGCGGCAGATTCACATCTCGAGCACGAATCACGTCGGCCCCATGCACCAGCAGGTAAGAGAGCGTTCCCGTGAACCCGCCCGGCAGGTCCCGTTCCAGACTGAGACTTGCCTGCTGCACCCGGGCGTCTTGAGGTCCGGCGCGAACGCCGAAATCTCGCTGGTCGCATATCGCTGCCACGAAGCGAGCAGCGTGCATGAGACCGGACCTCGCGGACAGTTCACCGCCGCATTCGGACAGAGCGTAGAAAGTGCTGCCGTGTCACTGATTCGTGCCCGACTTGGTCACCACATTCACCACCGCTCCCCGAGCCCGTCCCAACTTCGACCCATAACCGCTCGACGTGACGCGGAACTCCTGCACCACCTCAGTCGAAAACTTGTAAGGCGAACGATACCGTCCCGACGCCTGCGCATAGAAGCCGTTGTTGTTATCGCCTCCATCGATCAGGAAGCTGGTGTTGTATCCGCGAGTTCCGCCATAAGAGAGATCTCCATTCGATCCCGACGTCAGCCCTCGCGGATCCTGCGTCACCCCCGGCATCAGCAACGACAGATCGGTGAACCTCCGCCCGGTCAGCGGCAGATCCTTGATCGCCCGATCATCCACCAGCGCTGATAAGGCACTCGGATCCATCTCCACCATCCGCGGCGCATCCGACACCCTGATCGTTTCCCTCGGCCCCGCCACCTTCAGCTTGAACGTCAACAGCGGTGCCGCTCCTATCTCCACCCGAATCACCGGCGACGTCCCTTCCGCCTCCGCCCGCGCCGAACGCTGTCCCGGCGGCAGCAGATCCACCACAAACCGTCCGCCGAATCCGTGGCCGAGTCGTAGCGGATCCCCGTGTTTACCCGTATGGCCACGATGTCCGCGTTCGTAATCACCGCTCCCTGGGCGTCCAATACCACGCCCCGTAACGCGCCCATGGACACATCCTGCCCCCACGCCACGGAAAGCAATAAAAATAAAAAAGATGAGTTGAGAGAGAAAGAAAAATCCCCGGGAGACCACTGTGTGGAAAGCATCGCGAATCGTAGCCAGAAATGGCTCACTGCGGCGGCCCATACTCATCCCCTCGCGTCCCAGACTTCGGAACCGGAGGGGATTCCAGAAACCCTGCCAATCTATATGCCACCGGACATCTCAACGAAATGTGACGCACGAACTCGCAGTATGTTCAGTTTTCTTTGGTCGTCTGGTCGATCGTCGTCGGCGGTTGGCAACCCGGCTCGCGAACGACTCACGACTATCGACCAACGACCCTCCCGGCACCACAAGTAACCACCCGTTCCAAGCCCGCCGCAGCCACGCTGCCATGGCATTTCCTCTCCGTTCCCATCCGAAGTGCAACTCTTTTCACACGGGAAACGTCCTCACTACTGCAAACGATTGATCCTTATGTGCAACCAATCTGGTCATGAGCTTGCATTTTAGGAGTGCATCGGGCGATCCCCTCACCGAAAAGTGAACCGAACAGAGGAAAGCAGATAGTTACTTCAGTAACCAGAGGAGCTCGCACCATGAAGAACCGCAAGAGGAATCAGAAAGGCTTTTCGCTAATCGAGTTGTTGATCGTAGTCGCGATCATCCTGATCATCGCCGCCATCGCGATCCCTAACCTGCTGCAGGCGCGTGTTGCCGCCAACGAAGCCTCCGCCGTCGCCTCGCTGCGTACCATCAACACCGCGGAGATCAGCTACTACAGCAACTATTCTGACGTTGGCTTCTCCTCCACGCTGGCCGCCCTCGGCGGCACCAATTGTGCTCCGCCCGATTCGACCGGCGCTTGCCTCATCGACACGGTGCTCGCCGCCGGTAACAAGAACGGATACAGCTTCACCGTCACCGGCGTTGGTTCCGCACCCACCGGTGGATACTTGGCCGTCGGAATGCCCGTCCCCGGCAGCGGCAACCGCAGTTTCTGCTCCACCGAAGACGCCACCATCCACGTCGATCCGACGGGCTCCGCCATCCCCGACGAACCAACCTGCGTCGCCCTGCAGCCGCTCCAGTAAAAACCCCTGTCGAGCTCCGAGCTTGGATGTGGTGGCAGAGTTTCCGCAGCCACCACATCCTTACTTTTTTTCGCTCCGGGTCTTCGCCCACTCCGAATCACATCTTTAATGCGCTGGCGCGGTCGCCGGTGCGGTCGCTGGAGCAGCCGGCCTGGCCCCAAAGTCCACCTTCGGCGCCACCCGCGACGCTTCTGTCGCCTGGAAGTATGCCGAGTTCTGCTTGAAGCCTGCGTAGCCCGCATACAAACTGTTCGGAAACTGCAGCACGTAAGTGTTGTAGTCCTGCAGCGTGTCGTTATAGCGTTTGCGCTCCACCGCAATCCGGTTCTCCGTCCCCGCCAGCTCATCCTGCAAGCGCAGGAAGTTTTCATTCGACTTCAGCTGCGGATAATTCTCCACCACCAGCAACAGCCGACCAATCGCCCCATCCAGCTGCCCGTTCGCAGCAATCTTATCGGAGGGAGTCTGCGCCGAAAGCAGCGCCGACCGCGCCTTGGCGATGTCGCCGAACACAGTCACTTCCTGCTGCGCGTATCCCTTCACCGTCTCCACCAGGTTCGGAATCAAATCGGCACGCCGCTGCAGCACGATGTCCACCTGCGACCACGCCGCCTTCACCGCCTGGTCCTTCGCCACCAGGTTATTTTTCACTCCCACGTACTGTCCCAAAACCGCTAGCACGATCACTACCAGCACCACCAGTACAATCAAGCCCTTGCCCATATCGTTCTCCTGAATACAAAAATTTGTATTGCCGTGGAGCGCCGGCGTCACCGCCCGGCCCCACAAAACTCTATGCCGTCGGATCCAGCATCTTATCGACCGCCGCCGTCACCTCTCCCACCAACTTCAAATAGCGCGCAAACACGTCATCGACCTTGGCCGCTTCCCGATCTTTCTTCCGTTCCCGAATATCCAGCAACTCCCCAAACACGCCCATATCAATCCCCAGTTTGCCCGCCAGCGCATTTGCCGCTTCCCGCTTCGATCCCGCGCCCGTTTCGCCCATCGCAATCAGCGCATGACGGAATAAAGTCCCAAACGCCGGCAACGACCGCAGCAGCAGTTCCCACTTTGCGTCGTCTTTACCCGCGACCGCCAACAAGTGCTGCCGCAGCAGGATGGTCTTCTCCCGCAGTTCATACCTCACCTGCGTCCGATGCAGGCGCATCGGAATCTCCTGTGTCTTCAGAACATCGTCTCCCCAGAGCACCCGGTAGTGCCGCCGCATATCAAGGAACTCGATGGAAAAAACATCCGCCGACCGCCGCATCTCCTCCGCGCTCATCAGCAGCGGCACCCGATGCTTCTGCTTCCCCCACCACGTGACCACCGGAGCCAAAGCCTCAATCGCAGCAAAAGAAGTCTCCCGCAGCACACACAGCAGGTTCACGTCCGAGAGGTCGGCAACATAATCGCCCGCCGCCGCCGACCCATAAAGGATCGTAGCCAGCAGATTCGTTCCCCCCGCCGCCCGCATTCGTTCGACAAACTCGTCAATCAGTTTTTCCGGACCCATCACGCGCCTCTCACTCCACGAACTTCCTCTCTACCAGCTGCCGCCGGCACCACCGCCGCCGGTACTCCCGCCGCCAAAACCACCAAAACCACCCCCGCCAAATCCGCCTCCGCCACCAAATCCACCTCCACCAAACCCGCCACCGCCGCGATACCCTCCGCCGCCAGATCCGAGCAACATCCCAAGCAAGAATCCCAGTCCGCCCCCGCCGCCGCCCCGCCCACCACCGCCACGGAAAATCGACCTCAGGACTGGAATCACTATGAAAAAGAGAACGAGGAGCAGAACCACGACCGTGCCGGCCCCCACATCAGGCGTGGGGTGTTCCCGGACCGGCGGCGCCAGACGAGGTTGATTGTCCAGTGTGACACCCGCATCCTGCGCTATCACCGAGGCCACGCGCGTAGTCATCAAAGTGGCTGCACCCGCATAATCTCCGTTGCGCAGCAAGGGCACCATTTCCCGGCCGAACCCGCCCACCTTGCCGTCCGGAAGAATTCCCTCCAGCCCGTACCCCACCGTGGTCCAATACGTGCGATCCTGCGCAGCCAGCAGAATCAGCACTCCCCGATCTTTCCCTTTAGCCCCAATCCCCCATTTCTGATACAACTCCACTGCGTAACTCACCACGTCCTGCCCATCCACCGACTTCACTGTAACCACGGCGATCTGCGCGTTCGCCTTCTGCTCGACCTGATGGCACAGATCGTTCAACCGCGCCTGCGTAGCCGCATCCAGCACTCCGGCAAAATCGTTGACATAGTTGCTCGGGCGCAGTGAGGCGATGGGCTCGGCAGAAGTCCACACCGCCACCCCCAGCACGATCCAGAGGATCGCCCCAACTCTGGCCATCTTTTTCATTCGGAGAAATTGTACAAGAGCGCTAACCACGAAAAAAGTTGATGCTGCTGAAGAGGCTAGCCCGGATAAAACGAAAATCCTCAAGGCTGCGCCTGCGTGCGAAAAACCGCTGGACACAGTCAGCGTGCCCGAGCAGTACCGTGGCCTGGAAACTTTGGCTCGCACCGCCCGCTCCGTACTTAGGTGAGAAGATCTAGCCACTACCGCTTCGGAGCACGCTTCTTCTTCGTCTTCGTATTGCTTTCCACCCGAAGCATCCATGCCGCGCGAAGCGCGCCGGCCAGCACATCCTCGTTCGCTTGCGCCAGCCGAATGTGGGTCGCTCCCGTCCTTCCCCATCCCCCATGAACGGGTAGAAAAACCTCAGGCAATTCCCGCACAAACTCCGCCTGTTGCTCCGGCGTGAGCATCAAGTTGCCATAACCCTGTTTTTCGGAGGCAAGCGTGGCGAAGATCCTGCCTCCCACACGGAAGTCGGCCGCTCCCATGTGTGAGCCCTCCTCCGCACCTTCGAGACTCAGAGCAATCCGTCGGAAATCTGCGACGTTCATCGCCAAGCACGCACCACCAATGCCGAATCTTACACCGCGAAAAAGAAGGTGTCAGGAGCCAGGTCGCAGGTCCCAGGCCAAGCGTTCCAGGGGTTTCTGAGACCTGACACCTAAGACCTGACACCTGTACTATGGAATTCCCATGATCCGCTCCTACAAAGGCATCACCCCCCAGTTTCCCGAAACCGCCTACATCGACGACTCCGCGCAGCTCATCGGTGACGTGATCGTCGGCGAGCACTCCAGCGTCTGGATGAACGCCGTCCTCCGCGGCGATGTTCGCGAAATCCGCGTCGGCCATTATTCCAATATTCAGGACAACTCCGTTCTCCACGGCATGAAGGAGCAATACGGCGTCTCCGTTGGCGACTATGTCACCGTGGGCCACAACGTTATCCTCCACGGCTGCACAGTCCAAGCCCGCTGCCTCATCGGCATGGGCTCGATCATCCTCAACGGCGCGGTCATCGGATCCGGTTCCATTATCGCCGCCGGCACTTTAATCCCCGAGAAAACGATCGTAGAGTCGAGTTCTCTCTGGATGGGCTCTCCCGGAAGATTCCGCCACCACCTGGACGAGAAGGACCAGGAGACGATCCTCCGCTACGCCGACAATTACCTGGGATACAAGAAGTCGTACCTGCTGGAGAGAAAGAACCCTTAGCTCAGTAAGATTGCCCAGCCCGGCGCTGGGTGGCGGCTGAGTGGGGTCGTGGGGTGAGGCCGGGCAATTCCGTGTTACTACTCAGGATTACAGTTGTTCACTTTATACTGCACCAGCCCTTTTCTTCCTGCGACGACGATCACCATTCTTAATGATCAGGCCACGCTGGGCGGTGAGGGAAGTTACCGCCAAGACGGACATCGACAGCTAAGGTTGAGAGCGAAACTGATCCACAAAATAACTTAGGAGAAGCACCCATGGCCTACGTAATCACTGACACCTGCATCAAGGACGAACTCTGCGTCGATGTCTGCCCGACCGACTGCATCCATCCAAGAAAGACGAGCCGCAGTTTGAGGCGGCAACGCAACTTATATCGACCCAGCCGGTTGCATCGATTGCGGTGCCTGCGTTCCGACCTGCACGTCGGATTCGATCTTCGTGGCCGACGACTTGCCGTAAGACAAGAAAGAGTTCTGGAAAGGAACGCCGCATTTTCCGCGTAGCCAACTCGGTGGAGCGACGGGCGCCTCGCCCGTCCGCCGCGCGCAGATGCCCGGCTCTCGACCGCCAATAATGGCCGCCTTACGTCGGGTGCCACGCCCCAGCCCCCGCGTGACCGGGGTTCTCCGTCTGGCACTGACTCCAACACGTGTTGCACTCATTTTCGATATCGCACTTGCCTTTGCGGTTGCACTTGCTTTTGGGTGGCGCAGCGGTTCGCCGCCGCGATAAATGGCTTTTCTTCAGCCGGCTTTAGCCGCTGAGGACCCGGTCGTCGCCGGAAACGACCTTTCCGCAAAGCCCTCTGTTGTCATCTATATCCTTTGCGCTAACGTACAAATCGTGCATACTTGCATCGCTTTCACATTCGGGGGGCTTTCCCGGCCATGCCGTCTCGCATCTTGTTTACTGCAACCGTTCTGCTTGCCTCGTTTCTTCCTATTTGCGCTTTTGATAATCCGCCCTCTGGGCCTAACTCCGACCCGACTTACCAGCAGCTTCGCAACTTGACGCTGGGAGGCGAGGCAGTAAGCGTAACCAACTTTGAATTGAAGCGCGAAGTCGGCACTTTCCATCTCCATTCAGGAATGGTGTGCTTTGTGGCCCCGGTGCAGGGCAAGGTCACAGGGGCGGTTTTCGTGGGTGACGGTAGCTTTGTGCTCGACGCACCGTCAGAATCTGAGCGCCAGAGTTTGAAGCTCCTCACGAAAGAGGACGAGTTCAGCGAGAAGTTTACTCAGGCGGTCCTGCGCTTTACGGATTCGACCTACGACGACATCAAGAAAGGCGGCGGCCTATCGTCCGGTGGCTGCGACGCGGGCCTGCTGAAAGACACCCAGAACACGACCCGCCACAAGTTCAAGGACAACATGGAAGCACGCATTCTCCAGGATGTGTTGAGCGATGAGCCAGGAGGGTTGTTCGTCGCCTTCATCCACGGCAAACGCTACAACAACAAGGAAATCTATGAGATTGATCCGGAGCGGGGATCGGTTAGTTTCCGAACCTACGATGAGAACAAACGGGGCGAATGGGCGTCGTTCAATGTTAGCGGAAAACACATCCGTGGCGGCGTTGGAAGGCTGATGCGGATCGAGCATCAACAACTGGATGTGACCTTCGAGAAGAGTGGCTCCCTTTCCGGGAAAGCTACGACCGACTTGGTTGCGCGGCGCAACGGCGTACGAGTCGTACCCTTCGATCTGTTCCGGCCGCTGCGCGTGCAAAGTGTAACCGCGAACGGCCAGGCCCTTTCCTTCATTCAGGAGGACAAGAACGATGATGGCAACTTCGCCGTCATTTTGCCTAAAGCTCTCAGCGCTGGCGAGAAATTAACGATCACCACGAGTTATGGAGGAAAAGAGGCCGTAAGCAACGAAGGCGGTGGAAACTATTTTCCAATCGCCCGTGAAAACTGGTATCCGAATGATCCGAGTGGCATGTTTGGAGAGTATGTGCTGTATGACATGACGCTTCGTATTCCCAAAGGAATGAAGATGGCGGCCACCGGAGTGTTAGTCTCCCAGCGTAATGAGGGCGGTCAGAATGTTACCGTGTGGAAGAGCGAGAACCCTCAGACCGTCGCCGGCTTCAGCTTTGGCCGCTTCAAGGAAGAGGAAGTCAGGCTCACCAAGCCCGAATATCTTATCCAGTCCTACGCCAACGAGGATTCTCCGGACTCGATTGAAATGCTGAAGCGCTCGGGCGCCCCGCTGGGCTCGATGAACACCACTTTGCTCAATAAGAAAGCTTTGGCTGAGGGCGAGCTGGCGGTACAACTCTACAGCGATTATTTCGGGCCTTCGCTGTTCAAGCACATGCAACTCACGCAGCAAACGGCGTGCAATTTCGGACAATCCTGGCCTGAACTTGTATGGATCCCGATCTGCTACTACTTTGACACCACGGTGCGTCATCAGTTAGGCCTCGACCACGCCGATCGCGGATACTGGAAGGTAGTTACGGCCCACGAAGTCGCGCACCAATGGTGGGGACACACGGTCGGCTTCGCCTCCGGCCGCGACCAATGGATGAGCGAAGGCTTCGCCGAGCTTTCCGCGTCACTCTACATCAGCATGATCGAGAAGAATCCGAAAAAGTTTATCGACTTCTGGAACGACGAGCGCGAGTTGCTGCTCGAACGAGATGCCCAGGGCTTTCGCGCCATTGACGTCGGCCCCGTAACCATGGGATACCGGGCCGACAACTCGCGCACCGGATTCGGCGTGACCCGGCGCCTCATCTATCCCAAGGGCGCATACATTCTGCACATGATCCGCATGATGATGTGGGACCACAAAACCGGCGACGAGAATTTCAAAGCCACGATGCAGGATTTTGTGAAGACGTATTCCGGCAAGGCGTCCACCACCGAAGATTTCAAGGCGATGGTAGAAAAACATATGACCCCGGAGATGGATTTCGAGGGCAATCATCGTCTGGACTGGTTCTTCAACGAATATGTTTACGGCACCGCGCTGCCCACCTACAAGATCGACTCCAAGTTCGACAAAGACGCAAACGGCGACATAATGTTCAGCTTCAAGATCACGCAGTCCGGAGTCGATGACAAGTTCCGCATGATCGTGCCCATCTACCTGGAATTGGCGGACGGCCGCACCGTGAACCTGGGGCACGCGCGCATGATCGGGAATAGCTCGATCGATCAGAAAGTCCCGCTGAAGGGATGGAAAGATGTCCCCAAACGGGCGCTCGTCAACTACAACGACGATGTGCTCGCGTCCAACTAGAATATATCAGAATATATTATCGAACGAACTCTCGCGACGATGCTCCGGGATAACCAATGAGAAAAGTAATTGGCACCTTCCCACTTGGTTGCTCTCCCATCTCCCACTGGTATTCGTTAGCCGACAGTTTTTCGACCATTTCTCGCAGTTCCCGTGGCCGATATGTCCGCAGGCAAGACACCACTCCATCGAATAGCAGGACCAACGGGAGGATCGGAACCAAATACGTCCAGAGCAGCCGCGACCAGCGGAACGGACGGACCCACGGTGTGCCGATGAACAGCATGAAGACAAACGCGAACGTGAGGCTGATAGTTGACCAGGCGCGCCTCGGTACCTCAAATATGGCGATGCTCTCGCCGGCATCGACGGCATCCTGGAGTATGGCGCGAGCATCATCCGGGGAAAAATGATGAAACGACGTGAACATGGTGCGAAGCCCCTTCAGTTCACGGGGAACTTTCGTCGCGTCAACCGACTCCGGATAGAAAGCAATCCGATTCTCGGAAGCCGCTCGCGCACTTTGGAATGCCTTGAGATTCGGGTATTTATCCGTAAGCCAAACCTGAAGGCCAGCCGAGCCGCTAGCGTGGTGACGGGGCTCCGCGCCGTCCGCGGGCAGGGCCCGGCCACCGCGCGTCCCGATTTGCAGCCTTCGGGAAAGGTCGAACCACGGTCCGCCGCCGCCGGAACACATATCAATAACCGATCGTCCGGCATTCGGCCCGTTCCCCGCAGAGTCCAGTGCGCTCTGCAGCAGCGGGGCGATGGGCGCGTAGGACTTTAAGAGGTTGAACCCGAACTGAAGCGCATCCGTAACGTAATCTCGAAGAGATGACGGGAACCACGGTTGATCATGGAATTCGAAGAAGTGTACGCGACGCATGGCAAAAGGGCCTGGTGAGTAGTATCAACGGTGTGGACATTCTCGTCCATTTGCCCGAATCCGTCAGTTCGACGTTAAACTAGTCAAGTAGAACCATCCGTAGAGACGGGGCTTGCCCCGTCTCACTCTATACGACGACCAGCGAATAGCGAACGACCAATGACGCAATGATCAAATCTCCCCGAGGAACCCGCGATCTTCTCCCGCCCGACACCGCTCTCTGGAACTTCGTCGAAGCCGCCGTCCGCGACGTCTTCCGCGCCTACAATTTCCACGAAATCCGCACCCCCATCTTCGAGTCCACCGAACTGTTCGCCCGAGGCGTCGGCGAGGAGACCGATATTGTCAGCAAAGAAATGTTTACCTGGGAAGATCGCGGCCGCGCCGAAAGCGATAAAGGTCAATCCCTAACCCTGCGTCCCGAGAACACCGCAGGCATCGTCCGCGCTTACATCGAGCACAAACTCTGGGAGCGTGGTCTGAACAAATTCTTCTCCATCGGCCCCATGTTTCGCCGCGAGCGCCCGCAAAAAGGACGCTACCGGCAGTTCTACCAGATCGATGCTGAAGTCATCGGCCCCCCCACCTCCGGCAGCCAGTCTCCTGCCAGAGACGCCGAAATCCTCGAGCTCCTCGCCACGCTGCTCGACCGCGTAGGCATCACCAACTGGACGCTCGAGTTGAATTCCGTAGGCTGCCCCGCCGACCGCGCAAAATTCAACGAGGCTCTCCGCCAGGCGCTCGCTCCCCTAGTGGACAAAATGTGCGCTGACTGCCAGCGCCGTGTTGTCACCAATCCGCTGCGCGTCTTCGACTGCAAAGTTCCTGAAGACCAGCCCAGCATCGCAACCCTCCCCACCATCAACCAGTTTCTCGACCAAGCCTGCCGCGCCCACTACGAAGAAGTAAAGTACATTCTAAATGCCGTGAAGATCCCCTACGTCGAAAACCCGCGCCTGGTGCGAGGTCTGGATTACTACACCCGCACTGCCTTTGAATTCACGCACGGCGCTCTGGGCGCGCAGAATGCGATCCTCGGCGGCGGGCGGTACGACGGGTTATCGGAAGCCCTCGGCGGACCGCCGGCTCCGGGGATTGGTTTTGCCATCGGAGAAGATCGGCTCGTGCTTTCACTGCTGCAGACCGCGACGGCGGAATCGGTTCTCCGCACGCCCGATGTCTACATCGCTCCACTCGGCGCCGGAATGAATCGCGAAGCCGCCCGCGTGGCTCGCGAGCTGCGGCGCCACGATCTGGTCGTAGATCTGGGCGACGAGACCTTTCGCCTGAAAAAATCATTCGAGACCGCCGGCAAAATGGGCGCTCGCTATATCCTCATCGTCGGCGAAAACGAAGTGGCGGCCGATGCCTTCGCGCTCAAACATCTGGCCTCCAGCGAGCAAGTCACGGTTCCCCGCGGCGAGTTGGCGCAGCGGATATTGCAGAAGTAGCTCTGGCTTTTGACGCCCCTGTGGACCTCTGTGTCCCCTGTGGTTCAGCTTTTCTGTCACCACGAAGTTCACAGACGAACACGGCGTAACTCTATTTCTCTAGGAGGCAACCATGCGAGGCATTCTTCCACGATTGGGCACAGTTCTCTTGAGTGCAACCCTGGCTCTTTCCCAGGCTCCCTCTTCCAAACCAGTCTCCACCTTCGACCAGCAACTCATCGATCAGCAAAAGCTTCTCCTGCTGGCGACCCAGAGCAAAAACTCAGCCCTGGTCGAGCGCGTAGTAGCGGACGATTTCCAGGGCATCGAAACCAATGGCGACTTCTACGACAAAGGCGACGTCGTCGACTCCGCACAGGAAGGAATGCCCAAGGACACACGGGCCTATGATTTCCACGTCGTTAAGTTGACCGATAACTCCGCCGTCGTGGCCTACAACCTGATCGTTCCCGGAGGGCGTCCGCGCTATCGCCACATGGCCGACACCTGGGCGAAAATCGATGGCCGCTGGAAACTGAAATTCCGCCAGATCACGCCCAACCTTTGGAGCGCAAACGATCTGGACTAACTAACAGCCGGTACCGAGCTGCTATTTGGCCGCCGAAACGGTGGGCCACCCGCTGTTGCGCAGCAGGTAGTATTCGTTGAGTGGACGATCGTCCCGCATGGCAGGTATATCTGCATCCAGAGAGATCAGCCGGTCGATCGGAATTTCTCTCTTCAGGATTTCCGCAAACTGCAGTTCGGCGGTCGGGGCTGGTCCCCACTCCACTAGGTCAGCGGCGGCACTCGCCGGCATACGCTTTGCCAGCTCAGCCCCGGAGCGATCCCTGATGGGCTGGCGGCTGGCCAGGAAATGGACCCCCCAACCTTCGATTCCAGCGAATGAGCGAACGTAGGGGAACGATTCTTGCAAGGCGCGCGCAATGGCAACGGTGGTCACTGCATCTCCACCGGGAAACCATTGCTGCAGGATGCCGTCCGGCCGCAAGCGTTTCTGGGCGGCGGCATAGAACTCGCGCGAGTACAGCATGCTGGAGCCGGCTGCCTCAATCGGCGGCGGCGGATCGATGACGATCACATCGTATTGTCCAGTGGTGCGCTCGAGAAAACGGCGGCCATCGTCAACTACCACGTGGGAGTGTGGCGACCTCAACAGCTGTGCGGCGTCCTCGTGGTAAAAAGAGAAAAGTGCCGGAACGCTGGGGACAAGGTCAACCGCCGTGGAATCGATTCCCCAGGACAGCATGGAACGATGAGTTGTCCCCATGCCGAAACAAATCACCAAGGCATTCTGGGGAGAATGATTCAGGAACGCCAGGGGCATGGCAGACATTAGTTTGGTGATAGGCGTCAGGGCAGTCATACCCATACCGTTAACGATAAGCTGCCTTCGCATTCCCTGGCCCGTCGCAATCACTGTGGCTGTGCTGTCCCGGCGTACTTGTGCCCCCGGAAACCGTTGCACATAGCTTTCGGTCATAAAGATCAAAGCGAACGACGCCAGCAAAATCACGCTGCAGGTGATGGCCCGCCCAGGGCTGACGCCTTTTGCCGACCCGGACTGCCGGAATAATGCGAGCGACAAACCGACCAGCAACCAGGGAAGAGCGAGCGTCGCCAGGGCATAGCGCTCATCGAGGTAGGGCAACAAGACAAACCCGGCAAATAACGGGCCCAGGATACAGCCGGCGACGTTCACTGCGTAGCCGACTCCCGCTCGGTTAGGGTCGCCTTCGGAGAAACGGTCGACCAGTTTCGGAGTCAGAAATCCCAGAATACCGCTGAACGCCGCGATCCCCAGCGGCACGCGCAGCCCTGCACGAATCCCCAGACGCAGGTCGGCGGAAAGCAGGGGAATTAAGGCCGCCAGCCAGACGAACAGCCAGATCAGGGACTCTTCGATGCTTTGCCGGTTACTCTGCCATTGGCTCCAGAGCCGGTAGACGGTGGATCCGACGAAGGTCGCGGCCAGGTAAACGGCCAGGATGGATGCGAAGGAATACACGAATGTGCCGACAAAGGGCGTGTATTGCCTCGTCCAGACTACCTCCATACCCATGCTGGTGAGCCCGGTAGCAAATAACAGCCAGAGCGTGCTGTTGCTAAACATCTGACGCAATGTGGGGGAGGCTTTGGCAGCGGCATCCCGTTTGTCTTCATCAGTGTCAGTGTCATTGCCGCCTGTTTGCGGCTTTTGTTTGCCCGCGAGGGCGATGGCAGCGGCGCAGATCGCAAGATTGAGCACCATCCCACACTGCAGCGTGCCCTTGAAGCCCAGGGCCTCGACCAGCAGCAGCGGAATCAGCGCTCCCACCACGGCCCCGAACACATTCGCGAGATAAAAGAAACTGAACGAGCGACGCGATTCGATTCGTTTGTCGCTACGGATGGCAAACATGCCCAGCGGAATGGTAGCGCCCATGCAGGCGCACCACGGAATCAGACTGCAGGCCAGCCACAAACCAGCCGCAACGTAGTAGCCGGATGACGACAGTGACAGGCTGCCCCCCATGTGCTCCAGTACAAAGCGCCCGGTCCGCAACTCCCAAGGCACGACTATGGCGGAAGCCCCAATCAATAACTCGGCAATGGCGTAAACTCGCAACGGGCGGGAGGTGAGACGCTGTCCGTACTTGCGCAGCAAGTGCCCAGAGACCCAGGAACCAACGCCCAATCCTGCCATGAAGGTCGAGAGCACAATCGAAATCATGGCCGTGGTGACGCCAAATTGCGCCATGGCGAGACGAAGCCAGATCAGTTCGTAGAGAATGCTGCAAAACCCCGAAGTAAAGAAGAAGGCGAAATACCAGCCCCGGTCGCTGGGCGCTAGTGATGTTTCTCCCGGTCGTTCCACCCGGGGCTTCGGGGTAAGCACTTCCACTGCGGTCGGCATCGTCTCAGTGCTCAAAGGTGGCTCCGTCTTTACGAGGAAACTCGATTATGCGGTTTGTTGTGCTTCGGGGTAAACCCGAAACAATGGTCGCTCAAGTCTCGCAGACCGTCACCAAGCGCGGGTAATGTAAATTGCCGTCATGGTGACGAGAGTCACCCGCGCGGAATCGCTGGGACGATCTAGCTGGTAATTTGTCGCCAGTCAAGGGGCATCCCCGGAAGCAAGTTGGTGGCACTCCGCGGAGAAACGGTTGTACCAAGTACGAATGAAGTCAGTAGCTACCTCGCGCACGTCGCGGCCTTCAATGGTCGTAGTTGTGCCCACCAGTTCAGCCCAGGTATGGAGCTCGGTGCCGCCGGACGGAACACACTTAAAGTGCACCCATTGCTCCATCGTGTCGCCGCGCGCATGGTCGATCCAGGCCACTAAACGGGGAGGATTACAGACGGTGATAACGTGGTCGACCACCGCTCCCACCGGGCTCTTCAACTCGATGTTCATGTGGCTTCCCGGCATCCAGGGCTCGCCCAGCCAACGGATATCGCCGTAGAGATCGGAAAAACGCGGCCACAGCCCCACATTACAAAAGACTTTCCAGGCCAATTCCCGATCAGCCCGGGTCACAACCGTGTGCTCCACCCGCAACAGTTGAATCGGCTCTTCCTTTGACGTCGTCTTCGTGTCTTTCAATTCCAGAAATGTTGATTGCACAACCGCTGATGCATTTAGTTTCTCACAAGCCGGCAGCTCAGACCAGCAGTCATGTTGGCGTCGAATTCGCCGTCACCCGAACTCAATCCCGAAAGGGCTGCTGAGCGGCGTGCGCTCTTGCGGTCTGTGGAGTTCCCGCAGGTTCGGTCCTAGAACGCTTCAGTGATATCCCATTAAAGTTCAAAGGCTGACCGGTATACAGGCCGCTGGCCGCTTAGGAACACAACAACGTCGGGGATGGTGGAGCGAGGCGAGCAGGAGCCACGAGGACGCTCCGTGACAGTTTACGATTTGCTGCTAGGCTCCGAATTGGACTTGAACAACCTCAGTGGTCTCTTGCGCCGCAGGTTCAAACTTCCACTTGCGCACCGCATCGGTGGCCGAGTCGATCAGCAGCGGGCTTCCTCCCACCACACGACACCTGGGCAAAAATCGGTGGCCGATGGCATCTGAAATTGCGCCAGATCACACCCAACCTCCGGAGCGCAAACGATCTCGACTAACTGCCCCTGCGAGAACTGACATCGGAGTGCGTAACAGAGCGCTGGCGTCCGGCGCCCTCTTTCCGGAAACCGCGAAAACGGGCATTCTCGACCTTTCTCAACCAACGCCTACGGAGCTACGAGCGCTGCTATTTGCTCGCCGGAAACTCGATCCACCCGTCACGCAGTAAGTAGTATTCGTTGAGTGGGTGGTCGTCGCGCAGGGCGGGCACATCCTTGCCCACAGCGATCAACTCGTCGAGCGCAATTTCTTTCTTAAGGACGGCCGCAAACTGGTGTTCGGGCGTGTGATACGGTCCCCATTCCAGCATGTCAATGGCTGCGCTTGCCGGCATGCGTCGTGCCAGGTCAGCCGCGGAGCGATTTGGAATGGGCTGGCGGCTGGCAAGGAAGTGGATTCCCCAACCCTCGACTCCAACAAACGCACGAACGTAGGGAAACGACTCCTTGATAGAGCGCGCCACGGCAACGGTGGTCACGGCATCTCCACTGGGAAACCATTGTTCGAGGATGCCGTTCAGCCGCAGACGCTTCTGGGCGGCGGCATAGAACTCGCGCGAATACAGCAGGCTTGAACCGGCGGCCTGAATGGGCGGGGGCGGATCGATGATGATCACATCGTACTGTCCAGTGGTGCGCTCCAGAAAACGCCGACCGTCGTCAATTACGACGTGGGAGCGCGGCGACTTCAGCAGTTCCGGCCCGTCCGCATGGTAGTACCAAAAGAGCGCGGGAACGCTGGGGACAAGCTCCACTGCCGTGGAATCGATTCCCCATGACAATATGGAACGATGAGTCGTGCCCATGCCGAAGCAAATGACCAAGGCATGCTGGGGAGGATGATCGAGGAACGCCAGAGGCATCGAGGCCATCATTTTGGTGACGGGCGTCAGGATGGTCATGCTCACGCCGTTAACGAGAAGCTGCTTCCGCATTCCATGACCGGCCGCGACGACGGTAGCCGTGCTATCCCGCCGCACCTGCGCTTCCGGTTCCTGTTCCGCATAGCTCTGCGTCTTGAAAATCAAACCGACCGAGGCCGATAAAATCACGACGAAAGTTACCGCACGCTGAACTGTAAACTGTTTTGCCGGTCCCGTTTGCCGGGACCACGCGAACGACAAAGCGATCATTAACCAGGGAAGCGCAAGCGTCACTACGGCGTACCGCTCGTCAAGATGCGGTAATAAGACAAACCCTGCAAAAAGCGGGCCCAGGATGCAGCCGGCCACGTTCGCTGCATACCCGACCCCCGCTCGATTGGGGTCGCCTTCGGAGAAACGGTCAACCAGCCCCGGAGTTACAAATCCCAGAAGGCCGCTGAACACCGCGATCCCCAGGGGCACCCGCAGGCAGTCGGGGATCCCCAGGCGCGCGTCCGCGGTCAACAGCGGTATTAATGCAGCCAACCAGACGAACAACCACACCAGAGATCCGTCGCCGGTTTGCCAGCTGCGCTGCCGCCGGCTCCAGAACCGATAGCTGCTCGAGCCAATGAACGTCGCGAGCAGATAGACGCCCAGGATAATCGCGAAGGAATAGACGAATGTACCGACATAGGGCGTGTACTGCCTGGTCCAGACTACCTCCATCCCCATGCTGGTCAGTCCGGTGGCGAACAGTAACCAGAGCGTGCCATTCCCCACCGTTTGACGCGAAGCGGCGGAGGCATGGCCAGCGCCTTCCGGTTCGTCTTCGTGATTGCTACCGGCCAGCGTTTCTTGCTTGCTCGCGAGCACAACCGCCGTGCCGCAGATCGCAAGATTAAGGATCATCCCAATTTGCAGGGTGCCGGAAAAACCGAAGACCTCGACCAGCAGCAGCGGAATCAGCGCCCCCACCACTGCTCCGAACACATTGGCGATATAAAAAAAACTGAATGAGCGACGCGACTCCAGGCGCTTGTCACTGCGGATGGCAAACATGCCCAGGGGTATCGTGGCGCCCATGCAGGCACACCACGGAATCAGAGTGCAGGCCAGCCAGCATCCAGCGGCAACGTAGTAGCCCGATGACGAGAGCGACAGGCTGCCCCCCATGTGCTCCAGCACGAAGCGGCCAGTCCGCAATTCCCATGGCACGATTACGGCGGAACCGCCAATCAATAACTCGGCAATTGCGTAAAGCCGCAACGGGCGGGAGATGAGACGCTGTGCGTACTTGCGCACCCAGTGCCCAGCCATCAAGGAACCGGTGCCCAATCCTGCCATGAAGGTCGACAGCACAATCGACACCATGGCCGTGGTGACACCAAATTGAGCCATGGCGAGGCGAAGCCAGATCAGTTCGTAGAGAATGCTGCAGAATCCGGAAATGAAGAAGAAGGCGAAATACCAACTCCAACCGCTGCTCACAACAGCCGTCTCTCCCGGTTGTTCCTCCCATGGCTTGGGGGAGAGAACTTCCGTTGGGGTCGGCATCGTCTCAGTGCTCATAGGTGACTCCGTTGGTGCGAGGGGACTCGAATTATGCGGTTCGTTGCGCTTCTGGGATACCGAAACAATACTCGCTCAAGTCTCGCAGACTGTTACGGGGGGCAGGTGATGTAAATTGCCGCCATGGTGACGAGAGTCACCGGCACGGGTTTAGGGGCGAGGCGGGCACGACGCGAGCGGATGTTCCGTGACAGCTTACGATTTGCCGCTAGTTCCCGAATTGGATTTGAACAACTTCAGTGGTGTGTTGCGGACGCAGGTTCAAACTCCCACTTGCGCACCGCGTCCGTGGCCGAGGCGATCAGCAGCGCACTTCCACCCAGCACCTTGGCGGACTTAACGCTCCCATTTCCCAGAACGACCACTTCCACCACTCCCCGAATGCGATTTGCCTTCGCAATCAGAGGATAAACAGCTTGAACTTTCTCGACTGCTTTTCGTCCCGTGCCTTCCGCTTGAACCCGGGCCGGTCCACGTAATCAAACCGGCGGTCACAATCGCCGCAACCATCAAACTTCCTACCGGACGCATTGGGAGAATCATCCTTTCTCATTCACTGTATTGGCACGCGCTGCCAGTGAAAAGTGTCACAGGTAATGGACACCACGTGACTTTTCGCTTCGCGAGTGACCTGGAATCACGTCACGCGAATTCTCGATCGTGACCATCCAAATTCCGCCTCGGGGGGGACTCGTAGCGCCGAACCTGCTACCCCGCAGCGTGGCGATGACGATGACGAGGTGTCGCCCAGCGGGGTGTCGCCCAGCGTCGCTTCGAACCGCCGCCCATTTATAATTTGAAGTTCGGCTCACCAGCGCAATTTCAGCAGAACGAATCTCGGGCCAGACAAAATTCGGTTGCACAAGGCGAAAACGTGCTCGATTTCTTAGGCGACCTCAGACGAACTCATATGTGCGGAGCCCTTCGGCTCTCCGACTCAGGCAAGAAAGTTGTGCTCATGGGATGGGTCAACCGCCGTCGCGACCTTGGCCAGATCATCTTCGTCGACCTGCGCGACCGCACCGGCGTGACCCAGGTCGTGTTCAACCACGAACGGAACGCCGCCGAGCACAAAAAAGCGGAAGCGCTGCGCAACGAGTTCGTGATCGCCGCCATCGGAACCGTCAAGCGCCGTGATGCCGAAACAATCAACCCCAATATCCCGACCGGCGAAGTGGAACTGGTGGTCGAAGAGCTGCGCATTTTGAATGTGTCGAAGCCGCTGCCCTTTCTGCCTTCCGACACGGTGCTGGCGAACGAAGAGATACGCTTGAAATATCGCTACCTCGATCTGCGCCGCGACGCCATGCAGTTCAACATCGAACTGCGGCACAAGGTGGCGCTCGCCATCCGCGACAATCTGGCTTCGCAGGGCTTCTTTGAGATTGAAACTCCATTCATGACGCGCTCCACGCCCGAGGGTGCGCGCGATTATCTCGTCCCCAGCCGCGTGCAGCCCGGCTCGTTCTACGCGCTCCCGCAATCGCCGCAACTGTTCAAGCAGATATTAATGATCTCGGGCTTCGACAAATACTTCCAGATCGTGCGCTGCTTCCGCGACGAAGATCTGCGCGCTGACCGCCAGCCCGAATTCACCCAGATCGATCTCGAAATGTCATACCCGCAACCGGAACGGGTGTGGGAAGTGGTCGAAGGTTTCCTCACTGCGGCGTTCAAAGCCGCCGGGCACGAGATCAAGTCGCCCTTCCCGCGCATGGACTTCGACGATGCCATGCGCCAGTACGGCATCGACAAGCCCGACATGCGCCTGCCCGCGTTCACCGACGTGCGCGATTGTTTTACAACGGCTGATCTGGAAACGCTGGCCATCAATAAAGATCTACCCGTAATTGCCATCCGCATCCCGCACGTAGGCGAACTCTCGCGCAAGGAGCGCGACGACATCAAGCCCCTGTTTGTGTCCAAGGGCGGAGCGCGCGTCTTCGAAGACTTCAAGCGCATCGAGAACAAATTCCCCAAGGCGGCGGCCGAGATTCACCAGAAAACCGCCGGTGACCAGGACGATCTCATCGTGCTCGTTGTGGGCTCGGCGTCGAGCGCAACCGCCGAAGCGCATCCCGCCGGCAAGCGTAAAGTAACGCCCGCCGAGATGGCCATCTATGCCTCGGCGGGACTGTTGCGCGTAGCGCTGGCGCAGAAATATTCCGATAGCCACGAGCTTTTCCGGAAAGGCGATTACCGTTTTCTGTGGGTGACGAACTTTCCCATGTTCGAGTGGGATGAAGGCGAAAAGCGTTGGAACGCGGCGCACCATCCCTTCACCTCGCCGCACAACGAAGACATGGATAAGCTCGAAACCGATCCGGCCATGGTGCGCGCGCTCGCCTATGACGTGGTGCTGAATGGGACGGAGCTAGGATCGGGCTCGATCCGTATTCACCGCCAGGACGTGCAAAGCAGAATCTTCCACGCGCTCGGCCTGACGGAAGAAGAAGCGCGCGCGCGCTTCGGCTTCTTCCTCGAGGCCCTGGAATACGGAACGCCGCCCCACGGCGGAATCGCCCTCGGCCTCGATCGCATCGTGATGATTCTGGCCGGATCGGACAGCCTGCGCGAAGTAATTCCCTTCCCCAAAACCGCCGCCGCCAAAGACCTGATGATGGAAGCGCCCACGCCGGTAGCGGACGCGCAATTGCGGGAGTTGGGGATTGGAGTGGTGAAAAAGTAAGTACAGCGGCGCACTCGTCGCTCAGTGCATCGCACAATACTTATGGTTAAGCTTGTTTATTGCATCACCAAAAAGGCGGGCCTGACGGACGATGAGTTCTTTCACTACTGGGAAAATGTCCACGGCCCCATCGGCGCCCGAATTCCTCGGCTCCGGAGATTGGTACAGAGTCACCGCTTGACCATCCGCGGAGACAAATCCCAACAAGATTTCGATGGCATGGCGGAACTCTGGTTCGACGACATGGAAGCTTTGCTGGCGGCTCGTCAATCACCCGAATGGAAAGCCTCCACCCAGGACGAAGAGAACTTCATCGACCACAACAAAGTTGCCTACTTCGTCTCCGAGGAGCGCGTCATCTTGGACGAACTGGGTGGACAAGCCGAAGCAAAATAAATAGGAGCCTCTTACTCCACCGCCGGGCGCCCCGCTCGTCGCGTTCTGTGCGATGGGTGGCACCATTCTCCACCGAGGCATGCAAACGGCTCTTACCGCCGGCAACAAATTGAGAACGGCCCGCACCCTGAGCTAAAATGAACCGATGAAGTGGTCATGGCAGAGATGACGCCGCAAGTTTCGGAAGTACTGGAAAAAGCGCTGGCGCTTCCACCCAAGAGCGCGGTTTGCTAATCGATCACTCGATCGAGAGCTCCATGAAGGACCCGCGGAAGAAGGAGTCGAGGAGGCCTGGGGCGAAGAGATCAAGCGCCGCGTCGATGAGATTCGATCGGGCAAGGTCAAAATGATATCCGGCGAGGAGGTCTGCCGCCGTCCGCCGCTAGACTCCTCAACGCCGGAAAGTATGGCGGAAGGTAAGCCCGGTCGCGTCCACCCGGAAGTGCGGCTGGAAATTGAGGCCGGGGACGACTGGTACCTCGATCGCAGTGTCGATGCCAGCGCTGGATTCATTGCCGCCTTCTCCGAGGCCTTTGAAACCATTTCCTTGGCGCCCAAGCGCTGGCGCAAACGTTTGCACGGAACACAACGGTTCATGCTCCACCGCTTTCCGTTTTCCATCATTTATCTCGATGACCCGGACGTGCTGAGCATCGTAGCCGTGGCCCATTGCAGGCGGAAGCCCGGATACTGGAAGGCGCGGCTCTAGATCCATGCCCCTCATTCCACCGCCGACAACACATAATCCGTCAGCACCTTCTCCGTCTGCTCGTGCATTCCGCGCGTGCCGTAATTCGTGCTGGTGATGACGACGGCCATATCGAGAGCGGGAATCGCGACCACCTTATTTCCTCCGTTGCCCGACATAAAGAACGCCGGATAACTCTTTTCGCCCGACTTGAAGGTTTTCAGCCACCATAGATAGCCGTATTCGGTCGCCTGATCGATGCGCGCATGGGGCTGTGTCGAGCTACGTACCCACGCTTCACTCACGATGCGCTTTCCCTGCCACTGGCCGCCGTCGAGATAAAGTTGTGCGATCTTGAACAGGTCGCGGCTGCTCAGCCGCAACCCGCCGCCCGTCTGCGGAACGTTCATCGGAGAATAGACCCACTCCACATTCGTGATGCCCAGCGGCTGAAACAGCTTTTCGTGCGCATAGCGATCGGTGCGCGTGCCGGTTGCTTTCTCCAGCACTTCGCTCAGGGTAAAGACTCCTCCGGTGCAATAGCTGAAGTAGAGCCCGTAGGGAGGCGCTTCCACCCGCTCGCCCACGTGCATGCGTCCGCGAACCGGCAAGTCAAGAATGAACTGCGCCCAATCTTCCACCAGATACATGCGCTCCTCGTTGCCGCGCGAGGCATCGTTCCAGTCGTCGCACTCCAACGGAGAACTCATCGTCAGAAAATCTTCCACCGTGATCGCCGACTTTCGCGGATCGGGATTCTGAATCCTCGAAGCACGCTCCGGCAGCAAAGCCAGAACCTTCGCGTCGACTCCGCTGAGTTTGTGCTCGTCGATTGCATTTCCGATCAGTACATCGGTGATGCTTTTGGTCGCCGAGCGGGTGTCCCGCAGTGTTGTGGCATCGCCGTCAAAGTAGCTTTCATAAGCCAGCTTGCCGTGGCGGGCAACCACCAAGCTCCCAATCTTTTTGAATTCTCCGGAGCGGACGGCGGCATCCAGCGCGCGCAATCGGACTTCGAAACGCCCACTCTGAGCGGCGGAAGCAACGCGCCAGACCGGCGACGTTGCTTGTGATGAGGTCTGAATTTGGGAGTTTGCGACCACCGAGGAAGCCACAATTGCGGCGATCCACACTGCCCTGCAGATAAGAGTCAAGAGAATCCTCATGCATTCGACGCGAGACGAGCGGCAGGGTGAGCAAGCATTGGCCGGAATAAGGTTGGGATGTTCGCTAGCGCTTCGCCGCCAGTCGCTTCTCCACCAGTTTCTCGATTCGGTTGACGACATCATCCTCGCTCAAGCTCGTCGAGTCGATCACGATGGCATCATCGGCCGCCACCAGCGGAGAAGCCGCGCGGGTACGGTCCCGCAGGTCACGCTCACGAAGTTCCGCAGCCATCGTCTCGGCCGAGGGACCGTTTACCTGTTGCTGATCCAGTCTTCGCTGCTCGCGAATCACAGGGTCGGCGTCAAGAAAGATTTTCAAATCGGCGTCAGGAAAAACTTTTGTCCCAATGTCGCGCCCCTCCATCACCACGCCGCGGCCAATGCCCATCTCACGCTGCTGCTCGACCATCCACTCGCGTACCTTGGGATGCACCGAGATACGCGAAGCCGCTTCCGTCACATCGCGCTCCCGGATGCGCGCGGAAACATCTTTTCCGTTGAGCAGGACGCGATTGCCGCCGATCGAGCGATCGAGAATAATGCGCGAATCCTGCGCCATCTTCAGCAAACCGGCTTCGTCGTCGAACGACGCGTCCCACTCGATCGCCCTGAGAGCCAGCGCGCGGTACATGGCTCCGCTTTCCAGGTTCACGTAGCCGAGCTTGCGCGCCAGGCGGGACGCGATAGTGCTCTTGCCCGCTCCGGCTGGACCGTCAATAGCGATGATGAGTTGGCGTTGGGAGGAATCGGTCATTGGGCGAAGATCATTGGGCGAAGATCATTGGGCGAAAATGATTGGACGAACTGAGCATTGTACACGGAGCGCATGACAGCTTCACGACAGCTCTGGCAGACCGCTCAGCTCACGCGCTCGGGCCGCGGCTTGGGAACGTAGGCTTGTTTTGGCGGAGTTACTTGCAGCAGCGACTTGCTCCCTATGTGCACAAAACTCAATTCACGCGCCGAGAGCAAGGCATGGATGGCTTCTTTCACCCGCGTCCGCGGAACGAAGTTCGCAAGGAAGTTCTCGACCTCTCCCTCATCGACCGCCACTACGCAGTCGAGATATTTCGAGACCAGCGCCGAGAGTGCTTCGGGCACCGAGATCCCAACCCCTTCGCGCACCACGTCCGGAGCCCAGCGCGACAGTTCATCCCACACCGAACCTTCTTCCACGGTGTAATCGACACGCGTGATGCGGAGTTTAGCCCAGAGTTCGCTCAGCGCGCGATCGAGGCCGGCGCTCGAAACCGCACCGCCCAGCGTCTCGCCGAGTTTCGTTTTCGAAATCGGCCCACCTCGCCGGATGATTTCAAAAGCATCACAGGCCAAAGGAGAATAAGGAGACCGCGGTCCCGATGCAGGCGGCAGCTTAGGGTTGCGCTCGCCTACTAGTGAATAAAAATACGGAAAAACCGAGGCCGCCAGCAGGAATGCATTGTTCTCATCAATCAGCGGGGCCTCATAGGCTGCCTGGTTGCGCAACGCGCGCACCATCAATTCAGTAGCCTCTTTCGCTCGTGGATCGTTATATGCGTGCTGGCGCGCCGGCAGCCTGTCCTGGGCTCCAACCCAGGCCCCAATGAAAGTCGGCACCAGAATCGCGGGCCGCGTCGGATACATCACGCAAAATCCAACCGACTCGAGGAAGGCACGCGCGTCATCGAGAGTGCGCACGGCCTGGCCGTCAAGGCGCCACTTTTGCATACGAGCCTGCAAGAGTTCCAGATCGGTCATTTGCTTCTGATTAGAACACAGTTGATCGCAGCATTTCGCACTAGCAGTGAGCACGTAGCAAAATCAGCCGGTTGGCATTGGGTTACATCGAGGCCACCCTGGCGACGGGAACCAGACGTCACTCGGCCCGGTGTTGAGGCTAAGTGCTAAATGCTGGCTTCAGATCCTCTTGAAGGCCTTCTGAATCTCCTGCATGGAATAGCGCAAGACCACCGGCCGACCGTGCGGGCAGGACATCGGATGCTCGGTCTTCGCCAGTTCGGCTAGCAGCCACTCCATTTTGTTCTGCTCGAGCGGCATATTGACCTTGATGGCGGCGTGGCACGCGATCGAGGCCGCGATGCGCGTTCGCACCGCTTCCAGATTGATGGCCTGGTCTTCGCGCGTGAGCTGCTCGAAGATTTCGTTCAACATATGCTCGATCTGAGTGCCGTCCACGCCAGCTGGAGCCATGTTTACCGCCACGCTTCTCGCGCCGAAGGGTTCTGCCTCGAAGCCATTGCGCGCCAGTTCGTCGACAATGTCGCTGAACATAGCTTGCTGCGCCGGAGTCAGTTCGATGACCAGGGGCGTGAGCAAACGCTGGCTCTCCACCTGCTGCGCCGAACGTTGCCGCAGGACGCGCTCGAACAGCACGCGCTCGTGGGCCACATGTTGATCGATGATCCAGAGTCCGTCTTCGTTGACCGCGAGTATGAACGAATTTCGAATCTGGCCTAACGGTCGCAGGGTTCGCAACGACTCGAGAGTCGGCGCGGCTTGCGGCTCTTGCGCGATTGGCGGCGCGCACCCGTGATCGGGAATTGGCTGATGGTCGATCGCCGGATGGAGGATCGCTGCCTCCGGGTGGCGTTCGAGCGATACCGCCGCGTTGGCTTCGACCGCGATTCCTCCTTCAAACTCCAGGCGCACCGTCTCCGCGGGAACTGAAGGAGCCTGCAACGCGAAACCTCCCGCTGCTGCCGGTTCGTACAAGTCGCGCCACGGTGCGCGCTGCGAACCGTCGCCTTCGCCCTGGTTAAGCAGAGGGCTGGTGAGACCAAGACTCGCGGTGGGCTGCGCGCCAATTTCCCTCAAAAACTGCGGCACCGGCCGTGCCTTCATCAGCGCCGAACGCACCGACTCGCGCACGAAATCGTGGATTACGGTTTGCTGGCGGAAGCGCACCTCGGTCTTCGACGGACGCACATTCACATCCACTTCGGCGGTGGGCATCTCGATAAAAAGCAGAACGACCGGAAACACCGTCGGCGGCAAGATGTTGCGATAGGCCTCGGTGATGGCGTGCTGAATGAGACGGTCGCGGATGAGACGTCCGTTCACGAAAACGAAAATCGAATTGCGATTGAGCTTCTGAATTTCCGGCTTCGAGACAAAACCGTGCAGACGCACCTCGCCGAAATCTGGTGGCGCGGACCCTGCTGTCTGCGAAGCGTCACCCTCCACATCAGTTACCTCGCGGGCGTCCGCGCTGCGTCGCCACGGTGGAGGCTGGAGCAGGCCGACGCGCTCCAAAGGTTGCATCGCCGCTAGCGGAATCAACTGGTCGAGGGTTTCGCGTCCAAACACCTGGTATACGCGCTCGCGATGACCGGCCACGGGCGGCGCCACCAGCAATGCGTTGGTCGCCGAATGCAGCTCGAAATGCTTCTCCGGATGCGCCAGCGCGTAATGGGTTACGAGCGATGCAATGTGAGAGAGTTCGGTCGATTCCGATCTTAGAAATTTCTTGCGTGCCGGTGTATTAAAGAAGAGATTCCGGATCGTGACGGAAGTGCCGAGCGGCAGCCCCGCCTCTTCCACGCGAATGATCTTGCCACCATTAATCTCAAGAACCGTTCCGGCGGCTTCTTCTGCGGCGCGGGTTTCCAGATGCAGTCGGGCAACGGAAGCAATGGAGGGCAGCGCCTCGCCGCGAAATCCGAGGGTCGAAATGCTCAGCAGGTCGTCTGTGTCCTTGATTTTGGAAGTAGCGTGGCGCTCGAAAGCGAGCATGGCGTCGTCACGCACCATGCCGCACCCATTGTCGGTGATCTGGATCAGCTTCTTCCCGCCCGCCTCAACCTGAATGCGGATGCGCGTGGAACCGGCGTCCAGCGCGTTCTCCAGCAACTCCTTCACCACCGACGCGGGACGCTCGACCACCTCGCCGGCAGCGATCTGGTTGGCTACTCTCTCGGGAAGGACGTGAATCTTGCCCATAAAATCAGTGGTCAGTGTGACAGAATCTTAGGCGCAGCGTAAAGGCGGGTCGGAGCTGGCAGTTGCTGCATCGAAAACTACCGTATCGTATGGTTTTCCCGGGAGCCAGTCACATGAACCATGCAATCTTAGGAGCAGGAGCCATCGGAGGGCTGGTCGGCATCGCGCTGTCGTCGCTCGGCGAAGACGTCACCGTTGTGGTTCGACCGGAGAAGTTAGCGAGCTATCCCGCGAACTTGGTGCTGGAGGGTCCGTCGGGCTCACTTACGGCGCCCGCCAAGGCCGTTGCCTCAATCACGGATGCGGTTGACGTGCTTTGGATCGCAACCAAGACTTATCAACTGCAAGTTGCGCTCGAAGCCGTGGACGCATCGCTCCGGTGCGTGGTTCCATTGCTGAACGGCGTGGACCATGTCGCGGTGCTCCGAGCCCGATTTGGACCGGAGCACGTGGTCCCGGGAACGATTGCGGTGGAAGCGGAGAGGATTTCTCCGGGACGATTCATCCAGCGATCGCCTTTCGTTCTCTTCAACCTCGCCTCCAGCGGAGAATCACTCCTGGGAGCCGTCATTGAGCAGTTGCGCGGTCTTGGATTCACCTGCCAGTTCGTTCCGAATGAGCAGACTTTGCTGTGGGGGAAGCTTAGCTTTCTGGCACCATTTGCCTTGGTCACGTCGGCATCGGGAATGAGTATTGGCGAGATTCTGGCGAGCGCTGTTTGGAAACCGAAACTACATTCCGCGATTGCCGAGACCTGCGCCGTGGCGAACGCCAGCGGCGCGGAGCTCGACGCCGCACGGGTCCGGGCGGGTTTTGACAGCGCGCCTCCGAGTATGCGCAGCTCGATGCAGAAAGACCTTGCGGCTGGGCGGCAGCTTGAGATGGATGACATTGGCGGTCCCATTGTGCGCGGTGGGCAACGATATGGGATCGATGTGTGGACTACGGCGGAGCTGATGGCGGATATACGCGTAAAGGCTGCCGCCTGATGCTGCCCGCACCAGACAAAGCCTACGATTTCGCGGGATTCTCGCGGAGGAGTTGGTCCTTGACTTGGTCGGGTAGGCGCGAACTGGCGAGTAGTTCGTGCAGCAGCGGGGCGGGGATTTCCTGGCTGAACTCCAGGGCCCGAGCCAGAGAAAGATGCTCGGTTCGCAGCAGGGCGGCACGAATTTCTCTGCGGCACGACCACTTTGAGTGTCGTGCGACCGCATGCACCAGAGCTGCGCTTGCGGCGGGACGCAGCACGGAGTTGATGAGGAGGGCTTCGGTGAGGCGTGGATTTTCGAGCGCTGTCTGCATGACTCGGGTTTCGCGGGCAACGGTTTTGGCGTCGCTGATTTTGGCACCGATGACTTCCACTTCCAGCAGAAGCGCCGCCGCTACTCTGCCCGAACCGCGGCGGGCCAGCGTAAGACGTTCGCCGGTGGTGACAGTTTTGAGGCGCGAGATGAGGACGCCGTCGACGGAAACTTTCACATCGGCGGGGACGCCGAGCGAGAGCGCAAGCTTCATCAGATCGAAAGTGTAGAACTGGCGCGCCAGGGGCACGGACACATGACGCGGTGTGTGCGGATGGCCGGCCAGCGCGATCTTTACCTTACGGCTCTTCAATGCGTTTACGTTCTTGGCGAGCTGCTCGAGAACCTCGGGGTGCGAGTCGGCGCGCTTAAGGAGGGCCAGGGCCAAGTCCTCGGTGAGGTCGGGATCGGCGGCGGTGCGAAGGAGATCGACGGGTGCGGGCGTCGCCGCAGTTGGCGATTCCCCCGAGAACGGCACAATTTCGCTCTCGAAACTTTCGTCTTCCGACATTTCGTGTTTGGCCATCGCGAGTCTGCCTGCGTCAGACGGGGCAAGCCCCGTCTCTACCCTCTTGTTGCGCGCGCTCTGGACAACGCGCCCTCGACCGGATCGACTAGATCTTGACCTACGTCGATGCCGGGAAAGCCTGTCTGAAGCGTATTGTAGAAAACCTGGCGCACAACCAGCGACTGACGAAAGACGCTGCCCGTCATTGCGATCGGGAGCATGGCTACGGAAGCACGAGCGAGACGACGGATGACGATGGCGGTGAGCTCAGCCAACTTGGCGCCAGCGCCCGAGAGGAGTTCGCAGGCGATAGCATCAGCTTCGTCGGCGGCGCGGAGGACGATGGGAAACAGGCGCGGGAAGTCGGGTGGTGGGGTCGAGTTCGCTTGCTGCACAAGTTCGTCGATGGTACTGAGTTTCCAGGTCTGGAAGACCATGGCGGTGAGCACGGTTTCGAGGCCTCGATCCTGAGCACTCAAGATGGCGGAGATAGCGCGGCGGCCGATCCAGTGGCCGGAGCCTTCGTCGGAAATGGCGAAGCCCCAACCCCCGGCGCGTGCGGTGTAACCGCCAGCATCGCGACCGTAAATAATGGAGCCGGTACCGGCAATCGCGATCACTCCGGGACCCTCGCCAAAAGCGGATTCGAGGGCAATTACGTTGTCGCCGACGACCTCGATTCTTGTCGGAGCTATTTTGGGAATCAGTTCAGTGAGAATGCCGCGAATCTTCGCAGCGATCTCGGGCCGGGCAGCGCCGGTGACGCCGATACAGATGGCGCTGATCCGATCGGGAGAAACCCCGGCGGTGGCGCAGACCTGGCGGATCGCAGTATGCAGCGCTTCCCTTGCGTGCTGCTCGCCATGGCGGATCACGCTGCAGCCGCCGGTCATTGCCGTGGCGAGCACAGTCGTTTCGTCGCCGAGAACGCAGCGAGTTTTGGTGCCGCCACCGTCGATTCCCAGATGGTAGGCCATCGGGCTAGTTCTAACACAATCAGCTCAGCGCCACGCGGGTCGCGAACATGCTTGTACAATGCAGCGAACCCTTTTTGGACACGTAGGGACCGCCGCCCCGGCTGTCCAGCCGAGCGCGGCTCGGCCGCACACGAAGCTGGAAGGAAACGAATTGGGATTGAATCGGATCGACCTGCTGATTATTGCGTTGTACCTGGCGGGGATAACACTCTTTGGGCTGCGCTTTCGCAAGCGGCAGCGGACCATGCGGGACTACTTTCTCGCCGACCGCAATATTCCCTGGTGGGCGATTTCGCTGTCGATTGTGGCGGCGGAGACCAGCACGCTGACCATCATTAGTATTCCTGGCCTCGCCTACGATTCGAATTTCACTTTTCTGCAAGTGGTGATGGGCTATGTGATCGGGCGCGTCATCATCAGTTTTGTGCTGCTGCCGCAGTATTTTCGCGGTGAACTGTATACCGCTTACCAGCTGATTGAGCGGCGATTTGGTCCGGAGCTGCGCACGGTGACGGCGAGCCTGTTTCTGGTGACGAGGGCGGCGGCCGAGGGAGTACGAGTGTACGCCGTATCGATTGTGGTGTCGATTGCTCTCGGTACAGGCGAGGTCGCTTCGATCGCGATCATCACGCTGCTGACTTTGATCTATACGTTGGAGGGCGGACTAGCGGCGGTGATCTGGACGGACGTCGTGCAGACCTTCATTTACGTGGGCGGGACGCTGGTCGGCCTCGTGACCATTCTCCATCTCGTGCCGGGAGGATGGGGATCGGTCGAGGCGGTTGCGAGCGGGTTGCACAAGTTTCAGGTGTTCGATGTTTCTATTCTCAATCCAGCAGCCTCGTCACACTGGTCGCATCTTAATCTTGCAAAACCTTATACGCTGTGGGCGGGAATCATCGGCGGTGCCATCTTCACCACGGCCAGCCATGGCACCGACCAACTCATCGTGCAGCGATTGCTGGCGGCGCGGAATCAACGGCAGTCAGCGCTGGCGTTGGTGTCGAGTGGATTGGCGGTCTTTTTTCAGTTCGGGTTGTTTCTGCTTGTAGGCGTGATGCTGTTTGCCTACTATCGGGTTCCGTCGTCCCTGTTTGGGCGGGCGGACAGGATCTATCCGACGTTCATCGTGAGCCATATGTCGCACGGGATTGCCGGGCTATTGATTGCGGCGATTCTGGCCGCGGCGATGTCGAACCTGAGCGCGGCGCTGAACTCGCTGTCATCGAGTTCGATTATGGATTTCTATCTTCGCCTTCGTTCGGGCTCTGGATCGAGCTCACATCCGGAGTTGAGCGAAGTGGGACGGTTGCGCCTGGCGCGGCTAGCGACCGTCGGATGGGCGCTCGTACTGTTCGCGCTCGCCGTGCTGGCGCTGCATCGAGTGGGACGGGTAGTGGAAGTAGGCTTGCAAATCGCGTCCGTTGCCTATGGAGCTTTGCTCGGCGTGTTTCTGCTCGGAGTCTGGACCAAGCGCGCGCATCAGCGTGGGGCAATGGTTGGCATGATTTGCGGATTGACGATGGAACTGTATTTGTGGATCTGGTCGCATGTGGCTTTCACCTGGTGGGTCCCGATTGGTACCGCTGTAACGTTCGCGGTGGGCTATGGGGCTAGCGCTACGTGGAGGGTTCAACCAAAGTCTTGAACCGCGGAGACTGCAGAGGACGCGGAGAAGTTGCGGTTAGAATCCTTCTTCCGATCAGACCGTCGAAATTATGGACATGCTCGCAAAGGACAATCATTCCCGTCCCGAACTGGCACGCGACCTTGGGTTGTCGCATGCGGGCGCGGTCGTGGTTGGGACCATCATCGGAAGTGGAATTTTTCTGGTTCCATCCGAGATGATGCAAGCGGTGGGGTCGGCTCGACTTGTCTATCTCGCCTGGATGGTCGGGGGGCTGCTTTCCTTTTTTGGCGCGCTCACTTATGCCGAATTGGGAGCAATGAAGCCGCAGGCCGGCGGCGAGTATGTCTACGTTCGCGACGCCTATGGGCCGCTGGCGGGATTTCTCTATTCATGGACCTGGTTTCTGATCGCCAAGCCAGGTTCGATTGCGACTGTCACGACTGGCCTGGTGCGGATCCTGGAAACCTTTCCGGTCTTCTCTTTTTTCTCTCTTGCGTGCATTTCCCGTCCCTTCACTATCCGCTACGGGCAACTGGTGGCCATCGCAGCCGCCCTGCTGATTTCATGGCTCAACTACATTGGCATACGCCGGGCGGGCGATTTTCAGTTTGTGTTCACGCTGCTCAAAGTCGCGATTATCCTCGGAGTTGTGGTGGTGGGATTCTCCTATGGTGGCGGCACTTGGGCGAATTTCGCGACTGAGTTTACCGGGGCGAAAGGTGGCGTGACTGGATTTTTCGCGGCGTTGGTGGCGGCCCTGTGGGCTTACGACGGCTGGAACGATCTGAACATGGTTGCGGGCGAGATACGGAATCCGCAGCGCAACATTCCGCTGTCCCTGATTTGGGGCGTGGCGACGGTGGGCGCGCTCTACATTCTGGTGAACGCGGCGGTGCAGTATGTGCTGCCGGCGACGGCGATCGCAGGCTCTCAGCGCCCTGCGTCGGACGCGGTGGCGCTGGTGCTCGGGCGCGCGGGTGCTAGCCTGGTGTCGGCGGGCATGGCGGTTTCGATGCTGGTAACGTTGAACGGCACCATCATGAGCGGAGCGCGCGTGCCCTTTGCGATGGCACGCGATGGATATTTTTTCAAGACGATGGCGGAGGTTCATCCCCGTTTCCACACGCCTTCGGTGGCGATTATTGTGCAATGCGGGCTGGCCATCATCCTGCTAATGCTGGGCGGCAGCTTCCGGCAATTCTTTTCTCTGACGATTTTCGCGGAGTGGATGTTCTACATGATCGCCGCCAGCACGGTGTTCGTTTTCCGCCGCCGGGAGCCTAACGCGGACCGACCGTATCGCGTGTGGGGATATCCGGTGGTTCCAGCGTTGTTTGTGCTAGCTTCAACCGCTCTTCTCTACTACACGTTCACCGCCAATCTGAAAAGCTCGGCCGGCGGATGCCTGGCGATTCTGGCAGGGGTTCCGGTGTTCTACTTCTTTGCGCGGCGCCGGGCGGCGACACCGAAGTAAGGGACCCAAAGTAATCGGTCAGATTATTCGGCCGAATCCGCCGGGGTGTTACCAAAGGACACGCGCAAGCGACACGTTTACCCCCTGCCCAATCTCTCATAAGGTGAAGACTCCAACCCCGAGCGCTCTCCCCAGCTTCGGGCCCCCTTTTTGGAGTCATTGGATGCGTACGTACGATCGCGGTTTTAAACTCGGCCTATTGCCCGAACCGAAGCGGAACTGGCGGACCTTCGCAGCGAGCTACGGAATACTCGTCGCCATGATTCTGCTTCTTATCGTCATCGGGATCATGGCGACCGACACTATCATTCCGATCGTGAATTATCACGTCACGGAGGTTGTACCGCGTCCGGAGTTGAGGCCGGAGCCGCTGCCCGAGCCGAAGCCGCTGCCAGTGCATGCGAAGCTGCTGCCGCCGCCGGAGCCGGTGTTCCAGGCGCCGAAATTGATCGTGCCGAAAGAGGTCCGCGCGCCCAAGCCGCAGCCCCAGGAGATTGAGCCGCCTAAGGTAGCGATGAATAACTTTGCTCCGGCGGTATTGAAGCAAACGAGCGGAGCGCGTCCAGTCCTGATTCATACCGGGGACTTCGGGGGGAGTTCGGCGGTGCCAACGGTGAATGCTCCAATTGAGAAGGTGCAAACGGGCGGGTTCGGCGATCCGAATGGGCTGAAACCGAGCGCCAACAGCAAGCCCAATGGCAAGCTGATCGCAACGGCTACCGGCGGCTTCGACATGCCGGTGGGACAAGGACAAGGGAACGGCTCCGGCGGCGCCAAAGGCATTAAGGGAACCGTGGCCAGCGCCGATTTTGGTAATGGGGTTGCAACTGGAGGCCAAGGTGACGGGCGCAGAAGTGGCCGTGGCGTGCAGACCTCAGGCTTTGGCTCGCAGGAGATCGCGCAAAACGCGCCCCATATCCAGCGCGTGGATAGCGGCCCACAGGCGACATCGGTCGAGATCACGTACAAACCGAACCCGGTTTACACGGATGAAGCACGAAGTCTGAAACTGGAAGGCGAAGTCTTGCTGGAAGTGGAATTTGCGGCGAATGGGCAGTTACATGTGAACCGCGTGGTCCGGGGTCTGGGCCATGGGCTTGACGAGGCCGCCATTGCTGCCGCCAACAAAATGCGTTTCAAGCCGGCCATGAAAAACGGGCAGGCAACGGATTCGACAGCAATTGTGCACGTGGTATTTCAACTGGCGTATTGAAACTTTGGAGATGAGAGTCATGCGGAGAGTTATGCGGAACGTTATGCCCACTAGGAACTTTATAATTTTGGCTCTGCTAGCGCTAACGATGACGGCAGCAGCCCAGCAACCGGCGTCCGCGCCGCAGAACCCACAGCCGGCGTCGGCGACGCAGGCCGATCCGACGACTGTTCAGCCGAGCTCAGCTCCGTCAAGTCAGACTCAACCAGCTCGGGCGCCGGTCAATCTGGCGCCGCCGACCACCATGGATCAAGTGGTCGACCGTGTGATCATGCGCGAGAAAGACCTGATCAAGTTCCTGTCGCCGCGCACACCAATTGTCGAGACCTATCTGCAGAACCTGACGCAGGACAAGCAGCTGGGGCCGATTCCGCAGGACGATCATTACTTTCTGGGACGGATGGATTTGAGCGAATCGATCGACCGCAGCGACTTCCTTCAGGATAAAGACAAAGGCAAAGACGAAAGCATGGAGAAGCGCCTTCTCGGCGGTCTCACGAAGAAGTTCAAGTTCCAGTACCAGCCGCTGGGTTTTTCGTGGATGATTTTCGTCGATCGCAACGACTTTGACCGGCAGCACTACGATTTTCATTACGCGCGGCGCGAGTTCCTGGGCGACGTGCGCTGCCTGGTGTTTGATCTGACGCCGAAAAAAGACGCGGGACGCGGACGCTTTCTCGGACGTATCTGGGTTGAGGATCAGGACTTCAGCATCGTGCGGCTGAACGGCGCCTATGCGCATCCTTCGCGTAACAGTTATTACTTCCACATGGATAGCTGGCGGTTGAATTTGATCCCGGGTTATTGGGTGCCATCCTACATCTATAGCGAAGAAGGCGACTTCACGGCGGGGGCTCATAACACGATCGCGTTCAAAGCGCAGACTCGCATGTGGGGATATAACCTGAAGACGGGGACAGCAAACGACGAACTTACCAACATCCGGGTGGATAGCGTGAAGGACGATACGCCGACCGCGCAAGATGCTACCCCGCTGGCCGCCGAGCGGGAATGGCAACAGCAGGCCGAAGACAACGTGATTGAACGGCTGGAACGCGCAGGACTGCTGGCGCCGGAAGGCGACGTGGATAAGATCCTTCAAACCGTGGTGAATAATCTGGAAATCACCAATAACATCGAGCTGCCGCGGCCGGTCCGGACGCGAGTGCTGACGACTTCCCCGCTGGAGACATTCAGCGTCGGTAACACGATTGTCGTGAGCCGCGGGCTGATCGACGTGCTTCCAGATGAGGGCAGTCTGGCCATGGTGCTCTCGCACGAGTTGGCGCACATCGTTCTGGGACATAACCTGGGCAGCCAGTACGCATTTAACGACCGCATGCTCTTCTCCGACGAGTCGACATACCAGAACTTGGGGTTCAAACACATTCCCGAAGAAGAAACGGCCGCCGACAAGAAAGCTATCGAGATGCTAAAGGCTTCGCCGTACGCGCAAAAACTGGATACGGCCGGACTCTTTATCAAGGCTCTGCAACAGCGCGCTCCACAATTGAGCGCTCTGCTGCAAGCGCACCTCGGCAACAGCATCACTGACAATGGGACGGTGACGCGGATGGCGGCGCTCGCCACCTCGGCTCCGGCGCTCGACTGGAACAAATTAGATCAGATCGCCGCGTTGCCTTTGGGCGGACGCGTCAAGCTGAACCCGTGGGACGACAAAGTTGAGATCGTGAAGGCACAGCCGGTGGCAATCACTTCAGCGCGCGACAAGATGCCGTTTGAGGTGACGCCGTTCTACCCGCGACTTGCACGGTACAGCAACGCCAACGCGCCTGCGGCTACCACGGCGGCAGCGCCAGCGTCGACGGCAACTGCCGCCAACGCCAACCCCACGCCGGCCAACTAAGTCGGTTACCAATAAGTTGATAGAAGCGCAGGCCGGGACCGGAAGAAATTCCGGGCTCCCGGCCTGTGTCTATTTGGGGCATCGCCGGGGTTCGGGACCACTCCTGCACAGGAGCTGAGAAGCCACCGCAAACGCGCTTTCTGATTCTTACGCCCAGTCTCGCCATTTTTGCTACTATAAATGCCCCGCGCTCTTCGTCCCACTCCAAGGAGGGTGGCAAACGGTCTGTAGCGCAAATCTGTGGAATAGTTCTGCGCTCGCTGCATTTGGCAGCTATCAAGAAAGGTTGTGTCTCTTGCCCAAGAAGCTCGTTGCCTCGATGGTGATGGTTTTGCTTGCAGTGTCCGGCGCCGCGCTGGCCCAGACGCTCACAACGCTCAAGAATCAACCGCCGGACGGCATCATTATCTCTTACCAGTTGACCGACGGCACTGTGATGGTGCAAGGGAGCCACTATTCCGATTGGTGGAAGCTAACGCCCGACAACACCGGGAGCTACGTCGCTGGAACCTGGACGCAACTCGCCAGCCTTCCCTCCGGGTACGCGCCCTACGCCAATGCTTCTGCGGTGTTGGCCGACGGACGCCTGATCCTTGAGGGCGGAGAATACAACTTCGGCACCTTTACCCTCACCAACCTGGGCGCGATCTATGACCCCGTCGCCAATACGTGGACCTCGGTGACGCCACCGAAAGGCTGGATCTATATCGGGGATTCGCCGTCGGTTGTGTTGCCGAACGGCAACTACTTGATAGGAAACAAGCTCACCAAGGAAATGAGGGAACTCAATCCAAAGACCATGAAGTGGATTTTTGTGAGTTCAAAGGGTAAGAAGGACTTCGACGCCGAGGAGGGCTGGACTCTGTTGGCGGACGGCTCGATTCTGACGGCGGATGTGAAAGATGCTCCGAACTCCGAGATCTATACGCCCTCAGCGAAAGAGTGGGTGACTGCCGGCAGCACGATCGTCGATTTGCATTCACCCTCACCCGACGGTTGCATTCATTATGGTCCCGGCGGAACACTTTGCTACTACCCGCCTGGGGAGATTGGGCCTCAAATCCTGCGTCCTGACGGCACGGTGTTCGTTACCGGGTCGTATACGAAGAACCACGGCCCCGGGAATACGGCCATTTACGACAGCCTTACGGGCAAATGGACAGTCGGTCCGGTTTTTCCAAATGACGACAATGCCGGGGATTCTTTTGCGGTCCTGCTAACCAATGGCGACGTATTGGTGGAAGGAGACTCGGGCACCTCTTACACGTTCAATGGGATAACCCTTACTCCCGGACCACTTATACCGGGAAGTCTAATGGTATTGCCCAACGGCGAAGTTCTCGTCGGCGGCGGTACAACGCAAACTTACACATCTCCAGGAACCTACCAGACTTCGTGGGCGCCGACGATTTCAACTTATCCGTCTACAGTGGCTCGCGGTTCGACTTTCCCAATTTCTGGCACACAGTTTAATGGGTTGTCGCAGGCGGCTGCCTTCGGAGACGAGTTGCAAACAGCGACGAACTATCCTCTGGTGCGCATTATAAACAACAGCACAAAACATGTGTTTTATGCCAGAACCCATGACCATAGCACGATGGGCGTGGCGACCGGCACGGAGACGGTTTCGACAAACTTCGACGTTCCGGCGTCGATGGAAACGGGCGCGAGTACGCTGGAAGTTGTGGCGAACGGTATCCCTTCCGATGCCGTTAGTGTGACGGTTCAGTAACCGTTACTGACCAAGACAGATCTATAAAACCAGCTCTAGCAGGCTGCGGAAAAACTTCGATTTCGACTTGCTAGTGCGAAGAAGACTCGTTATCAAGCTCATCTGTGGTGGCCTAGTACCGCCGCATCCTCTGCCGCATAATCGAACTGTGCCGGGAGCGCGGCGGCCGGCGGATTTTCTCGCTCCCAGCGTATCGTTCGCCGAATTGCCTCCTCAATCGTCACCGATTCCTCGTACCCTAGTTCCTGGCGGATACGCGTCGAACTTGCCGTCCAATGCTGCGCGGCGTTGCCGGGCTGTAGCAAGTGCCGCGGCGTGCTCTCAGTGGGCAGGACGACGAAATCCCCATCCCACCGCATCGCGGCGGCGATCGTTCGCGCCCATTCGAGTTCACTGAACGATGGCTCCTCGCACACGTTGTAGATACGCCGCGCTGCGCGATCATCAGTGGCAGCCAGCGCAATGGCTGCGGCGACGTTCTCCACGTAGCCCCGCGGCGAGCGCCAGGCGGCCAGCGTCTCGGGAAAGATGATGTGGCGCCGCCCGTCGGCGATGCGCTTCACCACGGGATAAAAACGACGCAGTGGATCGCCGGGTCCATACACCATAGGCAGCCGGAGTACCGTGCCAGGAAGTTCACGATCATTCATGACTACGTGCTCGGCCGGAATCTTGTCATAATCGTCCGTCACCCAAGCGAAGATCTTGCGCAGGTGCTGCAAGCCCTCGGGTGGGTAGGGGTGCAAACAGCGTCGCAGCTCCGACTCTTCCGTAAGGGGCACTTCCTGCACCGGTCCGCTTTCTGTACCGTGCAAAATGCCTACCGCACGGTACACGTCGATGCTGCTTAGCATGACCACCCGTTGGGTCGCGCCACGAAAGATGTTCATCAGCTCTTCTGCCTGCGCACCCGAACTGATGACAAGGTCAATCACCACATCCGGAACAAAGCGCTTCAGTTCCTGAATGCTGCTGCCGAGTTGGTTGCGGTTGCCACGAATCTGCTCGACGCCGGCGAGTGCAGCCGTCGTGCCGCGGTGAAATACCGCCACTGCGTGTCCTTGCTGCGTGAGCGCGCTCACGGCGAACCGCCCGACGAAGCCATTCCCGCCAATTAGAAGGATGCGCATAGGACGATCAAATAATCACAAGAAAACGCGTCCTGTACCAGACTTTTCCGCAGCCTGCTAGAAGTGTTCCCTGGTCGCCGAAGCGATCTACCACCAGCAGTCGGGGCCGGGACCGGAAGAAATTCCGGGCTCCCGGCCTGTGTCTACGGCAATCCTCGGTTCCCAGTTCCCACTAAGACCCGTCGGCAGAACCCTGAACTGCAACTCGGAACTGTTCTGTCTGTTTTTTTTGTATACACAAAAATGACGAACCTGTGACAACACCGTTCCTCGTCATTGCTACGCTGCCCCCATACGCATGGTGTTCGGAGGTGACTATGTCGCGGATCGGTTTGGGACTTTTGTTGGGGATTATGTTGATGGGTGCCGGATGCGGGTACAGTTCCCAAAACTACATGAACGGGAACGGAGCGCCCACGATCACGCAACTTATGCCGAGCAGCGCCACGGCAAACAGTGGGGCGTTTGTTCTGAAGGTCAATGGTTCGGGCTTTGGCACGGACTCTTTGGTGTATTGGGGAACAGCGAATCGGACGACGACCTACGTTTCCGCTTCTCAAGTGACGGCGGATGTCACGGAAGAGGACGTTATGAATCCGGGCTCGGTGCAGGTCTACGTGCACTCGGGCGGCGCGAACTCGAATGCCATGACTTTTACCATTCAGTAACGAGTGGCGGCCCGAGGCCGGAAACTAGAAGTGCGTCTTCAGATCGGCGAACCGCGCCACCACCAGCAATCGCTGGGTGGGCGGAGCCGTTGCCAAGTCTTCGTGCTCCAGTATCCAGGTGTTGTCGTGGGGTATGAAGACCGCGTGCAGCCCGGCGGCGAGGGCCGGGTTGATATCGGACTTGGGGCTGTTGCCAACCATCCAGGTGGTATCCGCCGGGAGGGCGTACTTGGCGACGACGGTTCGGTAGGTGGATTCGTCCTTCTCGGCGACGATCTCGAAAGCGGAAAAGTATTCTTTCAATCCCGAGCGCTCGACTTTTCCCGATTGCTCGGCGGGGTGTCCCTTGGTCATCAGGATCAGGTGGTGGCGCTCGCCGAGATACTGCAAGGTCTCGGGTACGCCGGGCAGCACTTCGATGGGATGATCGGCGATCTGGCGGGCAAAACTGCGAATGCGTTCGTGCAACTCGGGCGTGACCGGGCCGACGGAAAGTTTCTCGAAGGTTTCAACCAGAGAATGCGCGAAGCTGTGCAAGCCGTAGCCGTGCTTGACAATAGAATCCTTCTCGACGTCGTTCAGCACCAACCGAACCGCGTCGGGTGAATGATCGCGATGGTCGAGGAACGAAATGAACTTGGCGATCGCCCGTTCAAAATAGATGTTGTTTTCCCAGAGCGTGTCATCGGCATCGATGAGCAGAGTCTGGGCGCCATTCTCCCCACGCATGCATTCATGATAACGGCTCCGGCCCGGATTCGCCGCTTTGATAGACTTGTGTTCGTATGGAAAATGATCGGTTTAAGAGCTGGGGTATTAAGAACTATTTATCGATGAATTGTAAAGTTGTTTTAGTTTTCACCCTCCTGATATCAACTTTCGGCGCGACGCAACAGAAGAGTGCCCGGGTCCGGGTAATGACGGGTTCGGCAGCCAAGGGCGGCGCACCGTCAGATTTGGAAGTCGCAGCTGACTTGGGGCAACGCCTGGCTAAGTTCCGGCACGTCCAGATGCCCTTTCGAACGGCGGGTCTGAGCGTTCGCGAGCAACAACTTGTCCGCAAACTGGTGGGGGCCTGCGTCTACCTGGAGAGTATCTACTGGCGGCAGAGCGATCCCGACGGCTTGACCCTGTATCAATCGCTCGCCGCCAGCCAGAACCGGCGCGACGTGCAACTGCGACGCTACTTGTGGATTAATGCTTCGCGCTTCGATCTGATTGACGAAAATAAACCGTTTGTGGGGAAGGAAGCCGCGCCGCCCGGGCGAGGGTTCTATCCTGCAAACCTGACCCGCGACCAGGTGGAGCAATACGTCAATCAGCATCCCGATCAGAAAGCGGCGATCTACGATCAATTCACGATTATGCGGTGGCATCAGGCAAAGCTGGAGACCGTTCCCTACCACATCGCATTTCGCGCATTTCTGGAGCCAGCCGCAAAGGCTCTGCGAGCCGCGGCTACGCTCAGTGATGACGCGGCGTTCGCGAAGTTTCTTCGGTTGCGCGCCGATGCGCTGCTCAGCGACGATTACTTTCCGAGTGACCTGGCGTGGCTCGACTTGAAGAATCCGAAATTCGACATCATTTTTGCTCCCTATGAAACGTATCTGGACGGACTGCTGGGCGTGAAGGGTTCGTACGGCGCGGCGGTGCTGGTTCGTAACCAGCGCGAGAGCAAGAAGTTGGAGTTGTTCCAGAAATATGTGCCGGAAATTCAGGACGCGCTGCCCCTCGCAGTGGAAGATCGGCCGTCGAAACATGGCCTGGAGACGCCGATGGAAGTGATGGACGCTCCGTTTCGCGCGGGAGATCTGACACACGGATACCAGGCGGTGGCCGACAATCTGCCGAACGATCCGCGGGTGCATGAACAGAAGGGCAGCAAGAAGATTTTCTTCAAGAATTTCATGGACGCGCGCGTGAACTATGTCGTATTGCCGGTCGCACGCAAACTGATGGACCCGGACCAGGCCGCCAGAGTGTCCGGCGAAGGTTATCTGCAGTTCACGATCATGCACGAGATCTGTCACGGCCTCGGTCCGGCGTTCGCGCGCACGTCATCGGGTAAGCTGGCGGGCAAAGTCGACATCCGGGAGGCGATCGGACCGGGCTACGGCGGCCTGGAAGAAGCGAAGGCCGACGTGACCGGAATGTTCGCTCTGAAGTGGCTGGTGGATCATGGAGCACTTCCGAAAGAAAAGCTGCAAGAGTATTACGCGTCGTATGTCGGGGGAATCTTTCGCACCGTACGCTTCGGAACGGCGGAGGCGCACGGTCAAGCGGAGATGATGGAATTCAACTACCTCTCGGAGCGCGGCGCAGTCAGTCGCAACGCCAACGCCAAGTACGTTATTGACTACGAGAAGATGCCGGGCGCAATGGCCGATCTAGCCAAGGAACTGCTGGAGATCGAGGCGACAGGAGACCGCTCGCGAGCGGAAAACTGGTTCAAGAAATACGGCACGATGCCGGAAGAATTGAAGGCGTCGCTGCAAGCAGCCTCGGATGTTCCGGTGGATATTGATCCGGTGTTTTCGTTTGCGGAGAGGGTGCGGTAGCTGTAGCTTCTGCTTATCGAGCTTAGCAACTATGATTAACTTCGCTGTTTACACGCTGTGGTATCTACTTGCATCGCAGTCTTGCTCATCGCGTCGGCGAGCGGCTGCAAGAAGACTCCATTCGAAAACAAGTACGCGATCGCAGAGTCCAAGAATCCTGGCTGGCTTTCTATTGAAAATAAGGCAACCGTCATGAGTACCGCGAGAGCGAACCCCATCAACATCGTTACGAGCTATTCCATCCTGGCCCCTTTATCAATACAAGGTCGATATCGCTGCTGGAGCGAGCCGAGCAGCCGCCTCGGATCTTCTACACTTCTCCGATCGCAGGGCAATAAAGCTGAACGGCGCCATAATTTGCTGCGATGTGAAACGTATTGGACTGGATCCCTACGTTGCCAGGTCGATCTTCGCGTTTCGATTGGCACCCGGCGACCAGGAGAGGTATCTCACAACCGGACGAGTATTTACTTGGAACGCAACTCCGGACCTTATGCCAAGCGAGTGAGACGGTCTCAAATTTGTGGAAACCACGTATATTACCGGATCCGGAATGGCATGAGCATCACCCGGATGACGCGTTGCCCATCTTCCCGCAAAGAACGCGCTAAGGCTCCTACACCCACTCCACCCGCGGCGTCTGCGGAATAATCCCTGCCTTATGTCCCATATCGAGCAGGCGGCGCACGGCTTCGCGGCCGTCGTCGCCGTAGTCGAGGGTACGCTCGTTGACGTACATGCCGACAAATTTGTCGGCGAGCTGTGCATCAAGATCGCGGGCAAATTGCATAGCGTAGCTGAGCGCTTCTTCGCGATGATCGATGGCGTACTGAATGCTCTCGCGCAGCGCCTGGGTGACGCTCGCGATCGTTTCTCGGCCGAGTGAGCGCCGGATGGCGTTTCCTCCTAGCGGAAGCGGCAGTCCGGTGACTTTCTGCCACCACCGGCCAAGATCCACAACGCGGTGCAATCCGGATTTGTCGTAGGTGAGCTGGCCTTCGTGGATGATGAGGCCGGCTTCGTGTTTGCCCTCGAGGACCTGCGTGATGATTTGATCGAAGGGAACGACTTCCACTTGAATGCCGGGAGCGAACAGTTGGAGCGCCAGATAAGCCGTGGTGAGCTTGCCCGGCACCGCGATTTTCCTCTGCTTGATTTCGTCCTGGGTAAAGGGCCGGGTGGAAACGACCATGGGACCATAACCGTCGCCCACGCTGCCGCCACATGACATCAGCGAGTATTTTTCCTGAATGTAGGGGAAGGCGTGGAACGAAATCGCGGTTACGTCGTAGACGCCTTCTTGCGCCTGACGATTCAGCGTCTCGATGTCGCAAAGGGTATGGCTGAATTTCAGACCCGGCACGCGAACTTTGTTCGTGGCCAAGCCGTAAAACATGAAAGCGTCGTCGGAGTCGGGACTGTGCGCAACCGAGATCTCGCGCACGGGAGAAGATACTGTACTCATAAGATCCTTTAATCCTGTTCTATAAGCTTCACTGCCAGGTTCCAGTGATCACAACCGAGGGGCTATACTCCACCCAAAAAAGTCTCGTTCACTCGAGCGACGTTCCTTCAAAGCCATGAGGAAATCTCTTGGCGCCAGCGCGCGGCAACTGCCGCGGCCATCAGCACCTTGATGACTTCGGCAAAAACGAACCAGTAAAGGCCATACCGGATCGCCAGAGAAACCGAGTGCGTGAGCACGGCGAGCCAAAAGAGTCCGCCCGCGAAGAGCACCAGTTCCGCAGCCACCGATGACAGCGCGGCCCAGGCGAAACGGCGCGAAGGTTGTTCCGACCTCCGCTCGTAAATCCAGCCCGCGACAAATGCCACGAGCGGATAAACCATGAGGAATCCGCCGGTCGGGCCGAGCAGGTGGGCAACCCCGGTGCCTAGAATTGCCGGGCTGAATACGGGCAGTCCGAACGCGCCCTCGACGAGGTAGAGAGAGAGCGCGGCGAAACCGCGCCGCGAACCGAGAAGCAAGCCCACGGCCAGAACTCCAAAGTTTTGCAGCGTCAGCGGAACCGGGGTGAAGGGTAGCGGCACGGTCACGCGTGCGCACAAAGCGACAAAAAGGCTGCCGGCGATCACACTGGCCGCCTGCTTCACCCACTCCATTCCCCGATCCATCGGTCGGGCAATAGCCGGGGTCTGCTGACCGAAAACATGGGGCGCTACTTTTGACATGGCGTTCCTTTCCTGGTGGCGGAGGTACACGGCGGATCAGGCCTCAGGCGGCAACGAGTGGTCGAGGCCGTCGTGCTCCGCCCGGTGGGCCGCCGAGAGTTTCATTTGCCGTCGGACCCGCATGTAGAGCGAAAGCGCAACCGACACGACCACCGCAGCACTCAGTCCTAGTATGAGAAACCACCAGAGCATCCGCACAACGCATTCAGGATAGCAGATGGGCGGCGACGAAAATATGCGAAACGAGGAAGAACGCTCGTCAGGATTCAGCCCTGCTTCGCTGGCGTGGCCTGCGCTTTGCGGCGCTGATCAAACATCGCGATCATACGGTCTAACCGTTTGCGGCCGGTCTTCGATCCGGTGGCCACTTTCTCGATCTTGAGAGAGGCCTCGGGGTTGTTGGTTTTCTCGCGAAATTCCTTCAGATACGGATAGATCTTCCCGAAAATAAAAAACATTTCGCCGCTGCAGCCAGGCTCCAGAAAGAGTTCTTCGTTGAGCGCACCGTGCAGCACGAGGGACGCAGCCATATCCCAAAACCCTCCCACCTGGCGAAACCAGGTGTTCTCCTGGCTGGGAAACGTGGTCACAACCTTCATGAAATCATTGGCGTTCGGCGGCCAGAACTCCATCCCGAACCAGCTTCGTGCCTTGCGCATCTCCGCTTCGCGGCGGAGGTCGTAGAGTTTCAGAATCAGATCTGCATCGTGCGCGGTCGCTTTCTTTGCCATATTTTTCGCCTCGTTAAGTTGGGCGCCGAATTTTTCGTTCTGAAAGCTGGTTTCTTGTCAGGCTGTCGCCGTACCTGCAGTTCCGCCTTCGACGGGACGCTCATAATCACATTCTTTATTCGGACACGCGATTACCGCTCCGTCTTTGCGCAGTCGTTCCACCAGGTACTCGTGCCCGCAATCCGGACACTTCTCAGCGATGGGCTTGGCCGCCGAAGTGAACTTGCACTTCGGATAGTTTCCGCATCCATAAAACGTGTTGCCCTTGCGCGCGCGCTTTTCGACGAGTTCGCCTTCTTTGCATAAGGGGCACTTCACACCAATGAAGTTCTGCTTCACATATTTGCATTCAGGATATCCGCTGCAGGAAGTGAACTCACCGTAACGGCCATGCCGCAGGATCAGATTGCGTTTGCACAGCGGGCAAGTTTCATCCAGCGGAATGTCGGGCACTCTCTTGCCCTGGTCGAGCCGCCGTGTCGTCTTGCAATCGGGATAACCAGTGCAAGCCATGAACTGCCCGAAACGTCCGCGCTTCAGGACCATGACACGGCCACAGTTTTCGCAGTATTCCTCCTGCGCGGTCTCCTGCAGGTCGGCCGAGTCGAGGTCAGGCAGATTGATCGGGTTCTCTTTGGTGAACTTGCAGGTCTCAGGATTTTCCTTGTCGTAGGTGCTGCAGGCGTAGAAGGAACCGTGTTTGCCCCACTTGATGACCAGCGGCGCACCGCAGAGTTCACACTTTTCGTCGGTGGGTTTCTCCATACGCTTGATGTTTTCCATGTGCTTCTCGGCGTATCGGAGATCCTTGGCAAATTTCTTGTAGAACTCTGTGAGCGCGTCGTTGCCCGTCTGCTTGCCTTCTTCAATCTCGTCGAGTTCTTCTTCCAGACGCGCCGTGTATTGGAAGTCGAAAATATCTTTGAAGTTCTCGACCAGCAGATCGGTGACCACCAAGCCGATTTCCGTAGGCACAAACTTGCCGCCGATTTTCTGCGCGTACATACGCTCCTGGATCGTGCTGAGAATTGTCGCGTAGGTCGAAGGCCGGCCGATGCCGCGCTCTTCGAGTTCTTTCACCAGCGAAGCCTCGTTGAAGCGCGGAGGCGGCTCGGTGAAATGCTGCTCTGGCAGCAGCGACTTCAGCGTCAGCTTTTGCCCGGCTTCGAGCGGCGGCAGCTTGTGCTTCAGTTCCTCGTCTTCTTCGTCCTTGCTGTCTTTGGACTCTTGATAGACCTTGAGGAAGCCGTCGAACTTCATCACCGATCCGGTGACGCGGAACCAGAACACGTCGCTTCCAGATTTGGCATCGATGTCCACCGAAGTCTGGTCGAACACGGCGGGGTTCATCTGGGAAGCGACAAAGCGCTGCCAGATCAGTTTGTAAACCTTGAATTCATCTTCCTGCAGATACTGTTTGACCTGGTCGGGATGGCGCGCCGCGGAGGTCGGACGAATGGCCTCGTGCGCCGCTTGCGCTTCTTTCTTCTCCTTATATGTATTGGGAGATTCGGGTAAATAGTTGGCGCCGTACTGCCCGCCGATGTACTCGCGGACTTCGGTGATCGCCTCGGCCGCAACACGCGTCGAATCGGTTCGCATGTAGGTGATCAGGCCGACCAGTCCCTCGTCGCCGAGTTCGATACCTTCATAGAGGCGCTGCGCGATCATCATGGTGCGCTTCACGCTAAAACGCAGTTTGCGAGAGGAATCCTGTTGCAGCTTGCTGGTAGTAAACGGAGGAGTGGCATTGCGCCGCCGCTCCTTCTTCTCCGCCGAGCGGACGACCCAGTCAGCCTTCTCGAGTGCGAGACGGATTTTCTCCGCTTCCTCTCCCTTCGTGATCTCGATTTTCTCTTCGCCCTTGCCCAAAAAGCGGGCGTCGAATGCGGGAGGCTTAGCGGCGGCGAGATGGGCGTCGATCGTCCAATATTCTTTTTTCTCGAAGGCTTTGATTTCGCGTTCGCGATCGACGATCAGGCGCAGTGCAACCGTCTGCACCCGTCCGGCGGAAAGGCCGCGGCGGACTTTGTCCCACAAAAGAGGAGAGACCTGGTAGCCCACAAGGCGATCGAGCACACGTCTAGTCTGCTGCGCATCGACCAGGTTGCGATCGATGTCGCGGGGATGTTCGAACGCGGCCTTGACTGCGCGTTGCGTGATTTCGTTGAAGGTGACGCGGCGGATGCGTGCGCCGTCTCCAATATCGTCGGTCTTTTTCTTGGCGCTCTTTTTCTTTCCCTTCTTTTTCTTGCTCGGGTCTTCGCCGAGTTCGTCCGCAAGATGAGCGGCGATGGCTTCGCCTTCGCGATCCGGGTCGGGCGCCAGGTAAATGTAGTGGGCGGTGAGCGCCAACTTCTTCAGCTTGGCCAAGACTTTTTCTTTTCCGGGGATGACGTCGTATTCGGTTTCGAAACCGTTTTCGATGTCGACACCGAGGCTGCTCTTGGGCAGGTCTTTCACGTGGCCGAAAGAAGCATCGACCGTGAATCCCTTGCCCAGATACTTCTGGATGGTTTTCGCCTTAGCCGGCGATTCGACAATGACTAGACCTTTAGACAATGGTTCCTCAGTTTCGCAGTAATGGAATTGAAGCTAGCACGAATTGGCGGGATGCAACAACTACGCGAGCGGCACGTTTTCAGTTGTCAGTTGTCAGTTTTCAGTTAACGGCCTTCACTTTCTGCATTAGGGACGACGGCATTCGCTTTACCTCAACTTCTTGATTTGCACGTCTCTCGTACTCGGATTCAGCAAATAATTGAGGTCGTGGGCAGCAGGAGTTGATACTCGAGTTCGCTTGCCGACCCCATCGCTATCTGTAGGAATCGAGCCATCTCGGCACTACCCTTTCTGCAGCAGCCCTCCGCGATATACTTGCTGATCTTTTTTTCGCGGGGAGAGCTTAGCCTGGTCCGGGGATAGAGATGCGGTTTCCAGCTCGGGGGATTCATTCTGCCGGGAACTGAGCGCAACTTGCACGTCGGTCGGAAGCTCTTCCCACACGTTTTCCCGTGTGGCGGCGAGCTTCCCTCCCTGCTGGATCAGGGTGTTCGGGCCCCAGGAATTCTTGTTGGTCACATTGCCGGGCACGGCATAGACGTCGCGATTTTGTTCGAGTGCACAGCGGGAAGTGATACGGGTGCCGCTGTATTCCGCGGCTCCGACAACCAGCACCTCGGCGGACATGCCGCTGAGGATCCGGTTGCGGATGAGAAAATTTTGCGGCGTCGACGGGGTTCCGACCGGGAACTCAGTGATCAGCGCGCCGCCGAAAGCCACGATCTGTTCCGTGAGTCGTGTGCTTTCCTTCGGGTACATGATGTCAATACCGGTACCGAGGACGGCGACCGTCTTCCCCTTGGCTGCGATTGCTCCGCGATGCGACGCGGTATCGACGCCGCGCGCCAGGCCGCTGATGATCACCGGGCCGCGCGCGGCCAGGTCGGTGGATAAACGTTCGGCCATGCCGCTGCCGCAGGGGGGTGGGATGACGCGTTCCCACCATCGCGATGCCGGGCTGGGCCAGCACCTCGACATTTCCTTTCACGAACAGAATTACGGGCGGGTCGTAAATTTCTTTCAGCCGTGACGGGTATTCGGGATCGCTGAGTGAAATAATCTTGGCGCCCGCCTCGACTGCCTTCACGCATTCCTGACGCGCCATTTCGAGTGACTTCCCCGTGGCGATCGATTGCGCGGAAACGGCACGCATTCCCGTGGTTTCGAGTTCGGTCAGGCTCGCCTGGAAGACGCGATCGGCGGCGCCATAATGCTCGACTAATTTCTTGATGCGCGCGGGGCCCAATCCCCGGGGTCAGAACCAGCGCAAACCAGTAGTTGGCTGGTAAGAAGCGAGACTGGCGGCGGCAACGGCCCGGCCGGGCATGTCGAGGTTATTGGACATATTGCGTGACCCTAACCCGCGGCGGAAAACGCTGTCATGGATGAGGCGCACATCACTTTTGGTAGAATTCGTAAAGTGATGAGCCGGTTAAAGATCTCGGCCATTTCCTACCTGAATACGGCGCCTCTCATGTGGGATTTTGAGCACGGGGAGGCAGGCGCGGACCTAGTTGCCGACTATGATATTTCCTACACCATCCCCTCGGCCTGCGCCGAGGCTTTGCGCGCGGGAACGGCCGATATTGGCATTATCCCAGCTGCGGCCTACACGACAGTCTCCGATCTGGTCATCATTCCCGACGTGGCAATTGCGGCACGACGCGCGGTACGGTCCATCCTCTTGGTTAGTAAAATCCCGGTTGATAAATGGCCGAAGCAGGTGCGCAAGGTGGCGCTTGATACTTCTTCGATGACGTCGGTGGCGCTGGCTAAGATTCTGTTCGCAAAATGGCTGGGTGGAGCGCGCGATTATAAGGCGATGGCTCCGGACCTCGATGCCATGCTCGGCACTTGTGATGCGGCGTTGCTCATCGGAGACCCGGCGCTGCAGGTCGACCGGACGCGCTACTTCACGCTCGACCTGTCGGAGGAGTGGGTGACGCGCACGGGAAAGTCATTCGTCTTCGCCTTCTGGGCGATTCGCAAGCAGGCGCTTGCTGGACGAAACGGAGCGGCGATCACGGAAATATTCAAGAAATCGCGGGATCATGGGCTGTCGGCGGAAAAACTTGAAGGCATCGCTCAGCAGTGGGCTCCGCGTCTCGGCCTTACTGTCGAGTTCGTTCGCGTCTACCTGACACACAACATCCACTATTATCTCGACGCACGTTGCTTGGAGGGGCTTGAGCTTTACTACCAACTGGGCGCGGAGATCGGAGCACTTCCGCGCGCACCAGAACTTCGTTTTGTCTAGAACTTATCTTACTCAGCGGGGTCTCAGTTCCGTGCAGGTGCTGATCTAAGCGGTGCCGGTCTTGCGCACGACTGCATCCGGAACCGAGCAGAACGAGTTGAGGCCCGTTTGATTCGCGCTCACCGGGTTTGCCCACGCTGCATAGCCGCTGACCGAGCCCGCCACGCTGAACGAATAGCCGCTCTTGCTGCCGCTCGCCAGTGTCGTATCGATCACGCAGAAGCCCGCCGGAGTGGGCACGTTCGTACCGGCGCAAGTGCCCGACAGATGGCTCAGGACGGACGCAAAGCCAATCGTCGGAGTTGCCGTTGACGCTGTGCTTGCCACGTACTCCTTCGGCCCGGCGTTAGAAGTCACTCAACACTTCTCCGGAGAAGTCCTGGCGTAGCTGGCCGCTCAAGGTAATGCGCTTTCCCCAGAAAACGCAGGATATCGGGGCTGGAGAAGGTGGTCATGGCATGGTTCACCCAGCGAGGACGACGCACTCCAACGCCTCAGGCCGGCGCGCCAATGCTTCTTAAATTGTGACTTTCGAATTACCATCCAGGCGATGACCTCTCGCCTCCGACGATGGCTGCATGATCCCCTTTTTCTTTTGTGTCTGACCGCGGGACTGCTCGCTTTCGTCGTGCAATCCGGCGAACTGGGGACCTCCGACACGACGCATCGGCTGCAAACCACGCATTGGCTCTGGACCTCAGAACCCCAGGTTTTCCCCAACGAATATCCCGAGTTTGGCCTGCACGGCCGTGGTGGGCGTCTTTATAGCTGGTATGGCATCGGCCAGTCGCTGCTCATGTTGCCCGCCGATCTCCTGGGGACTTGGATTGCGCGCTGGTCTATCTTCTCGGGTTACGGCGACGACCCTGCCGTGCGCAGCATTGTGGTCAGCTACGTTACCAACATCGTAGTGAACATTCTCACCGCGCTCGGCGCCTTCCGGTTGCTCGGGCAGTTGCGCTTTAGCGTGAAAGAGTCCGTGGCCGGCGTGTTGGCGTTGATGTTCTGCACCACACATCTGCATTACACGCAGAACATGATGGAGAACAACTACATCATGTTGCTGACGCTTACTGGATTTTCATTTCAATACGAGTGGCTGCGCACGGACAACTGGCGCGCGCTTTTCGCTGGCTCCTGCGCGCTGGGACTGAACCTGCTTACGCGTCTCACCACTGGGTTAGACCTGATGGCGGCAGGGATCTTTGTCTTGTTTGTGCTTTGGTTTGAAGGATCGCGCGGCCATGGGTTGTGGCGGCGTCTTCTTGACTACTGCAAAGTCACCGCGCCGGTTTACATCTTCTTTCTCCTGGTTGACCGCGCCTACCAGTTTTACCGCTACGGATCCTTTATCAATACATACGTGGCTGTATTCGCCCGGGAATTGCGCCAGTTGGATCCTACGCTGCCGGCGAGCTTTCCCTGGAGCATGCCCTTTCATGCTGGCTTTCTCGGTCCGCTATTCCAGCCTGAGAAGTCAATTTTTCTCTTCGATCCTCTTCTCGTGCTGGCAATTTTCCTCCTGGCATGGCTGTGGAAGCGCCTGACTCCCGAGGTGCGTGCCTACGGAGTCACCACGCTTCTCCTGCTGCTGGCCTACATCTGCTTTTATGCGAGATACACGTTCTGGGCGGGCGACTTCGCCTGGGGCGACCGCTATGTTTCGACCTCGGTGGAACTGGTAGCGCTCATTGCTGTGCCGTTGCTCATTCGCTATCGAGCGTTTTTAGATGGAGAACGCCTGGGAAGAACTCTCTGGCGTGCCGGATGCGCGCTGATCGTAGTCAGCTTGATGATTCAGTTAGCATCGCTGGCTTTCTGGTTGCCGTTGGAGATTTACCAGATGGAAACGTTCGGACATCCGACGTTCGTGATTGCTCTGCGTTTCAAGAACATCGCCGCCTTCGCTTTGGGCAAAATGGATGCCTGGGGATTGAACACCGAAGGCATGCACTGGGACCCGTGGGATTATGTTCACATTACGACGTGGAATTTTCTGCCGTTTCTGCTGCGCCGCGTCGGGGTAGCGTCGGGCTGGGTGGTGAATTCGGTGCTTGCCATCTGGCTTGCCTCGACGGCCGCACTGGGAGCGACTTTGCTCAGGTTACGAAGCAGTTTGCGGACGCCCGCATGAGGGCAAGACTTGGCTACCTTTTAAAATGCGTCTTGCAGCCCCAATCGTGCTCCAATAAGGAACATGCACTTGCTTGCGATCGTCCTGCTCGCGTCGAAAAAGAGCACCCTGCGATGGCTGATCCATCTCGGCGGGCCCAGCCTGATTCTGCTGGGCTTGGTCGACAACTCCGTCATCCCTCTGCCGGGCAGCACGGACGTCGTCACCATTCTGCTCGCGGCCCACCATCCCAGCCTTTGGGTCTACTACGCGATCATGGCGACGGCGGGGGCACTCATCGGCGGCTATCTTACCTACCGCATGGCTCGCAAAGGCGGCAGAGAAACGCTGGAAAAAAGATTCTCGAAAAAGACGACCAAAAAGGTATACGCGATTTTTGAACGCTGGGGCTTCGCGGCGATTGCGATCTCAGCCATACTTCCGCCGCCCTTTCCCATCGTGCCCATGCTTTTGGCCGCCGGCGCCATGCAGTACCCCACCAGGAAGTTTCTGACCGCTCTGGCTGTGGGGCGCGGCATTCGGTATACCATCCTGGCTTATCTCGGGTTCCACTACGGACGGCACATCGTGCGGCTATTTGCCCTGTACTACCGGCCCTTGCTGATCGCTCTGATCGCGTTCTCGGGGCTGGGCGCGCTGTACGGCCTCTACGAGTACAAACGCAGACAGAAAACCGAGCGGCCCAAAGCCTCCCAGCCGAAACCGCAAGTTCGTCGTCGGATGGCTTAGCGAAGTACACGTAGGGACAGCCGCCCTCGGCTGTCCCCACGTTCACGAAACTCGCCTCCAGCACCCGCAACCAGCTAAAATGGTTATGACCGCGGAGTGAAGAGGATGTCCCTGACCAAACAGCAAGCTTTAGATATGTTTCGGTCCGATGATCTGATCGGGATTGGCATGGAGGCGGACGCCATCCGCCGCAAGCTCCATCCCGAAGGAACGGTAACGTACATCATCGACCGCAACATTAATTACACCAATTTCTGCACCGAATATTGCACCTTCTGCGCGTTCTATCGTCCGTTGAAGGGGCCGGTGGCTAGGGTCAACGAGGGGTACATCCTCGACCTCGATACCATCTACGAAAAAATTCGCGAGACCGTGGAACTCGGCGGCACCGGTGTGCTGATGCAGGGGGGCCTGCATCCCGATCTCAAGATCGACTGGCATGAGCGGATGCTGAGCGGCATCAAGCAGCGCTTTGCGAAGGTTCACCTCCACTGCTACTCCGCTTCGGAAATCTTGGCGATTGCCGAATACAGCAATCTCAGCGTGCGCGATACCATAGCGCGCTTGCGCGACGCGGGCCTCGATTCGATCCCGGGCGGCGGCGCTGAAATTCTTGACGATGAAGTCCGCTACAAAATCGCGCGCCTGAAATGCCTGACCGCGGATTGGCTGCTGGTGCATCGCACCGCGCACCAGCTCGGCATGCGCACCACCGCGACTATGATGTTCGGCGTGGGCGAGTCCATCGAACACCGCATCAACCATTTTCAATGTCTCTACGATTTGCAGCAGGAGACAGGCGGGTTCACCGCGTTTATCCCGTGGAGTTTTCAGCCCGCCAACACCGCTCTCGGCGGACGACACTGGGATGAAGCCACTGCGGTGGAATATCTGAAAGTGCTGGCAATTTCGCGTCTCTATCTTTCGAATTTCGTGAACGTGCAGTCCAGTTGGGTGACGCAAGGATTGAAAGTCTGCCAGATGGGCTTGCGCTTCGGCGGCAACGACGTGGGCTCGGTGATGCTGGAGGAGAACGTCGTCCGCGCCGCGGGCGTGACCAACTGCACAACCGAAGAAGAGTTGCGGCGCATCATACGCGATGCCGGCTTCCGCCCGGCGCAGCGTGACACGTTGTACCGGCAATATTTTCTCAACTGAGCGGAACCCATTGAATCATTGAGACACTGACTCATCGAGGCGTTGATTTCAATGATCCAATCTCAATGACTCAATGATTCATTCCTTGATGACGTGCTCACTCGCCCTCGCCTTTTGCATTTTCAGCGCCGTGCTGCCGGGGAGGGCGCAGGATTCCGCGCCTCCGCCAAAGGCATCCTCCATTGCAGGCACAGTAGTGCAGGAACCGGGCAGCCGGCCACTCAAGAAAGTACTGGTGCAGGTGATCGCGGAAGACCAGAAACAGGGAGGAAACTACACCGCTTCGAGCGACGCCGACGGCCATTTCCACATCGAGAATGTCGTGCCCGGACGTTACCGCATCTTTCTCGAAAAATCCGGATTTGACGGAGTAAATCCACGCGGGCTCCAATCTGACGTAAACGTTGTCGCGGTTCAAACCGGGCAATCGCTGGACGATCTGCTCTTGCGCATGGTGCCCACCGCCATCATCAGCGGACGCGTCACTGATGAAGATGGCGACCCGATGTCCGGGGTCAGAGTGGTCGCGCAAAGGAAAAAGCCAGGGAAGACAGGGAAGGAAGGCGCCGCGGCCGGGTCAACCAACGATCTCGGTGAATACCGTCTCTCCGGTTTGTTTCCGGGCCAGTATTGGATCGTGGCCATGCCGCCTCCGGATTTCCGCGATTACGAACGGCGGGAGAAATCGCCGCGGGGAGAAAACCCGAGCGACGGCCAGCCCGACACTCGCTACCTCACCACCTACTATCCGGGAACCTACGATGCCGTGCAGGCCGCGACGGTGACGCTTAAGGCAGGCGATGAAATGCCGATCAACTTCGCGCTGCTGCCGGCGAGAACGTATCGCGTCCGTGGGATTGTCACTGGCGTCACATCCGGCCAGAAGCCTGCCGTCGAGCTGGTCGCGAAAGCGGGTGACTCCATCCATGCGGACAATGACGTAGGGCCGGATGGCCAGTTCGCACTGTGCGGAATCGGTCCGGGATCCTATGTTCTAAGAGCATCGGCCGGCACGGATTCGCAATCGCTCACGGCGCGGCAGGAGATCAGCGTCGTTGCCGCCGACGTCGAAGGGGTGAAGCTGATTGTCCAGCCTTCTTTCACGATCAGCGGTCGTCTCCATGTCGAGCCCGTCACCGGCGACCTCACGCAATATGCGGCAAATCTGCGTCAGGCAGAATTACCAGAAGACCCCGGTTTCTTCATGTCGCCAGAGTTTTTTGGAGCGAACGCGCCCGTGGACCGCACCGGTAACTTCGCGTGGAAAAACGTGAACCCCGGCAACTACATCGTTCAGGTGTACGGAGGTAACGGGCAGGGCACCTTTCTTAAATCCGTAACGTTGGGCGGACGAGACATAGCAACCGGATTCACGCCAAGCGGGCCGGCCACGCTTGAACTGGTGGTGAGCACCAGCGGAGGCATGATCGAGGGAGTGGTAGTTGAAAAGGAAAAGGATGTGGACAACGATTATCCGGTAGCCAACGCCACGGTGGTGGCCGTGCCGGAAGAGAAATTCCGCAAGCTTCCCGATCATTTCGGAGTCGGATCGACCGACCAGCACGGACGCTTTACCATCCGCGGCGTAGCTCCGGGCAGCTACACGCTATATGCCTGGCAGGATCTGGCTGAGGGCGTCTATCGCGATCCCGACTTTCTGAAGTCCCAGGAAGCGAAAGGTATGGCAGTGAAGGTAGAAGAAGGTTCTCGACGGCAGGTCGAGCTGAAGGCGAGTCCAGCAGGCGAGGAGTGGCGGTAGGCGGTCATATGGTGGCGGGGCTTTGCCCCGCCGGAACGGGGTAAACCCCCTTTCCCACAGGGCTTCGGGCGACGTGACTGATCCTGTACAATGCTGGGGCTGCTCTCTTTCCTTAATGGTCCTGTTGAGTTCATGGCTTTGACGCTCACTTCTTTCCCGCCGGCCCGGATGGCCTTGGTCGTTATTTTCGCCTCCAAGGGTTGGGGGCCCTACCTTCGCCAGCATTTTCTGGATAAGACTTTCCAGGGGCTTTACCAGGTCAATGCCTTCGATCTGGCGCTGCTGATTCCCTATTTCATCGTGCTGATCATTCTCGCGACGTATGGCGCTCACCGCTACTGGCTGGTCTACCTTTATTACAAGCACAAGAAGAACAAGACAACGGAACCCGCGGCTCATTTTGACGACCTCCCGCGCGTCACTGTGCAGTTGCCCATCTTCAACGAGCAATACGTGGTGGACCGGCTGCTCGATGCCGTCTGCCGCCTCGACTATCCGAAAGACGAGCTCGACATTCAGCTGCTGGACGACTCGACCGACGAGACCGTCGAGGTCGCCCGAATCCTGGTTGATCGCTACGCCGCGCTTGGGCATCCTGTCACCTACATCCATCGCGACAATCGTGAAGGCTTCAAGGCGGGCGCTCTGGCGGAAGGATTGAAAACGGCGAAGGGTGAATTCGTTGCGATCTTTGACGCCGATTTTGTTCCTCCACCCGACTTTCTGCTGAAGTGCATCCATCATTTCACCGATTCCAAGGTCGGCATGGTGCAGACGCGTTGGACGCACATCAACCGCAACTACTCGCTGCTGACCCAAGTCGAAGCTATTCTGCTCGACGGCCATTTCGTGCTGGAGCATTCAGGACGGGCGCGCTGCGGCGTTTTCTTTAATTTCAACGGCACCGCCGGCATGTGGCGGCGCCGCGCCATCGACGAAGCCGGCGGCTGGGAGCATGACACGCTCACCGAAGACACCGACCTCTCCTATCGTGCACAACTCAAGGGATGGAGGTTCGTTTATCTGCAAGATGTCGAGTGTCCAGCCGAGTTGCCGGTGGAGATGACCGCATTCAAGACGCAGCAAGCGCGTTGGGCCAAGGGGTTGATCCAGGTCTCCAAGAAAATGCTTCCCCGGGTGTTAAAGAGCGACGTATCGCGACACCAGAAAATTGAAGCCGTGTATCACCTGACCGCCAACCTCAGCTATCCACTGATGATCGTGCTCTCGGTCTTGCTGATGCCCGCCATGATTATTCGCTTCTATCAGGGATGGTTCCAGATGCTCTACATCGACCTGCCCCTGTTCATGGCTTCGACGTTCTCCATTTCTAGCTTCTATCTGGTCTCGCAGAAGGAACTGTTTCCGAAAAGCTGGCTGCGATCGCTGCTCTATCTGCCACTATTGATGTCTCTGGGAATAGGGCTGACGATCACCAATACGATTGCCGTGCTCGAAGCGCTGGTTGGCAAGCAGACCGCTTTCGCCCGTACTCCCAAGTATCGCGTCGAATCAAAGAAAGACAAAGTCGGCGTCAACAAATATCGCAAGCGCCTGGGATGGGTCCCGTGGGTTGAACTTCTGATCGGAACTTATTTCGCGTTGGCGGTGTATTACGCCATCGACAATGAGAATTACTTCACCGTTCCCTTTCTGTTGCTGTTCGTGATCGGTTACTGGGTCACGGGGATGATGTCGCTGCTGCAAGGACGGTTCGCCGGACTCTCGGTAGGTTCAGAAACCCACACCAAACCCTTCCCGGTCGGCGTGTAAATATTGAGCCATTGACCCATTGAGTCCTTTAGTGATTGAATCATTGAAGATCGGACTTCTCACCAATGTCTAAATGACTAAATGTCTCAATGATTTGACTCGGGGAGCTTGAAGTCAATTTTGATCCCGATCTCGTTCTTCATCGGTTTCCCGTCGAGTTCAAAGGGCGTGTACTGCCAGTGCTCAACGGCATCCACGGCAGACGGGACGAGGATAGGCGAGCCATCGATAACTTTGACGTCGCTCACCGTTCCATCTTCCATGACCATCGCGGCCAGAATGACCCGGCCCTCCAAGTGCGACAGCAGAGCCTCCGCGGGATAAACAGGCTCAACGCGATGCAGGAGTTGGCCGCCCGAAATCCGTCGCCACACTAGCGCAGGGGACCCGGGCGACGACGGTTCGGTCACGGCGGTTTCATCGGGATGCGATCCAGTCTGCGCACTTGTCTGCGAACTTACTCGCGAAGTTCGACCGTCATGTCGGATGACAGCATCGGCGGCAACGTCGGCGAGCAAGAGAGGTCGATCCGCATGGGTCTTCTGTCTCGGGAGCACGTCCGCCTTTGAGGCCAACTTCACCGGAGACCCGGCTGAAGGCTTTGCACTCAGCGGAATCAAGGTCTCGCCGCCAGGATTCTCCTTCCAGACTGGGTCATTGTCAGGTGGATGTGCCGTTGCGGTGGTCACGGTTGCGGCAACCACAGATGCCGCGGTCGCCGCGTGCGCCTTGCCATCCGTCTCATTCGGACCGCGCCACCCAAGCCAGATCACCAAGGCAAAGAGCGCGATCGCCACCAGGCCGCCGACGCCTAAGACGAACGGTCGCGATCGAGTGCCTAGGGAAGCGAGCACCACATCCCCGACACGATCCGACGCTGGCAGCAGGCCTGAGGGTTGCGGCTTCTCAACCGCCGACGAAGGTTTCGGCGCGACCGACGATGCGCCATGCGGTTGTGACGCGCGTGCCCGTTCCGCAAGCGTCGCCAGTTGCTGAAGAAGAACAATATGCGCTTCGCGGAAGGCTGCGGGCTGGGTGGAAAAAACCTCGAGGATTCCGTTGACCCCGCGCCAGCCCTGAATCGGCAAAACGGCCATCGAGCGCAAACCGAGGCTGCGGCAGACCTCCGCATCGACCAGCGGGTTGTTCTCGGTATCCGTACAATGCTGAATCTGGCCGCTGCGAAAACACTCCCCTGAGATTCCGGTCTCCGCACTTAACCTCGCACCGAGAACGGGAGCCGTGTCGCCACTGCGCGCGCGACACACCATGGCGCCGTCCTTCCACATCGCGAGCGCGGCTCCGGAGGCGCTCGTTAGTTGTTGTGCGGCACCGGTGATGGTTCCGAGCATCGCGTCCAGTCGGTGGTCCCCGGCTGCGATCATCTCCTTCAGCGACGACAGGGCTGTGCTCTCGTCCAAATTGCCCGCCATGTTGCCGGGCCGGTTGGAGGAGGTTGACGGGGACAAAGAATCGCGATCCGAAGCGTTGAGTTTTTTCCCGGGGTCAAGCGGCTTGGATTGAGGCACAACCACAGATCTCTCTCGGTCGGTAAAAATTGCCGTGCAAAACCGGCAGAACACAAGCGGCGCGGGCGATTTGGCCGAAGTATGAGCCAACTCCGCACGCCTGTCAAGGAAAGTGACGCTCGGTGTGTCCTTCCGTGTTATCAGCGGGTGAACGGATCATCGTGGCATGTTTTCGCTATCCCCGAATTTCTGATCACCTGTGTGGCCCGATCGCCAGAACATCTGATGCGTTGCTTGCACCAAACTAACCAACAAACGAGCGGCGGGGCGATGCTAACCTGATGGGGCTCTGGTTTCTCGCATTTACCTCCGCATGAGGCATTGCAGGGAACCAATCTCAAGAAGCTTTTAAGAACGGTCGAAGCGCTGGCGGATTTGGGGCCCGAACTCACGGCGGACCGCGACTTCCGCCAAACCGCGCGGTCCATGCTGACGGCTGTAATGGAGGCGGCGGGTGCGCGAGAGGCTGTCCTTTTTTCGTTCGGCGAACGGCCTTCCTTGCTGACCTCGGTGGACGCGCAAGGATTCGCGCTGTTGCCGGAGCCGTCGCTGATTCCGCTGCTTCCCCGCCATGTGCACACCCTGACCGCAACCGCCGGCCCGGTGCTGCTCAACAGTTCCACCTACGATGTCTTTCTGAGTTCGAACGGCAATGTCGCTCCCGAACTATTCAAGTGCATTTGCCCGTTGAAAGTCCGGGGAAAGGTCGTCGGAGCCATCGCCCTGGGACGCCGGCTCGGCGAAGCCCTGTACGAAGAAGATGCGCTCGACGCTTTTGAAATGCTGAGCCACTACGTGGCGCTGGCCATTCAGAATCACACGCTCGGCCAGACGCTGGCACAGCGGGTCTCGGAAAACCTGCGGCTGCTGGCTTCGCTGCACGGGTTCTATGACAACGCGCTCGAAGCTTTCGCCACCGCCATCGACGTCAAGCACATCAACATTCATGGACACTCGCTGCGCGTGGGTCGGTACTCGCAGGCGATCGGCGAGGCGCTCGGTATGGACCCGACCGCGGTCGCGTCGCTGCGGTCGGCCGCATATCTGCACGACATTGGCATGGTTGCCGTCGATAAGCGGCTGTTGGGAAAAGCCGCGCAGCTCGACCCGGAAGAATCCCGCGAAATGCGAGACCACACTGTCGTTGGGCATCAGATCGTCAGCCAGGTCCAGTTTCCCTGGCCGCAGATTCCGGAAATTGTGCGCTGGCACCATGAGCGCGTAGACGGGTCGGGATACCCGGACGGCTTGCATGGAAACGAGATACCGCAGCCTGTGCGGATCGTCGCCCTGGCCGAATCCTTTGACGCCATGACCAGTGAGCGTCCCTACCGCGAGCGCTTGTCGCTCGGATCGGCGCTTCAGGAACTAATCCGCATGACACCGCAGAAATACGACCCTCAGGCGCTGCAAGCTCTGCTGATCCAGGTACGTCGCGACGCAGTCGGAAGCAACCGCATCTGCTTGCTCGACCCTGACGTAATGCACCTTTCGGCCGTAGATGTGGACCAGTTGGCGTCCTCCCTGCAACACAGGATCAGCCAGAATAGAGCCTTTCTTACCTGAGTTCGTCCGTTGGTAGAGACGGGGCTTGCCCCGTCTAACTCCACGGAGAGACGCGGCAAGCCGTGTCTCTTCCCTGATCCCGACTGACCGCGCACGATCCCCCGGCCAATTCTTCTCAGTGTAAAATTGTTAGTCGTTAGTCGGTCCCTCTGGTGCCTCGTCTTGTTTCTCAATCACGATGTAAACTTGGGGCGGTCGGCGCAGGTGTATCCATTTGGCGCTGACTTCATCTAATTTGGCAGTGGGACAGCGCAAGCCAATTTGCGAGGAGAGAATTGATGGCTGTCAGTGACCAGTCTGTCGCCACCGGTACCCAGCTCGACCAGTTGTGTATCAACACGATTCGCACGCTTTCGATGGATGCCGTGCAGAAGGCGAACTCGGGGCATCCCGGGGCGCCGATGGCTCTGGCTCCTGTGGCCTACTGGCTGTGGCAGCAGTTTCTGCGCTATGACCCGGAAGATCCCATCTGGCCGAACCGCGATCGCTTCGTTCTCTCCAACGGTCACGCCTCCATGCTGCTGTACTCGCTCATCCATCTGGCAGGCATACGCGAAGTCAGTCCCGACGGCAAAATTCTTTCCACCCCCGCCCTCTCGCTCGACGAGATCAAGAATTTTCGGCAACTGGGGAGCAAAACGCCCGGCCATCCCGAATATGGCTTGACCTCGGGGGTTGAAACGACCACCGGCCCACTCGGTCAGGGTGTCGCTAACAGCGTAGGTATGGCGATCGCCGAGCGCTGGCTGGCGGACTATTTCAATCGTCCGGGATTCGAACTGTTCAACTACAACATCTGGGCGATCTGCGGCGACGGCGACATGATGGAAGGAATTTCCTCGGAGGCCGCGTCGCTTGCAGGGCATTTGAAACTTTCGAACCTGTGCTGGATTTATGACAGCAACCACATCACCATCGAAGGCAACACCGATCTCGCTTACGATGAAAATGTGGCCGTCCGATTCGCGGCCTATGGCTGGGATGTCCAGCATGTGCTCGATGCCAACGATCTGGTGGCGCTCGCCGACGCCTACAGCCACGCGCTCAGCGTAGAGGATCGTCCCAAGCTGATCATCGTCAACAGCCACATTGGTTACGGCTCACCTCACCGCCAGGACACAAAGGAAGCACACGGCGAAGCGCTCGGAGAAGAAGAAGTCAAACTGACGAAGCGCTTCTACGGCTGGCCGGAAGACGCCAAGTTCCTGGTGCCCGACGGCGTGCGCGAAAATTTCCGCGACGTGATGGGCAAGCGCGGCCGACAATTGAGCGACCAGTGGAACACAATGCTTACGAAGTACCGCGCGCAATATCCCGATTTAGCGGGCCAATACGGGCGCATGCTGAGCCGGCAGCTTGCCGAGGGATGGGACAAGGAACTCCCAACATTTGTACCCGATCCGAAGGGACTCGCAACCCGTGATTCGTCCGCCAAAGTTCTCAACGCAATTGCCAAGAACGATCCGTGGCTTATGGGCGGCTCAGCCGATTTGTATCCATCGACGAAGACGCGACTCACTTTCGACGGCGCGGGCGATTTCGAAGCAAATCACTACAACGCGCGCAACTTCCACTTCGGCATTCGCGAGCACGCCATGGGAGCAATCGTCAACGGCATGGTGCTGTCGAAAATCCGCGCCTACGGTTCGACCTTCCTCATCTTCAGCGACTACATGAAGATGCCGATCCGACTCTCGTCCGTCATGGAAGTTCCGTCAATCTGGATTTTCACCCACGATTCTATCGGTGTGGGCGAAGACGGCCCGACTCACCAGCCCATCGAGCAACTGATCACGCTGCGAGCGATTCCAGGGCTGATGACGCTGCGTCCCGCCGATGCCAACGAAGTCGTCGACGCGTGGAAAGTAATCATGAAACAGACGAAGAAACCAGTGGCGCTGATCCTGACGCGACAAGCTCTGCCGACCTTCGATCGCACGAAATACGCGTCCGCCGCAGGCCTGGCTCGCGGCGCCTATATCTTGGCCGACGCTGAAGGCGGTAAACCGCAGGTCATCTTGATGGCCACCGGCAGCGAGGTCTACCTCTGCATCGACGCCTACGAGAAACTAAAAGCGGAGGGTGTCCGCGCGCGCGTCGTTAGCATGCCTTCGTGGGATTTGTTTGAGCATCAGGATCAGAGTTACCGCGATGAAGTCCTTCCGCCCGACGTCACCGCAAGAGTCGCGGTCGAGATGGCTTCGACCTTTGGATGGGGGCGATACGCGGGAGCGAAAGGCCGCATCATAGGCATGCACACCTTTGGAGCGTCCGCGCCGCTCAAGGACTTGCAGAAAAAGTTCGGCTTCACCGCAGAGGCCGTCCTGCAAGCGGCGCGCGAACTAGTTGCGTAGAGACGGGGCTTGCCCCGTCTCCTTGGACATCGCGAAGCACTCGCGGAGGCAGACGCGGCAAGCCGCGTCTCTACGGAAAAGCTTAGGAGATGTTATGAATCCAGTGGGCACGCTTGAAACCGCAAAAGCCGCCAATCCTCTCACCCAGCTTCAAACCTTCGGCCAGTCCATCTGGCTCGACTACATCCGCCGCGACCTCCTGAAGGGTGGCGAGTTGCAACGACTGATCACGGAAGACGGCCTGCGCGGGATGACTTCGAATCCCGCGATTTTCGAGAAGGCCATTGCCGGCTCGACCCAGTATCAGGACTTTCTCGACTCCCTCGCCGGCCGAGCCAACCTCGACGCCAAAGGCCGCTACGAACTGCTGGCGATCCGCGACATTCAGGATGCGGCCGATCTCCTCAGTCCGATTTACCGCAGCACGAGAAAACGCGACGGTTACGTGAGCCTTGAAGTATCCCCTTACCTCGCGCACGATACCAATGGCACCCTGGCCGAGGCGCGCCGGCTGTGGAAAAGCGTGGCCCGCGAAAACCTGATGATCAAGGTTCCAGGCACCGCCGAGGGCATACCGGCATTTCGCCAGCTCATCAGCGAGGGCATCAACGTCAACGTGACGCTGCTGTTCGCGCAAGGAGTGTATGAAGAAGTTGCCGCGGCTTTCATCGACGGAGTCGAGAAATTCGCCGCGACGGGCGACGATGTAAGTAAGGTTGCGAGCGTAGCCAGCTTCTTCATCAGCCGCATCGATTCGCTGGTCGACTCGCTCATAGGCGACCAACTGAAGAAAGAAACCGACGCGGCCCGCAAGGCGAAGTTGCAGTCGATTCTCGGGAAGGTTGCAATCGCGAATGGCAAGTTGACCTACGAAGCCTACGAGCGCATCTTTTCTTCTCCGCGCTGGAAAGCGTTGGCCGCCAAAGGCGCACAGACGCAGCGCGTGTTGTGGGCAAGCACCAGCACGAAGAATCCGAATTATCGCGACGTGCTTTACCTCGAGGAATTGATCGGACCCGACACCGTCAACACCGTTCCTCCGGCCACGCTCGATGCCTTCCGCGATCACGGCAGGCCGCGCCAGAGTCTGACCGAAGACCTCGACGGCGCGCGGAAAACGATGGCCGATCTCGCCGGCGTTGGCATCGTCATGAAAAATGTGACCGACAAGCTGACCACCGACGGTGTGCAACTGTTTGCCGACGCGTTCGACACCCTTCTGGCCGCGGTCGAAAAGAACACGAAGCAATCGGGCACACCCAAGATCAATTCACAGACCGCGTCGCTTCCGGCCGATCTCGATACTGCCGTAAGAAAAAACCTTAACGACTGGCGGGCATCGGGAAAAGTAAGACGTCTCTGGCAGGGCGACGCCTCTCTCTGGACCAGCGAAGACGAAGCCAGTTGGCTAGGATGGCTCGGCATCACCGACGAACAACTCGCCAACGCCGACAAGCTCAAAGCGCTCGCGAACGAAGTGAGGAGCGCCGGATTCTCCGACATTCTGCTCCTCGGCATGGGCGGATCGAGTCTGTGTCCGGAGGTCCTCTCGCTGACTTACCGGCAAGCGCCCGGCTTTCCGCGCCTGCATATACTCGACTCGACCGATCCGGCCGAGATCCGGAGCGTAGAAAAAAAGATCAATCTCGCCAAAACGCTCTTCATTGTTTCCAGCAAATCCGGCAGTACCCTCGAGCCCAACATTTACAAGCAGTACTTCTTCGAACGCGTGCAGCAAACGATTGGCGGCAATAAAAAAGAGGAAGCTGGCAGCCGCTTCATCGCGATCACCGATCCCGGTTCCAAGATGCAGCAGGTCGCCGAGCGCGATGGCTTCCGCCGCATCTTCTATGGCCTCCCATCCATCGGCGGACGCTACTCCGCGCTCTCGAACTTTGGCATGGTTCCCGCCGCGGCCATGGGTCTCGACACCGGTAAGTTCCTGCAGCGTACAAAAGAAATGGTTGAAGCCTGTAAACCCTCCACTCCCGTAGAACGAAATCCCGGAGTGATGCTCGGCCTGATCATGGGCACAGCCGCAAAACTTGGTCACGACAAGATTACGCTTATCACTTCGCCTGGAATCTCCGACCTGGGCGCGTGGCTCGAGCAGTTGATCGCGGAATCCACTGGCAAAGTCGGCAAAGGCATCATCCCCGTCGACCGCGAAACCGTCGGCGCGCCGGAAGTTTATGGGAATGACCGGATCTTCGCCTACCTTCGTTTAGAAGGCGCGCCCGACGCGGCGCAAGATGCCAAAGTCACCGCGCTGGAAAAGGCCGGGCACCCCGTAGTGCGCATTGCCGTCGCCGACACCTACAGCCTTGGCCAAGAATTTTTCCGCTGGGAAATTGCCACTGCGGTCGCCGGGTCGATCATAGGAATCGACGCCTTCAATCAGCCCGACGTCGAAGCCAGCAAGATCGTCACCAAGCAACTGACGTCGGCGTATGAAAGCTCGGGCTCGCTCCCGCCTGAAAAACCCGTTGTCGAAGAGGCCGGCTTCAAACTTTTCACCGACGAGAAGAACGCTGCCGAACTGGCGAAAGCCGTGCCTGGCGCTTCATCTGAAGGCGCGCTGAAGAATTACCTGCGCGCCCATCTGGCGCGTCTTGGCCCCGGCGACTATTTTGCTGTACTGGGCTACGTCGAAATGAATGCGGAGCACGAATCTCTGCTCGAAGACCTCCGCCTAACCGTTCGCGATCGCAAACGCGTCGCGACCTGCCTCGGCTTTGGCCCGCGCTTTTTGCACTCCACGGGACAAGCTTATAAAGGCGGCCCCAACAGCGGCGTGTTCCTGCAGATCACCTGCGACGACGCGCAAGACTTGCCGGTTCCCGGGCAGAAGTACACGTTCGGAGTGGTGAAGGCGGCACAGGCTCGCGGCGACTTCCAGGTTCTCGCCGACCGCAAACGGCGCGCGCTGCGGGTGCACCTGGGCAGCGACGTAAAAGCAGGACTCACGAAGCTGGCAGAACTGGTAAAGCAGATTGTGTAGTCGAAGGGTCTTGTGGTGACGGACCTCTGGCCCGTCCGGCCGAAAATTTAAGGAGCACGAATGCAACTGGGAATGGTAGGTTTAGGGCGCATGGGCGCCAACATGACGCGGCGCCTGATGCGTGGCAGCCACACGCTGGTGGTTTCCGATCTCAGCACCGATGCCGTCAAGGGTCTGGCCGGCGAAGGTGCGGTCGGCTCCTCCTCACTTGACGATCTGGTCAGCAAACTGACCGCGCCGCGTGCCGCGTGGATCATGGTGCCGTCAGGCGATCCCACGGAAAAAACGGTGCAGGCTCTCCTCGGACGCATGCAGGCGGGTGACACTATCATCGACGGCGGCAACTCTTATTTCAAAGACGATGTCCGCCGCTCCAAGATCTGCGCCGCCAAGGGCGTGCACTATGTCGACGTCGGTACTAGCGGCGGCGTCTGGGGACTCGAGCGCGGATACTGCATGATGATCGGTGGCCCGAAAGAGGCCGTCCAGCGACTTGACCCGATCTTCAAGACGTTGGCACCCGGACGCGGTGACATCCCGCGCACTCCGGGACGCGAAAAAATGGCCAAGGCGGCAACTGGTACCGTCGCCTCTACTGCCGAAGACGGATACATCCACTGCGGCCCGTCCGGTTCCGGACATTTTGTGAAGATGGTGCACAACGGCATCGAATACGGAATGATGCAGGCCTATGCGGAAGGCTTCGACATTTTCAAGAATGCAATCAGCAAAGAACTGCCGGAGGACATCCGCTACGATCTCAACCTGCCCGACATAGCCGAGGTCTGGCGGCGCGGCAGCGTGGTGAGTTCATGGTTGCTCGACCTGACAGCGATGGCGTTGATCGAAAATCCCACGCTCTCCGAGTACAGCGGTTATGTGCAGGATTCCGGCGAAGGCCGCTGGACCATTCAGGCGGCGCTCGAAGAGGCGGTTCCGGCCGAAGTGCTGACGGCGGCCCTTTATACCCGCTTCCGCTCGCGCCAGGACCATACCTTCGGGGAGAAGATGTTGTCCGCCATGCGGCAGAAATTCGGTGGTCACGTTGAACTCAAGCCGGGGGCACAGACGTAAGAAATCGGCTTTGAGCCACGAGCTTCGAGCTACGAGCAACCTAGTCCATTCCAGGGAGTGCTCGAAGCTCGCAGCTCGAAGCCCGAAGCCAGCAATCGAGGAACCCATGGCTCTAATCGATGTTCGGCCAGCACCCACGAAACCGCGAGTGGGACGCATAGCAGATCCGTGCGTCATGGTGATCTTCGGCTTTACCGGCGACCTCACGCGCCGAAAGCTGATTCCCGCTCTCTACAACCTTGCCAGCCAGCAATTGCTGTCGCGCGAGTTCGCGGTAATCGGCATCGGCCGCAGTCCTATGAGCGATGACGACGTGCGCAAGAAGGTCACCGAAGATTTCAAACAGTTTGCCACTAGTGCCGTCGACGCCGATTTGTGGGAATGGTTTGTCCGCCGGATAAGTTACCTAAGTGGGGATTTCGACAATCCCGCGACTTACGAAAAGCTGAAAGAAACGCTGGCCAAGGTTGACCAGGAGCATAACTCCCACGGCAACTATTTCTTTTACATGGCGACCGCGCCCAAATTCTTCGGCGACGTCGTCGAGCGGCTTGCGCAAGTCGGCCTCATGACCGAAGAGAATGGCCATTGGCGGCGAGTGATTATCGAAAAGCCTTTCGGTCACGATCTCGATTCCGCCAAAGTGTTGAACCAGCATCTCTTGAAAGTCGCGTCAGAGAACCAGATCTACCGCATCGATCACTACCTGGGAAAAGAAACGGTCCAGAACATTTTGGCGCTCCGCTTTGCGAACGGAATATTCGAGCCTATCTGGAATCGCCGCTACATTGATCACGTGCAGATTTCGGTGGCCGAAACCGTCGGCGTCGAGCAACGCGGCGACTACTACGATGGGGCCGGCGCCCTGCGCGACATGGTGCCCAACCACATCATGCAGCTCATCACCCTCACCGCGATGGAACCGCCGATTTCATTCGAGGCGAACGCGGTGCGCGACGAGCAGGCTAAAATCCTCCATGCCATCCAGCCCTTCAGCAACGAGGACGTGCTCAGCAAAACCGTTCGCGGGCAATACGGCGAAGGCACCATGGACAATGAGCTCGTGCCTGCCTACCGGTCCGAAGATGGCGTGCCTCCGGACTCGCGCACCGAAACCTTCGTCGCCATGCGGCTCTTGATCGACAACTGGCGCTGGGCCGGAGTTCCCTTCTATCTGCGTACCGGCAAGCGGCTGCCCGGACGCAATACTCATGTCGTAATTCAGTTCCGGCGCGCGCCCTTCATGCTGTTCCGCGAGACTCAAGTCGAAGATATGATGCCCAACCAACTGGTGCTGCACATTCAGCCGGAAGAAGGCATTTCGTTGCGCTTTGCCGCCAAGACTCCCGGGCCTGCCATGCAACTGGGCGAAGTGAATATGGACTTCAATTACGCCGATTACTTTGGCACCAGTTCCGCGACCGGCTACGAACGCCTGCTGCACGACTGCATGACCGGAGATGCGACGCTGTTCCAGCGCGCCGACATGGTCGAGGCCGGTTGGAGCATTGTCAATCCCGTGCTCGATGTTTGGAAGGCGCTGCCGCCGCGTAATTTCCCCAACTATCCTTCCGGAACCTGGGGCCCGAAAGAGTCGGACGAATTGATGGAACGTGATGGCCGGCGCTGGAGAGACTTCGAAAAATAAATCCAGCTCAGCGGTACGCTTGAAACTGTACACGCTTTCCAGCCGTGCAGAGGTAGAGGGTCCTCTTATCCTCCGCGATGCTCTGGCCCTGCACGGTTACAAAGCCTATTGCAAGGATCAGATTCTCTCTTATCTCTGGCCGTTGACCTTCCTGTTGTCGCTATTAAAGAAAGCTGTCATAACTGTTCCGAGAGGAATCTCCAACCCATTCATCCCGTGACCGCTGTTGTCGGCCCTAGACTAGGCTAGGGACGAACAGGCTGTCTCTAACCTGCCGATAAAGGTATCGGTCTTATCGGCCTTTGTGTATTTTAGAGTGATCTCGTCGTCCTCGGTCTCGGCCACGGTTCCAGTAAGAGTGGAACCGTTGTATTTGTCGGGGTAATTGTTTGGAGCCGTTCCGTACTGGGCGGTCGCTGCTGTTGTGATAAAGAAAAATATCGCAACCGCAAACCCGGTGAGCATTGGCGTATTATAGCCCGCGAAGCTGCTCGGGGCCTTGAGGCTCTGCGCAATTTGTGTACTCACTTTAACCGCAACTCCTATGCCCTCGACTCGATCCGTCGAAGTGCTCGCAACCGCGGCTGATCTTTTTCACGCTGCCGCTGAAGAATTCGTCCGCGTGGCCCGCGCCGCCATTGGCGCCCAGGGACGATGCGCGGTCGCGCTCTCTGGTGGATCGACTCCAAAGGCTCTCTATTCTCTGCTCGCCACCAATTACGCCGACTTCGTCTGGAACCGCGTCTTTCTGTTTTTCGGCGACGAGCGCCACGTCCCGCCCACCGATCCCGACAGCAACTATCGGATGGTGAATGAAGCGTTGCTGACGAAGATTGCGATACCATCCGAGAACGTCTTTCGCGTAGCGGCCGAGAATCCCGATGCCGCCGCCGCTGCCTCGGACTATGAGTCCCGGCTCCGCCGATTCTTCGAGCTTCGTCCGGAAATCCGGCCCGGCGATCGGCCCGGCGAAATCCCGCGCTTTGACCTGATTTTGCTCGGCATGGGTCCTGACGGCCACACTGCTTCGCTGTTTCTCGATTCTCCGGCGCTCGACGAACGGTCGCGACTGGTGGTCGCCAATTGGATCGTGAAGTTCAATACCCACCGCATCACGTTCACTTTTCCCGTGCTCAATCGCGCTGCCGAAGTGATGTTCATGGCCAGTGGCGCGGACAAAGCCGACATGCTGCGTCAGGTTCTGGAGGGCACGAGCACGCCTCCCTTGCCCTCGCAAAGAGTGCAGCCCTCGGACGGAAAGTTGCTGTGGATGCTGGACGCAGCTGCCGCCGCCAAACTGACTCGGTGAAGTCTGACTCGGTGAAGATCGCGCCATCCTGGACTTGGGCTCTACTTTTCTGATTACAGCCACTTAATCATTGCTTGGGAGCCATCACACAAAATATTATTCTGGCGTCGCGATGATATTGGGAATGTCCTTACACGCCACGGAGGAGCAAAGTGACTCGCCATTTCTTCGCCATACTAACTCTGCTAACGCTCGCGGCACCTTGCGTCGCGGTTGCTCCGCAGTACACGTTCGGACGACACGATTTTCCGACCGGTAGCTATCCTTCAGCCGCAGACGTGACTGGCGATGGCAAGGAAGATTTGATTGTCGCCAATCCGCTTGACAACACGGTGTCGGTATTTCTCGACGAGTCCAACCGGCATCTTTGCGGCCGCTAAGATCCTTCCGACTGCCGCGGGTCCGGTCGCCCGGGTTGTGGCCGACTTCGACCATGATGGCAGGTTGGATCTTGCGGTGGTTGCGTCTTCCGGAAACGTAGTGTCGGTCCTGCTGGGCAACGGCAATGGCACCTTCAAGGCGGCTATTGACCATTCCACGGGGCAGAACCCTTTGGCGCTGGCGGCGGGCGATTTCAATCATGATGGGAATATCGATCTTGCTGTGGTCGATGATGGCGCTAACACGGTTTCCATTCTTCTGGGTAATGCTGACGGTACCTTCCAATCCAAGACGGACTACTCCGTTGGGGATAATCCTATTGCGATAGCGATTCAGGGATGGGAGATTGGCATGCGCGGGATCGCGAAGGGCTGGTGCGGTTGTACAGATTGCTGAGCAACTCGTGGAGCGCACCCGCAGTCGCCCGCAGCGGCCGAAGCCGCCGTTAATTTCTCGCTTACGGCACGGCTGAAGCCGTGCCCCTCCACGAAACAACGGACTATCAGCGTGTGACTATCGCCCGAGCGTGCAGCAAATTCGGGGGCGAGAAGTCATGGCCCACATTTCTTTTTTTGCAGTCCGTGCAAGTGGTCGTATGATCGAGCCAATGCCAGTATCCGTTCAGATGCTGGCTCCAAGAGACGCACATGTGCAATCCCCGTTTATTTGTCGCTGTCGTTTTACTTGCTGGATGCCTGACGGCGCAATCGCAACATGCGCCCGTACCGGCGAAGTTTGACGCGTCGTCGATATGGCAGGCAACGCAGCAATTCCTCAGCGCGGCGCACGCCGCCTGCGACAAGTCGTCCCACGCAGGCGAGTGTTTTACCGACCAGATGCCGAAAGCTGGCGCCCCGGCTGCGGCCGTGAGCTTTACACGCGAGCTTTACAAGCAGAACCACGGCGAGTTCGGCGTCATGACCGGTTTCCAGAATCAGAGCCCAGTCGCCTTCGCATGGATCACCTATCCCTTGCGCGCCAACTCTAACTATGGTCTTTTGCTGGTGAATGGACGGCCGCCGATCGTCAACGTCGAGGATCTGAAATTGCTCGACACAAAAACTATGAAGAGCAGTTTCCAGTTTCAGGATCTCAAGAATCAATTCCCGAAGGTCGATGTGTGGCCAGGGGATCGTGACGGCAAGACCTGGCCCAACGCGCAAACGGGGCCAGGACAACATTCCAGGGGATGACCCCACCACCGTTCTAGTAAGCGCGCGTCCGCAGCCGGCGATGACAGTGCCTAATGCCCGAAACTGCCCTTGCGGAGGTTACATCTGCAGAGGTTACCCCAGCGCCGGATTGTCCCGAATGCTACTACTATTGTTGTTGAAATATCGGATGCGAGTTTCCGATTTTGGCCATCGCTCAGGCGGCGAAACCGCGCCAGTCGGCGATTTCTTTCAGACCTTCTCCGCGAGCATGCTCGAAAAGTCTGACTCGGTGGCGGTTGTGTTCGAACTCGTGGATGTCAGCCCAGACCTCCGCTTGCCACGCTCGCTCGTGGATCTCGGACTCGCCGCAACTGGCACAGCGGGTGTGAAAGGTGACGCCCGGCTTTGAATTTCGAGGAGTCTGCACGTCTTCGCTTTGCAGACCGATGTCTTGCAGTTCGAGGAAGATGCAGCGCACTTCTTCGATCTCTTCGTCGGGACCCAGAATGTGTTCGTAGCGCAGCAGGTATCCAAAGCCGAGTTTGCGGGCTTCTACTTCGGCTTCCTCGCGCGTGTGGAAGGGACCGTATTCGGCTCGCAGTTGCTCGGTCGAATCGCAGGCCATCCAGAAAATGTCCTTGTAAGCCATACCTACCTCAGTTGGGGTCCTGAATGATAAAGCTCTGAACCGATCAAGCGTTGGCGAATGCAATCTTGAACGGAACACGCAGATCGAACGGGTCCGGCTAGTAGCCAAGCAATTTGATTACCGTGATTGCAGCGCGTTTCGCGTCTTTTCCTGGCCGGTGCCTCTGAGAGAAGCTGGCGGGTTATTTCTTTGAAAACATGTTAGTTAGCCCAGGCAGTGCCGCATAACCAAGAGTATGCGCGAACTGCCCGGTGCGGCGGCCAGTGTGAAATCTGTTTCTCTGCCCACCCATGGAACGGGAACAATTCCGCACCGGCTGCGGAGGATGTCTAGCGAGACCCTCCCGACGCTGCCGACACTGCCCGCGCCTTGTTTCCGCATCGGCGTAGGCAGCGCATTCATCGCCGGCGGCCAGGCGCCGCCCTGGCGGCGACGGAGACCACAGCCCATTGCCCAATTGCAGATGCCAGTTCGCTCCGCCGTGTCCGGCTACATAGAGCGCGAGTTCGAGACGGGTCCAGACTCCCAGCTTGTCAAAGCCGGTGCGTAAGTAGTTTTTCACCAGCTGTCTGAGGACCAAAGCAATGTCCTTGTTGGTAAGACGTTGCCAGACCAGAGTCGCCACCTGAACTTCCTTGGCGGTCAGCCGATCACGGGTTGCACGGTTACACCTGCTTCTTGATGAACATCGCGGTGACCAGTTTCACTCGCTTACGGCCTTCTTTGATGCCTGCCCACAGAAACAGCGTGCGCAGGTGTCGTTTGACGGTGCGCGGGGTAATGTTCAAGTGGCCCGCGATTTCTTTGTTGCTGCATCCCTACACCGGCAGACGTAGCTCTTTGTCGGCTCCTTCGGTTCAGTCTGGGGTCGCGACCCGCTGTGAACATAAGCAAACCGTTCGCCAAATCTTCGCCGCCAAGCAAATCCATTTAGAACCATGTACTTACACTCTTATCTTCTGCTTTGCTTAGAGGCCTCTTAGATCGTTTTCATGAGCCGGTCTCGGAACGGGCTCCCCAAACGGGATTTACTCGTAAAAAGCCTGCGTTTTTCTCGGTTTCCGACCAACCATACTTGCACTACAATAGTCTCGGTCTAGACGTTTCATTTCTCCCCCCGATGCTATGCCCTCGAACCGGCCTAACTTGACACTGGACGAGCAGTCGTTTCAGGGCCTGCTCTCCGCCGCCTTTACCATTCAGGAACATAACGACCGGCGGAAACTCGCTCAACAAGCACCGGTGGAACCGGAAGTTCACCTCGATCGCAAGGCGAACGTCGGTCGCGACGACAAAATCGCTTGCCCCCGTTGTGGCGCTCTGAAGACCGCGGAAGGATCGCAGTGCGAGAGCTGCGAAGTGGACGAGCTTCGTCCCGGGGAACGCTTGCAACGCAACTGGGCCTCGATGTGGCTGATGAGCCAGGGGCAATATCTGTGGCCTGAACGCGATCCCGAGGTTCGCGAAGATGCGCCGGAGGACGTCCCGCCGCTGGAAGCCAAACGCACCCCACGAGCGAACACGGCGCGCGATTTTGCTGCGTCCGACTATCTCGCTGTGCCCGTTGCGAACCAGGAAACAATCAGTCCGAAGACCGACACCGTGCAAGATCGAGCGCACGTCGAATCAGTACTGGGCGAAGCAGCGCTCGAAAAAGTACCCTCGGAAACGAAATGGGCGACTGCGGCAACCGAAAACGACGCGACCGAGAGCTTTCTAACAGAAGACGTCGCGCCTGAGGACTCGAACCTGACCCTCCAGCCCTTCCGCTTATCTGCGGGCGACGATTCTGGCTCGGACGATCTGTCGTCGGATGATTTGTCGTTGGATGATTCTTCCTCGACCGGGACAACCGTCGACTCCACCTTCACCAGCTCAAGACCCTTGCTTAAGCAACTCGCGGACCTGCGCGTAACGCTGCGCTTCCGCCGCGCGGATCTATATCTGGGAGCGGCCGTCTTCGTGGCTGCGCTGGCCCTGTTGTGGCCGGCGGCGGGCACGCCGCAGCGGGCGGCGCTCGGCCCTTGGGAAAGGGCGCTGGTCACACTCGGAATCGCAGAGGCTCCCGCACCCATCGTCCATCTTAAAGGAGACCCGGGCATTGAGGTCTGGGTCGATCCCCATACTGCCCTCTACTACTGTGCCGGCGAGGAGCCGTACGGAAAAACTCCGGACGGACGCCTCAGCAGCCAGCGCGACGCGCAATTGGATCGATTCGAACCCGCCAACCGCAGCGCCTGCGAGTAACTGGTGCAGGGTGGATAGTGTTGTCCGCCAAGTGCCGTTCAAGAAATTCCGATGGCGCGCAGGCCACGACGGACGAGTGTTCCTTAGCATTCAGCGAGAGATCCCAAACCTAGTCCTCTACCCGTCCCTAGGTTGGTTGTCCCGAATTGAAATCCCTATCGTTCAGATCCAAAATTGGGGACGCTACCCGTTCCTGTCTTTTCTTGACAGTCGCTGTCCATGAGGTATCAAATTGTGGCCCACTGACCCAGTACTGTGTCCCGGTCCGTGAATACGGACCACTGCGAGGTGCTATGTCGACGAGTCGAAGCATTGCTGTGCTATTGCTGCTGTCGTTGTTGTTTGCTTCGTTTGCGTTCGCGCAAGGCGGAGCCACGGGTGCCATCGGTGGGGTAGTCCAGGACCAATCTGGAGCCATCCTCGCAAACGCCAAGGTGAGCATCACCAGCGAAGCAACGGGTGAAGTACTACGCCAACTGACGACCAACGCATCCGGGCAGTTCAACGCACATTGTTGCCGGTGGGCAACTACACGGTAGAAGTGACCGCGGCGGGCTTTCATGGCACCAAGTTCCCCGGTGTGACGGTGCGAATCACCGAAACGACGCGCATAACTGCGGCTCTGAATCTGGGTGCGGTGAAGGAAATTGTGGAAGTCCAGGCCGAGGCACAGCTAGTCAATACGTCGGATGCCACCACGGGAAACTCCATCAGTTCCGCAACCCTTAACACTCTGCCGCTCGCCACGCGCAATTTCCAACAGTTGCTCGACCTGTCGGCAGGCGCCTCTGCCAACTTGAACAACGCTGCCGCGCTGGGCCGTGGCGATGTGCGAATCGACGTCAACGGTGGGCGAGAAGATAACAACAACTATCTGATCGAGGGAGTTTCGGCCTCCGACTACTCGTTCGGGGAACTCACATACACCCCCGTCCCGAACCCCGACTCGATCCAGGAATTCAAAGTCGGCACGAGTCTCTATGACGCTACCCAGGGCCGTAACGGCGGCGGCAACATCAACGCCATCCTGAAGAGCGGCACTTCCAGATTCCACGGAGCTGCCTGGGAGTATTTCCGCAATACCGTGCTGGATGCCAACGACTACTTCATCGGTCCATTCACACTCCAGCAAAACATCTTCGGTGGCGACTTCGGCGGCCCGGTCGGGAAGACGGCCAAGCTGGGATACTTCTACGTGAACTACCAGGGCACGCGGCAGCGCAGCGGTGATTCGCTGGGAACCTACATTAACACGAGCATTCCGGTGCTTCCGACTGCTGGACGCGGAACTCCTGCCTATGCGACCACTTTGATGAATACCTTCTTTTGCGGTGCGACGTGTAATGGCGCCACGACCACGTCCCTAGACCCGGTTGCGCTTTCCCTGCTGAATGTGCAAGGCAGCCAATTTGGCTCAAGCCCGGGAGGCTTTCTTATACCCACTGTTCCAGGCACGCCTGGTTTCACTGGTGGGAATGTCAATTACGGGCCCTTGAAGATTACCGACCCCGGCAAGTACACGGACAATCAGTTCACAGCCAACTGGGATCGTGATTTCAACAACGGCAAGGATCGTCTCTCCTGGCGGTTCTTCTGGTCGGACTCGGAAACCGACGAACCGTTCGGCGCCGATAACCTGCAAGTACAAACGGGCTATCCGGCTTATGCCACGAACCTGAATTTCCCACTCGACATTCCGCTGCGGGGACGGTTCGGCAGCATAGCGGAGACACACTCCTTCAGCAACACGCTGATCAACGAGTTTCGTTTCGGTGTGAACATTATCAGCGATTCCCTACAGAACGTTGCTGTACCAGGGACTTCGCCAGCCGACTTGGGCATCAGCGCCGTAGGCGCGCCGGACATGTACAGATTCCAGCTCAACACGTTTCAGATTGGACCTTTTCCCAACCAGCTGCAATCGGCGTTGTCGGACGCTTACTCCTATATCGATACGGTCAGTTGGTCGAAGGGGCACCACTCGTTCCGTTTCGGAGGTGAAATCGACCGCACTTCGATTCGCCGTAATTTACCCGTGCTGGACAACGGTCTTTTGTATTTCGCGAATGGCATCTCGACGAATTCTGCGATTACGGATTTCCAGAACTTCCTGCAGGGGAATACATACCTCGGTGAAGCGGGCGGCGGCGTGGCCAATCACGATTACCACATTCCCGCCTATGCGGCTTTTGCCCAGGACGATTACCGGATCACGCCAACCTTGACTCTGAACCTGGGGCTGCGAGTAGAGTGGGTGGGCGCGGCCTACGACAGCCTCTGCCATTTGGGCAACGCAGTGCTTTCGGACGCCAATCCCCCGACCAGCAATCCGTTCGTGTTTCCGAGTTGTGCGAAGCAGTATGGCTTTCCCACCGTGAGCACCGCCGCAACCCTTAACAGTGCCGCACTGAATAATGAGTACGCCACGGTGCCCGAGCCACGCATCGGCTTTGCTTATGACTTGGGCGGCAAGCATGACACGGTGATCCGCGGCGGGTACGGTATCTACAGCGTCCGCGAAGATATCGGCGCGGTGGATAACCTGTCGTTTACGGCTCCGTTTTTCCCGCTGTCGGGTGGCCCAAGCACGCCGGTGAGCAGCGGCGGTATGGGAATGGGCTGCATGTTCAATGCGGCGCCGACATCGGTGTGCGCGTCGGCAGGAGCGTTCCCACTCCCGGCCCTGGGTACCCTAAGCGGGGCCTACGCACCGCAGCCTTCCGTTTTTCAGGGTTTTGTGGGAGGCAACACTACCCAGTCTCCAATTTATTCGGGTAATATCGACGGCTTATTCGGCCTTGCCGTTCCTCTGCATTGGCAGGTGCCCACCACGCAGCAATGGAACTTGACGGTGCAACGGCAGTTGGGCGGAAATTGGGTCGCTGAACTCGGATACGTGGGTACCAAGGGCACGCGTCTGCGCTCTACTTTTGATCCTGCCCAGCCGGTTCTGGCCAGTCCGTCTAACCCCCTCGTGTTGACCGCCCCGGACGGAACCCCGTACCCGATCACTACGAACACGGCTAGCAACGCCCTGGCGCGGTCACCCTATCCCGGCATAAATCCCGCTTTGTTGGAAGCGTTCTATCCCAACTCCGATTCCCACTACAACGGTTTGCAGGCGACGGTTTCGCACCACTTCTCGAAGGGACTGTACTTCCAAAGCGCGTACACGTTCTCCAAGTCGATCGACGACGTGTCCACCGCAAGCGTGGCCTTCATCACGCGCGTCAACGATCAGAACAGCGGGGCTGCGTCGCGGGGTCTATCGGACTTCAATCATGCTCAGCGTTTTGTCACCAGCACCAACTATTCCCTGCCGTTCCTGGCCAACCGCCACGATGCCGTGGGATATGTACTGGGCGGCTGGGAGGTCAACAGTGTGATCGTCGCGCAATCGGGTTCACCAATTACGATTTTCGATTCGAATGGCGCATCGGCTTATACACTGGCCAGTTCCCCTGTCGCCACAGCCAATTTCGCTCCCGGCTTCAATTGCGGCAACGCCTTGCAGACGGGTAGCACCGCCACCAAGGTCGCAAACTGGGTTAACCCCAACGCTTATCAATCGGCACCGGTGGTTCCGAATTCCCCGACCGCCGCCACCGGGTATGGCGATTCGCCCCGCAATTGCATCATTGGCCCGAAGCAGGTGAACACCGACTTCGCGCTCGGCAAGAATTTCAAGATCGGCGAATGGGGGAACCTGCATTTCCGCACCGAGTTCTTCAACCTGTTCAACCATCCGTCATTCCAAAACCCATTGGGAACTGGAACTGCGAACATTGCCGACGGCCGTTCGGTTGGCCAGATCACCCAAACCAACGGTACTCCGCGGCTGGTTCAGTTTTCGTTGAAGTATTCGTTTTGATGGCCCGTGTGGGGACGGGCTCTGCCCCGTCCCACCCCGAGCGCAGCTCGGCGAAGCCCGAGTCACCAATCGGGATTCGCTGGCGGAGAAATGAGGCTAACTGCATGCACCTGAAAAGCGGCCTCTTGCCGCTGTTGGGGGTAGTGCTGGCCGCGTCCGCCCTTCATGGGCAGAATACCCAGACCGGCAACGTCGTCTACTACACCACCACCATCGACAATGTGAAGTATCTGTTCGCCACGGCCGAGCCGGTGGCGCGTCTGAAGTCGGGCGACATCCTCGACACCAACACGCTCGACTGCTTCGGGAACGCCCTTAAAAAGCCGGGGGACACGCTCAGCATGTCCAAGGGCGACAATCCGCTGGCCGGGCCATTTTTCGTGGAGGGGGCCGCGCCCGGCGACACGCTCGCGGTCAAGATTCTCGATCTCCAAGTCGACGGCGACACGGGTGTGGGGGCGTTCGCTCCCGGATTCGGCGCCATCAACGAGACCAACTACACGCCCATGCTGCATCCGCCGCTGCCCGAGCGCGTCTGGTTCTATCACATCAATCACGCTGCGAACACGGCACTATTCAAGGCGCTCGATTCCGATTTCACGGTGAAGATTCCCGTGCATCCTTTCTTCGGCTGCATCGGAGTGGCGCCGGCCAATGGCGAGGCGCGCAGTTCTGTGGTCCCCGCCGAATTTGGCGGCAACATGGATTCGCCTGAGGCCAGCGTGGGCAACACCGTGTATTTTCCGGTGAATGTTAAAGGAGGACTGTTCTATATCGGCGACGGCCATGCCGCCATGGGCGACGGAGAAATCGCCGGCACCGCCATCGAGGTTCCGCTGAAGGCACGGGTGCAGTTGAGCGTGATCAAAGGCCGCACCATCGCGTGGCCGCAGTTCGAGAACGACGACGCCATTATGACGGTCGGCGCTTACCGCCCTCTGGATGATGCGCTGCGCATCGCCTTCACCGAGCTTGTGCACTGGATTCACAAGGACTACGGTTTGTCGGAACTCGACGCCTATGAGCTGCTGTCGAAAGTCGCGCGGATCCACCTGAACGAGATGGTGGATCCGAACTACGTGGTGGTCGCCTCGATAGAGAAGAAATACCTGCCCGCGAAAAAGAAGTAGGTTTACACGCGCGAAACTCAGGCCTGATACATCTGCTCGTGCTGACGCGCTTCATACCACAGCGCCAGCTCGACGCGGTTCCACAATCCCAGCTTGTCGTAGATCAAGCGCAGGTAATTTTTCACCACGTGCTCGGTCGTCCCGAGCGAGTCGGCGATCTCCCTGTTCTTGCAGCCTTCGGCTACGCGTTGAATGATGATTTGCTCGCGGTCGTTGGGCTGGGGCCCGCGGCGGTTTGCTGTCTCTCCAACCATAATTGTCTCCGGTAAAGTAAAGTCGCGAGCTTAACCCGCTTGATGCCACCCTTGATTCCGAACCGCAGAAACAAGCGGTTGAAATGCGCTTTCACCGTGCGCTCGGCGATGTTCAGATCGCGGGCGATTTCCGAGTTGTCACAGCCCTGAAGTAGCAGCTCAATGATCTGCCGGTCCCGTGGCCCCACCTGACTGAAATTCTCTTCCATAAATGTTGCACCTCACCGATGTGTCCCGGTCGCCAGTGGCATGGGCAACCAAGCCGCTCGGCACATCTGGATTCTGGTATTTGCATCTCATTTTGCATTCACGCGGCCAAACCCCGTTTCTGATGTTAACTAAGTGTGAAAACTCCGGTGGTCGCGTTTTTTCTTCGGAAAACGACGGTTACTATAGTTATGACAGGCATTTGCGGGCGGAGAAAACTGAACCGTTTTGCTAACTATCTAAGGTGAACCGCTTAGTACAAACTTCCGGGGTACTGCCTTCCAAAGAACATATTTACACAGAAGTACATCTGCAGCAGGCCGTTTGTGCCTCCCATATAATGAGCTGTGGACTTCAAGCTGGTTAGCAATTACAAACCCCAAGGCGATCAGGGACGAGCCATCGACGCCCTGACCCGCGGCGTTTTTGACCGCGAGCAGCATCAGGTCCTGCTCGGCGTCACCGGATCAGGCAAGACCTACACCGCCGCCAAGGTGATCGAGGCCGCCAATCGACCCGCCCTCGTCATGGCCCACAACAAGACGCTGGCCGCTCAGCTCTACCATGAGTTCAAGAGCTTCTTTCCGCACAACGCCGTCGAGTACTTCGTCTCCTACTACGATTACTACCAGCCGGAAGCTTATGTGCCGGCAGCGGATCTTTATATCGAGAAGGAATCCACCATCAATGATGAACTCGACAAGCTGCGGCTGTCGGCGACGCGATCGCTTTTTGAGCGGCGCGACTGTTTGATTGTTGCTTCGGTCAGTTGCATCTACGGACTGGGTTCGCCTGAGGCTTATTATGGGATGATGCTGTTCCTGGAAAAGGGACAGAAGATCAAGCGCGCCGACATCACTCGCAAGCTCGTCGACATTCTTTATGAGAGGACGGAAGGCGATTTTCGGCGCGGGACTTTTCGGGTGCGTGGCGATGTCATCGAAATTTACCCCACCTATGACGACAGCGCTTATCGCGTGGAGATGTTCGGCGACGAGATTGAATCGCTTTCGCAGATCGATCCTTTGTTTGGGACGGTCAAGCAGCGTTATATGCGGCTGCCGATTTATCCGAAGACGCACTATGTAATGAAAGAAGAAACTCGCGCCTCCGCCGTGGCTTCCATTAAAACCGAATTGGCCTGGTGGGAAGCGGAGCTTGAGAAGCAAGGACGGCTGGTTGAGTCGCAGCGCATCCATCAGCGCGTGATGTACGACCTGGAAATGATCAAGGCCATGGGGTACTGCCATGGCATCGAAAACTATTCGCGACATTTCACCGGACGTCTTCCCGGCGAGCCACCGCCGACGCTGCTTGACTATTTTCCGCGCGACTTTCTGATGTTCATCGACGAGTCGCACCAGACCGTGCCGCAACTCCACGGCATGTATCACGGCGACCGCTCGCGCAAGCAGACGCTGGTCGAATACGGGTTCCGCATGCCCTCGGCGCTCGACAACCGTCCGCTGACTTTCGAGGAGTTCGAGCATCGCACCAACCAGATCGTCTATGTTTCCGCCACGCCTGGCCCTTACGAACTTACTAAGTCGGCTGGGGTCGTGGTTGAACAGATCATCCGCCCCACTGGCTTGATCGACCCGCCGGTCGAGATCCGTCCGGTTAAAGGACAGATCGACGACCTGCTGCACATGATTCGCGATCGAGTAGCCCGCAACGAACGCGTGCTCGTAACCACGCTGACCAAGCGGATGTCTGAAGATTTGGCCGAGTACTACAGTGAAGTCGGGGTGAAGTGCCGTTACATGCACTCCGAAATCGAAACGCTGGAGCGGGTGAAGATTTTGCGCGATCTGCGCAAAGGCGAATTTGATGTATTGATCGGCATCAATCTTCTGCGCGAGGGGCTGGACTTGCCGGAAGTATCACTGGTGGCGATTCTCGACGCCGACAAAGAAGGCTTCCTGCGCTCCGCCGGTTCACTGATCCAAACCATAGGACGCTGCGCCCGCAACCTTAACGGCCGGGCAATTCTCTATGCTGATCGTATGACCGACTCCATGAAAAAGGCGCTCGACGAAACCAATCGGCGGCGCGCCATCCAGCAGGCCTATAACGAGGAGAACGGAATTACGCCGGAATCGATTATTCGTCCGCTGGATATGACGCTGGTTGCTATTGTGGGAGCCGATTACACGGACCTGACCGGCCCCGAGGCCGAAGGAATTCCGGACCTGAAATCGCAGGAAGAATTGGACGCCTACATCGCCAGGTTAGAGAGCGACATGCGAGAAGCCGCCAAGCGCTTCGAATTCGAGAAGGCGGCGAAGCTGCGGGATGCGATTAAGGAGCTTCGGACTAAGGAATTCTTGTTCGCGTAGCGACAGCCGCCCTGGGCTGTCGAGCCGAGCAAAGCTCGGCAGGTTTCGCCCCTAGGCCTCTTCCCTCTCTAGCGGCCGAAGGCTACTTCTCTTTCGCGACGTTGAGACGCGTTTCCGCGCGCTGCAATGCATCTTCCGCGCGTGTGTAGTCCACCTGCGGATCATTGCTCTTCAGGCGCTGTTCGGCCCGGTCTTTGGCTTTTTGCGCGCGCTCGGTGTCAATTTCCGGCGGACGCTCCGCCGCTTCCGCCAGGATCGTCACCTTGTCCGGCAGCACTTCCATAAATCCCCACGCGACTGACAACGTGTGCGTTGTGCCGCTCGCTTTGTACGTAAGTACACCGACAGCGAGCTCGGTAATCAGCGGAGCGTGTCCGGGAAGAATTCCCAGATAGCCGCTCAGGCCCGGGATCTGCGCTTCTTCGGCCGCGTCCTTCACCAGAAGTCTGGAGGGGGTGACGATTTCGAGTTGGAAAGTATTGGCCATTGGTGGCTCGTCGTGGTCGTTAGTCGTTGGTCGGTAGCTCAACTGTTAGCCGCCGGCTTTTGCCAACGACCAACGACTAGCGACCAACCACCACTCTCACGCTGCTGCGCCCTTCATTTTCTCTGCTGTCTCGAGCACTTCGTCGATCGTTCCCTTCATATAGAAGGCCTGCTCGGGGATGTCGTCATACTTTCCTTCCACGATCCCGCGGAAACCTTTTACCGTGTCGGCAATCTTCACATAGCGTCCCGGAGTGCCGGTGAACTGCTCCGCTACAAAGAACGGTTGCGAAAGGAATTTCTGAATCTTGCGCGCCCGCGCCACCGTCACCTTCTGGTCTTCGCTAAGTTCGTCGATACCGAGAATGGCGATGATGTCCTGCAGGTCTTTATAAGTCTGCAGCGTCTTCTTCACCATCTGCGCCACATCGTAATGATCCTGCCCGACAATTCTAGGATCGAGAATCCGCGAAGTGGAAGCCAGAGGATCCACTGCCGGGTAAATTCCAATCTCGGTCAGCGCACGCGAAAGCACAGTTGTAGCGTCCAAGTGCGCAAACGTGGTCGCCGGCGCCGGATCGGTCAAGTCATCGGCCGGGACATAAATTGCCTGCACCGACGTTACCGATCCCTTCTTAGTGGATGTAATCCGCTCCTGTAACTCTCCCATCTCAGTAGCTAAATTGGGCTGATATCCGACCGCGCTGGGCATTCGGCCCAACAGGGCTGATACTTCGGATCCGGCCTGGGTAAAACGGAAAATGTTGTCGATGAAGAGGAGCGTGTCGCTGCCTTCTTCATCGCGGAAATATTCGGCCACGGTTAGAGCAGTTAGCGCCACTCTCAGACGCGCTCCAGGGGGTTCGGTCATCTGGCCATAGATCAACGCGGCCTTTGACTCGGCCGGCTTGCCGGGCTTTATGACTCCCGACTCGCTCATTTCCAGCCAGAGATCGTTACCCTCACGGGTGCGCTCGCCTACTCCGGCGAACACGGAAAATCCACCGTGCTGCTTGGCAACATTGTTGATGAGTTCCATGATGACGACGGTCTTGCCGACGCCGGCGCCACCAAAGAGGCCGATCTTTCCGCCTTTCAAGAAAGGCTGGATAAGGTCGACGACTTTCACGCCGGTCTCGAACATCTCGGCGGTGGTCGACTGTTCATCGAATGCAGGTGCGAGGCGGTGAATCGGCATTCGCTTGTCGAAGGCGATGGGACCGAGATCGTCAACCGGTTCACCGATGACGTTCATGACGCGACCGAGCGTGCCGCGACCGACCGGGGCGGAGATGGGTCCACCCTGATCGATCGCTTTCATCCCCCGCACCATGCCGTCCGTCGCTTCCATGGCGACGCAGCGGACTCGGCCTTCGCCCAGATGCTGCTGCACTTCGAGAACAACGTTGATGGGAGAAGGAACAATGAAGCCATCGCTGACCACGCGGAGGGCCTGATAGATGGGAGGCATCGCTGCTTCAGTGAACTGCACGTCGACGGCGGGGCCGGCGATTTGGATTACGTGTCCGATATTTTCTGACATAAGACCTCAAAATCCGACATTTAGCACTTAGCAATTAGCAACTAGTTTGGATCCTTAGGGTCTTGCTAAGCTCTAACTGCCAAGTGCTACGTGCCGACTTACTGCGCTGCTGCTCCACTTACTATTTCTATAATTTCTTTTGTGATCTTGGCTTGACGTGCGCGATTCATGATTAGCGTCAGCGAATCGATCATATCGCTGGCGTTGCTGGTGGCCGCATCCATCGCCGTCATGCGGGCGGCGTGCTCCGCGGCTACGGACTCGAGCAACGCATGGAAAATCTGGATGCCGATGTACTTAGGCAAAATCCCTTCGAACAGTTGCTCTGGCTTCTGCTCGTAGATGTAATCCACCGGCAGAGTCGCGAATTTGGAGGCCGCCTCGTCGACGGCGCTGGTGTCGGCTGTACGCAGACCGACATGGGCCGACTTCGCCGCCAAGATTCTCTTTTTGCGTTCCTCTTCGGTAGGCTCTTCCGCCATTTGGACGTCGACTTCGCCGATTTCCTTGATGGGCAGCAGGCGCTCGGCGACCAGGCGTTGCGCGATCACCGACTTGAATTCGTTGAAGAGTATGTAGACTCCGTCAATCTCGCCGCGGCAATAGCGCTCAATCAGGCTCTGGCCCAGAGTATTCGCGAAGTTATGGTCGACCTTGCCGAGAACTCCGACGTATTCGCCCGTGATCTGCACTTTGCCTGCACGCTGTGAAGCAACTTCAGAATCGGGGTGGACGGGCGAGGCGCCCGTCGCTCCGTCGGCTGTCGCTCCGTCGGCTGATGCTTTCTCCGGGGTCATGGGGTAGCGTCTTCGCATGAAGTCGCGGCCTTTGCGTCCGATGCATTCGATGTCAATATTCGCGTCTGGCTTCGACTGGATGGTCGTTGCGATGAACTTCGAAGCCATCTTCAGGATATTGGTATTGAACGCCCCCGCGAGTCCCTTATCTCCGGTGACCACGATCAGCAGCAATGTTTTTTCCGGGCGCTCGGCGAGCAGGGGATGACGCGGCTCTCCGGTGATGGGATCGTAGATATCGGCTCTCGAAACGAGCGATTTGAGAACGTTGGTTAGCATCTGCGAATAGGGACGCGCGGCGAGAGCGGCCTCTTGCGCACGGCGCAACTTGGCCGCGGAGACGGTCTTCATGGCCTTGGTGATCTGCCGCGTATTGACCACGCTGCGGATACGGCGACGGATGTCGAGAATGTTTGCCATCGAAAATCAGGTGTCAGGTCTTAGGTGACAGGTCTCAGGCTTTGGGTTTCAGCTAATCTCCAATCCGGGAGATTTTCCTGAGACCTGACGCCTAAAACCTGAGACCCTTCTTACTTCGCTACCGCTTGTCTTGAATCCACAAACTGCTGTTTGGCTTCTTTAATTACTCTGGACATTTCTGCTTTCAGATTGTCGTCCAGGACTTTCTTTTCCATGATCGTGTTGAGCAGGCCTGGATTTGTGGTTTCCACGTACTTGTAAAGATCCTGTTCGAAGTCGCGGACCTGTTCTACCGGCATGTCGTCGAGCGCTCCGCTGGTGCCGGCGAAGATGATCAGAATTTGTTTTGAGAACGGCAACGGCGAGAACTGGACTTGCTTCAGTAGTTCCACCAGTCGCTTTCCGCGATTGAGCTGCTTTTGCGTGGCTTTGTCCAGATCGCTGCCGAACTGGGCGAAGGCGGCTAGTTCGCGATACTGGGCCAGTTCGAGCTTTAGCGTTCCGGCTACCTGGCGCATGGCTTTGATCTGCGCGCTGCCGCCCACTCGACTTACTGACAGTCCTACGTTCACTGCTGGGCGGACGCCTTGGTTGAATAAGTCGGTTTCAAGATAGATCTGGCCGTCGGTAATCGAAATCACGTTAGTCGGAATGTAAGCCGAAACGTCGCCCGCCTGGGTTTCGATTACGGGGAGCGCGGTTAGCGACCCTCCACCATTCTTGTCGCTGAGTTTAGCGGCGCGTTCTAACAGACGCGAGTGGAGATAGAACACGTCTCCGGGATAGGCTTCGCGGCCGGGAGGACGGCGGAGCAAAAGCGAAATTTCGCGATAGGAGGCGGCGTGCTTCGAAAGGTCGTCGTAAATGCAGAGAGCGTGGCGTCCGTTATCGCGGAAAAATTCGCCCATAGCGCAGGCCGCATAGGGCGAGATGTATTGCATGGGAGCGGGTTCGGAAGCCGAGGCGGCTACCACGATGGTGTATTCCATGGCACCAGCGTCTTCGAGAATCTTTACCACCTGCGCAATCGACGAGCGCTTCTGACCGATGGCGTTATAGATGCAGATCAGGTTATTGCCCTTGCTATTGATGATAGTGTCGAGAGCAACGGCGGTCTTGCCGGTCTGGCGATCTCCGATAATCAGTTCGCGCTGTCCGCGGCCGATGGGGATCATGGAGTCGATAGCCTTCAATCCAGTGGCCATGGGTTCGCGCACGGGCTGGCGGCCAATGACGCCGGGAGCAAGGCGCTCGATGGGAATGAATTTATCGGTGGCAATCGGACCTTTGTCGTCAATCGGCACACCCAGCGAATTAACAACGCGGCCAATCAGGGCGTCGCCGACGGGGACGCTCATGATGCGGCCTGTGCGCTTGACTTCGTCGCCTTCCTTAATCTCGGTGTATTCGCCAAGGATAACCACGCCTACCTGATCCTCCTCGAGGTTCATGGCGATCCCTGCGATTCCGCGCGGAAAGCTGAGCAGTTCACCGGCCATGACCTTGTCGAGGCCGTAGACACGGGCAATGCCATCACCGAGGGTGATGATGGTGCCGACTTCGTCGACCGCGATTTTCGATTCGTAGTTCTCGATCTGTTCGCGGATTAACTGCGTAATTTCGTCTGCTTTGATTTGTGCCATAAAATCAGCTCTTAGCCTTTAGCCGTTAGCTTTTAGCTCTTCGATGCCCAGCCCCTGAAGGGGGCTTCTGATTTCGAAGTTTTCGGCATCGCTAAAGCGATGCCCCGATACGAATGGCAAGTTCTCCGCAGCTTACCAGTCCACGGGATTCGAGTTAAAGGCTAAGAGCTAAAAGCTGCCCTCTAGCCTTCCACCAGTTGCTCATGAATTCTTTCTAACTGGCCTTTGACTGAACCGTCGTAGATGGTACTGCCAACCTGCACTACTGCTCCACCCAGCAACGCAGCATCTTGTTCGTATATTGCTCGGACTTTCTTGCCGGTCATTTTTGCGATCTCGGCTTCCAGCATTTGCTTTTCTGGGCCGCTTAGCTGGCGCGCGCTGCTTACTTGTGCTTCCGCGAAGCCCTGGCGGTTGTTCAATTCCTGTTCCGTTTGTCTCAGGATTTCGCCGAACAGCGGCAGTCTTTGGTTATCCGTTAATACGGCTACGAAATTCCGCACGTGTCGTGTCGTGCCTAGCCGCGCGGTGATGGCGTCGAGGACGGCGCGTTTCCGGTCTCCGGGAATGGACGGGTTTTCGAGGACGCGGCGCAGTGGATCGCTTTCCATGAGCAAGGCCTCTATGCGGCGCAATTCCTGGAGGGCGAGGTCGGGATCAAGCTTGTTCTTCGCCGTCATGACAACATCAGCGAAGGCGCGGGCGTAGGTACCAACAACGGAAGCCATGCCTACCCGCCGTCCTTTCCGCCGTCGCCACCATTGTTTTGTGACGCCAGCCTCGAGGCGAAGGTATGGACCAGCACCTGGTCTGTATTGGAGTCGACACTAATCTGCTGGCGCGCTAAGGCGATGGCCAGATCAGCGGTATGCGTAGCCAGTTCGCGGCGGGCTTGCTTGGCGGCAGCGACGATTTCCTGCTCGGCGGCCAGCACCACTTTACGAATATCTTGTTCGGCGGCTTTCTGAATGCGACCTTCCTCGGCGTCGGCTTCCTTTTCCGCGGTGGCCTGCATCCGTCCGATTTCGACGTCCAATTGGCGCAGACGATTCTCGATGTCGGCTAAGCGTCGATTGGCGTCCTGGCTGGCAGCGCGCGCTTCTTCCAAAGCACGCTGGATGGATGCACTGCGGTCCCGCAGCATGCCGGGCACGAACTTGCGCACGGCCCAGAACACCACAACGACAATGATGGCAAAGTTCAGAAAGAGCGCCAGCAGATGTGCCTGGTGCACGCTCAGACCGGTGAGTTTGGCCAACTTCTGCACCATGGAAGAATGCTTTAGGACAACGTTCTCTTCTTCCTCGTCAGCTCCGGTGGCCTCGCGGGTTTCCTCGGCGAGTTCTCCGCCGAGGGACTTGTGCTCGCGAGCGGGCCGGCTGGTTTCTTGCTTGTTTTCCTTGGATGTTTGTTGGGAAGGCGGCGGTGCGGACTGCTCCTGCGCGCGGGCTCGTGCGGCCAGTGCCGCGACACATCCCAAGAGCACGAGCGCCAGCAGCAAGCGGACAATTCGTGGCACCGTCTTTATCTTTATCCGTATCCGTTCTTGCTGCATTTTCATTGGGCACCGACCTGGCCGGGCGAGACCATAGGGCGCAATACGGAGCGCACGATGTCGGTTGCCAATCGAGCCGCGTCGGATTGCAGCTTTGACATGGCTTGCTGTTTATCCTGTTCCAAGGCGGCGCGGGCCTGCTTGACTTGTTCCTGGGCTCGGGTGCGGGCTTGATTGACGGTCTGGGTGCGCGACTGGGTTGCCTGCTGGCGGCGCGCCTCCTGGTTCTTGAAGACTCTTTGGCGGGCTTCGCGAAGGCGCTGCTCGTAGTCGGCGGTGCGGGCTTCGGCAGACGCGATGTCGGCGCGCGCTTTCTCCATCGCACCCTGGGTACGGTTACGGCGCTCAGCGAGTACGGCGCTCAGCGGGCGATGGACGATGAAGGTATAGAGGATGTAAAGGGTCGCGAGAACGATCACGGTGGGCACGGCTCCGAGCAGTAATTCGCCTAGTTGTCGGAGAGTTTGGTCCATTTTGTGATGATCGTTCTCTGATGATCCTGCTGGAAGAAGAGTCGTCTCTAAAACCAATAAAAATAACACCGCGGCGAGGGAAGTGTCAATGATTGGATGTCAACATGATTGGATGTCAACGATGTCAACGATGGAAGGCGTTTGCCCGGGAATTTTCCCGAACGCGGCTATTCCGGGTTTACGGAAGTTGATCCTTGACAATCGAAGCGGAGGGTTTACGATGTAGATATCACCTCCGATCCCAGTCCGGATCGAATGGGCCGATAGCCAAGGAAACGTCACCGCTTCTTGGCTGGCGGCCCATTTTAAATTTGGGATGGTCTGTGGCTCAGGAATCTCCACGCAGAAAACGTGACGAGAAGTTGACAGTTCTGTGACAATCGGTCGGTTGGGGATGTTGAGAATGATCGCGTCAGCCTGGAAGTCTGACGGGTCCGGCGGTTGCGACTCTCTCTCTCTCTCTCTCCGCACCGGCCGGACCCTCTTTGTCTCTATCCTGATCTTGTGGTTAGCGGACTCGCTCGGGCTGAAGCAGGCCGGCGATGCGTTCCAGCACCAGGTGCATGCTGAGGTTAGAGTCGACGGCGCCATCCACTGCGTGATGGTGAGCACCGGCGTGCATGACCAGAACCTTCGTTCCTTCATGGGACTTCTTAACCATGTAGGGTAGGTGATGGCGATCGTCCTTGGACAAGGTGGCGCCGAGGATGACGAGGTCAAAGGCATCGCGGCGCAGAGCTTCCTGAACACCCTGGCGGTTGAGGGCGGTGGTCACATGATGTCCGGCTTTGGCCATTTCGGCGGATTGGGCGGACAGTGTGTGTTCGTTGGACTCGCCATAGAGAATCTTGATGGATGCTTTGTGAGCGGTCGCGGTCAAGGGCCCTCCTAGGGAACTCCAATTGAAGCTTAGCAATTGACGAGCATGGTTCCGAGATGACGGAAGATCAGGTCCGCCTGGGGCCCGACTGGTCGGTCAGAAGGGCGGATACTGGCAACGGACTGGCACGGGCATCGCCTCCAACACCGTCTCCAGTTCCTTAACTCTGGTCCGCTCACGCGCTTCACTCTCCCGTAAGGCCGCCTCCGCCAGCTTCTGCTCCTTCACGTCGCGAATGACGCACGCCACGCGATCGATCCCCGTCGGTCCTTCTACCGGCAGGTACGTGATCGACAGGTCCCGCTCCCCCGACTCCCGGTATCGATACCGGAGTTCGCAGTCGACGACTTTCCCCCGGAAACGCTCATCCAGTTTTTCTGATGATCGCCGTTTCAAACACTCCAGGGTTCAATAAGTCCGCTGCCAATTTTCCTACAACCGGTTCCGTCGTCGGCCCCCGATAACGCAGGAACGCCCGGTTCGGGATGCCATTGAGCGAGCTGAACCCGATTGCCAAGAACGAGAAGAGCGTGGATGAAAGTCTTGAGGCAGCGGAACGCGACCACATTCCGCGCGCTTTGCGGGCAAGTCGCGGACAGATTGGAGGCCTCAGAGGAGCAGCCATGCGGTTAGGGCTGAGCGGACGACGCCGCAATCGAAACTGAAGCGTTTCGGAATTAATCCGCGTCAGTAGTGAAGCACGTTTAGAACTACGATCCCGGCAACGACGAGGCTGGACTCGCAGAACAAGCGGATAACGATTCAAATTCGCCGAGGAGAGACTCGTTGCGGGTCAATGCTTCAAATTGTTTGTCAAAAGCGTCGTAGGCGGCTTGATGAGTCTGTTTGAATTGATAAAACGCCTCGCGTGACGTCCAGTGGTCGACGGTTAGAAAGCGTCCCGGCCGATTTGTATCGCGAAGCAGTTGAGTGCCGCGATAGTCGGAACTCCGACTGAAGAGTCGCGCCCAGTCGCCTTCGGGCCCGTAGGCTTGCTCAAAGGCAAGTTTCGATTCCGGGTTGACCTGGAACTCCCAGATGACGACATATGGATGACGGTCAGCGTTCAAGCAACCGAGCCTCCGCGGGCGAGCCTCCTGACGGAGTCCATTGTACGCGGCCGTACTCGGGTGGTTGTAATCGGATCTAAGACCTGCCTCTTCTAGGCTCCTGCCGAGCTTCGATCGGTTCTCGCGCAAGAGTGTCTCTCGCTCGCGTGCCGTAGGCGGGGCAATCGGTTACAATCCTCGCGCACATGAACCGCGAATATCGCAAACAATACAGCCACGAGCTGGGGCGCGACATGGAGTCGCTGGTGTTCGGGCACGGCGGTCATCCGATTCTAGTTTTTCCGACGTCCCAGGGACGTTTTTTCGAGTATGAGGATGCCGGGATGATCCGGGCGCTGGCCGGGAAACTGGAAGCGGGCGCGATCCAGGTGTTCTGCGTAGACAGCGTGGACGGCGAGAGTTGGTACAACAAGAGCGTGCATCCGGGAGCGCGGATCTGGCGGCATGTGCAATACGAGCGTTACGTAGTCAACGAGTTTCTGCCGTATTTGAAGTGGAAGAACTGGGCGCCGCAGATCGCAGTGACGGGGTGCAGTTTTGGCGGCTATCACGCGCTGAATTTTTCCATGCGGCATCCGGATCTAGTTTCGTCCTGCGCGACCATGAGCGGATCGTTCGACATCAAGAGCTTCCTCGATGGCTATTACGACGACAATGTCTACTTCAACAATCCGCCGGATTACCTGTCGAACATGAACGATGATTGGTTCCTGAGCCGCATCCGGCAGATGAAGATGGTGCTGGGATCGTCGGACTGGGATATGTGTCTGGATGCGAACGTGAAGATGGCGGCAATTCTCGACGGCAAGGGGATTCCGCATTGGCTGGATATCTACGGAGACAACAGCAAGCATGATTGGCCGCTGTGGCAGCGGATGGCGGCAAAGTACTTTTAGTGGAGAGACGGGCGCCCCGCCCGTCACCCGTGGCCGAAGTCTGAGGTCCCGCCGGGCGGAGACGCCCGACGCTCCACCGGCTAGATTGAGAAAGGGATGTGAATTATGGCGAACAAGAAAATCGGAATTCTTTTTGGCATGGAGAATACTTTTCCGCCAGCCTTGGTCGAGAAGATTAACGGCATGAAGGCCGAGGGCGTCAATGCCGAGTTCGTCAAGATTGGCGGCGTCCGCATGGATGAGCCAAAGAAGTACGACGTCATCATCGACCGGATTTCGCAGGACATTCCTTTTTACCGGGCGTATTTGAAGAATGCCATGCTGCAGGGAACGATTGTGATTAACAATCCGTTCTGGTGGACGGCGGATGACAAATTTTTTAATTACGCGCTCGCGCACAAGATGGGCGTGGCCATTCCGCCGACCGTGAATTTGCCGCACCATAAACATCCGCCGGATACGACCGATCAATCCATGCGGAATTTGATCTATCCTCTGAATTGGGAAGAGGTGTTTGCCTATGTTGGGTTTCCAGCATTCTTAAAGCCTTACTCGGGCGGCGGCTGGAAGCACGTGTACAAGGTGCATTCTCCGGAGGAGTTCTTTCATAACTACAACCAGACCGGCGACCTTTGCATGACACTACAACATGGCGTGGAGTTTGAGGATTATTACCGCTGTTACGTGGTGGGGCAGGAGAAAGTGCACATCATGAAGTACGATCCGAAGGCTCCGCATCATGAGCGCTATGTGAAGGGGAACCCGCAGCCCGGAACTGCCCTGAAGCAACGCATCGAAAAAGATGCTTTGGCATTGTGCCGCGCGCTCGGCTACGACCTGAACACGGTGGAGTTTGCGGTGGACGATGGTGTCCCGTATGCGATTGACTTCATGAATCCGGCCCCGGATGCGGAAGTTACGTCGGTGGGACGGCAAAACTTTGAATGGGTGGTGGACGCGGTGGCAGAGATGGCGGTGAAGAAGGCGCTCAGCGGAGAGAATTCGGTGGAAGAACTGCGCTGGGCGGCGTTCTTGAACGGGCCGCGCTGGTCGGATATCAGAACGCAGAAGGTTCGGAAGAAGGTCTGAGGTCGTGTGGTGGCGGGGCTCTGCCGACAAAGCAGAACCCCGTCCCACACGGGCATCTCATTGGTATACTAGTTGGACTTCTGCCAGCGTCTCTTCTCCGCCTGGCAGCTCTGGATGCCGCGATGAAACCTACATTCACGCTGGGAATCGAAGAGGAGTATCAGACTGTCGATCCTGAGACTCGGGATCTTCGGTCGCACATTGACGCCGAGATCATCGAGAAGGGCAAAATGATCCTGCAGGAACGGGTCAAGACCGAGATGCACCAATCGGTGGTGGAGGTTGGGACTTCGGTTTGCTCCAACATTAAGGAGGCGCGGGAGGAACTGAAGAAGCTGCGCTGGCACATGATCCGGCTTTCGCGGGAGAACGGGCTGCGGCTGGCTGCGGCGGCTACCCATCCATTTGCCGACTGGCGCGTGCAGGAACTTACGCCGGGCGAGCGCTACAAGAATATTGTGCAGGACATGCAACTGGTGGCGCGGGCCAATCTGATTTTCGGGCTGCACGTGCACGTGGGCATCGAGGATCGCGAGATACTCATCCAGATGATGAATCATGCGCGGTATTTCATACCGCACCTCCTGGCGCTATCGGCGAATTCGCCTTTCTGGCTGGGGATGGATACCGGGCTGAAATCGTACCGCTGCAAGGTGTTCGACAAATTTCCGCGAACGAACCTGCCGGATTATTTCCCGAGCTGGGGCGAGTACGAGAACTACGTCAAGCTGTTGGTCAAGACGAATTCGATCGATAACGCGAAAAAAATCTGGTGGGACATGCGGCCGCATCCCTTCTTCAACACGCTGGAGTTTCGCGTATGCGATCTTCCCATGCGGTTGGGTGAGACGATTGCTTTGGCGGCGCTGATCCAGGCGACCGTGGCCAAACTCTACAAGCTGCACTCGCAAAACCAGGGTTTCCGGCTCTACCGGAAATCGCTACTCATGGAGAACAAATGGCGAGCGGCGCGCTATGGCATCAACGGGAAACTGATCGATTTCGGCAAGCAGATGGAAGTTCCGGAGCGTGATCTGATCGAAGAGTACCTGGAGTTCGTAGATGACGTGCTGGACGAACTGGATTGCCGGGCGGAAGTGGAGTACATCCGTGAGATTATGAAGATGGGCACGGGCGCGGACCGGCAGTTGGACGTGTATCGCAAGACCGGAGACATGAAAGCCGTGATGGACTACGTCATTGAGGAGACTGAGGTGGGCGTGGACGAGGCAGATCGCGTGCCCACGGCCCGGTTCGGCTGATGAACTTGGCGAATGACAATGACTTTGATGAATACTGCAGAACAATCCAACCGGCAAATGAACCAGATGGCTTTTGATCCTGAATTGACCCCGGGAGCGCGGAATGCTGTGCGCGTGTGCCTGCGCGTGCTTCCTTCGGAAAGGGTCACCGTCATCACCGATGAAGTGAGCCTGGAGATTGCGGCGGCCATCGTGCATGAACTGGAAGAACTGGGCTGCCGTTACCAGACGTGGGTGCTCGAGGATGTGGCGACTCGTCCGCTGACCGATTTGCCGCTGCCAATCGTGGAGGATCTGGAGTCGAGCCAGGTCAGCATTTTCGCGGTCCAGGGCCAGACCAATGAGTTGAAGTCGCGCATGCAGATGACGGATGTGGTGAACCGGCGAAAAATCCGCCACGCTCACATGGTGAACGTCAATAAGCGGATCATGCTGGAAGGCATGCGTGCGGATTTCCTGAAGGTGGACCGCCTGAGCGTAAAGGTAATGGAACTGGTGCGCAAGGCAAAGCAGGTTAAGGCAAGGACGCCCGCGGGTACGGACCTGGTGGCGGATTTGAGTCCGAATTACCGGTGGGTGAAGACGAGCGGAATTATCAGCACGGAGAAGTGGGGAAACCTGCCGGGGGGTGAGATTTTCACGACGCCGGGCGAGGTGAATGGAACGTTTGTGATTGATGGAGTTGTGGGCGACTATTTGTGCCGCAAGTTTGGCGACCTGAAGGCGCATCCGCTGACCATCAACATTAAGGCCAATCGCGTGATCGCGGCGCGCTCGGCGAACAAGGAATTGAAAGACGATTTCTGGGCTTACACCCATACCGATGAGAACAGCAATCGCGTGGGCGAGTTTGCGATTGGGACAAACGTCGAACTGAAAGATGTAATCGGAGAAATCTTGCAGGACGAGAAATACCCGGGCGTCCACATTGCTTTCGGAAATCCCTATGGGGCGCACACCGGAGCGGAGTGGTTTTCATCCACGCACATTGATGTGGTGGGGCGAAACTTCGATATCTGGGTCGACGGCCGGCAGATTATGCGGCGCGGGCAGTTCTTGATTGAGGCGTAGGGTGTGTGGTGGCGGGGCTTCGCCCCGCCGGGACGGGGGCGCCGTCACCACACGAGCTTCTATGATTCCCTCCTACCGGCAAGACTTCAACTCGCGATTCACCCCCGAAAAATACGACCGGTTGCGGCGTGAGATGACCTCTCGATGCGGAATGGAAGTTCCATTCCCACTTTGCGAGACGCCTTGCTTCTTTCCAAATGCTCTGGTCGAGCGCATGGGCGAGGGCGGCAAGGTGCTGATCCGGCAACTGGTAGAGAATCCGGAGTATCGGGCGCGCTCCGAAGCCTCCATTCCCGCAAAGTTTCGCGTCCCGAATGAAGCGCCGCACCCAATGTTTATTCAGGTGGACTTCGGGCTAGTGCGCGATCAGGCGGGCGAGTTGCAGCCGAAACTGGTCGAGTTGCAAGCCTTCCCTTCGCTCTACGCTTACCAGCCGGTTCTGGCTCAAGCTTACATCGATGTGTTTGGCCTTGACCCTAAGCTTCGCTACTACTTAAGCAAGCTGGACTCGGCTGCTTACCAACGCCTTTTGCAGGATGCGATCGTGGCGGGGCACGAGCCGGCGAATGTGGTTTTGATGGAGGTGCATCCGGAAGAGCAAAAGACGCGTCCGGATTTTCTGCTGACCGAGAAGCTGCTTGGAATTCGCACCGTCTGCATCACCAAAATTCAGAAAGACGGGCGGCGCCTGTTTTATGAAGACGGCGGCAAGCGGGTTCCGATAGAGCGGATTTATAACCGCACCATCGTGGACGAGCTGGAACGCAAGGGCGTCGCTTTGCCGTTTGATTTTCGGGATGACCTCGATGTGGAGTGGGTGGGACATCCGAACTGGTATTTCCGCATCAGCAAATATTCGATTCCTTATTTGAAGCATCCGTCGGTGCCGCGAACGTGGTTTTTGGATCAGCTGACGGAACTGCCGGCGGATCTGGAAAATTTTGTCCTCAAGCCGCTGTATTCGTTTGCCGGATTGGGCGTGGTGATCGCGCCTTCGCGTGCGGACATTGACGCAATTCCTGCGGCAAAGCGCGGCGAATACATTTTGCAGGAGCGGATGAATTTCACGCCGGTGGTGGAAACTCCTTACGGGCTGACCAAGGTCGAATTGCGGATCATGTATGTGTGGCTGAACGAACTGCTCCCGGTGCTGACGATCGTTCGCATGGGCCGCGGGCTAATGATGGGCGTCGACCAGAACAAGAATATGAAATGGGTTGGGTCGTCTGCGGCACTGGTTAGTGGGTAAGTCGACTTCGCCTCCGGCCTGGAGCGTCAATTACCTCAGTTTGTTCATCACACCCTGCAGTGACCGGAATCACACGCCAGACCTCTAGCCAGTGGCATCATTGCGATGAATCGCCATCCCGTGGCGATTATGAGGAATTTATGGCCACCTGTACTCCGGTCAGTTCTCGCGTTTTGAATTCCAGCTCGGCATCCCGCATCATGAGCGCCGACGAAGCGGCGGCTCTGATCGACTTCGGCACTCGCATCGGCATGAGTGGATTCACTGGCTCCGGCTATCCGAAGGCCGTGCCGCTGGCGTTGGCCCGGCGCATCTTAGTTAGACGCTAACCTGCGTGGTCGGAAGGCTCAGGTCAGCATCTTCACCGGGCCCGCTGGAAGCGAATTTTGAAAATTTGACATCCTACACCGAGGTTATCCAGGACGGCAGGATCGAGCTCTTGCGCAGTGGCGAGCTCACCTGTGCCTCGGCCACGGCGTTTTCTCTCAGTCCGGAAATAATGGAGAAGGTCCACGCCGAGATGGGAAACCACTGCGATCGTATTGTTCTCCGGCCGCAGGAAATCTCCAACCATGGGGAAATTATCCGCCGGCTGGGCGTCATCGGTATGAACGGAATGATCGAAACCGATATCTATGGCAACGTGAATTCCACCCACGTCATGGGATCGCGAATTCAGAACGGCATTGGCGGCTCGGGGGATTTTGCGCGCAACGGGTACCAGGCCATCTTCATGGCTCCGTCCACGGCGCAGTTAGGAGCCATCACGACAATCGTGCCCATGGTTTCGCACGTAGACCATACCGAGCACGACGTCGATGTGGTCGTAAGCGAACAGGGGGTCGCCGACCTGAGGGGCCTGTCGCCGCGGCAAAGAGCTAAGGTCACCATCGAACGCTGTGCGCACCCCGACTATCGTCCTCTGCTACGCGATTACTATGGGCGCGCGGAACGCCTCTCCTTGCTTCCAACCTCGGTTGACCCGACCGGGATGACAGCCTACCATTACGCCTTCACGCGCGAGGACTGGTTTTCAGCCGGCAACGGCAAGCTCGCGGGTAATCCAAACGTGAAACTGGGGCCGGTAATGCAAACGGAGTCACCGATTGTGCGGCGCCCATCGAACACGTTGCTGTTCGCAGCCGACATGGCTGGAACATTGCTCTTCGGCATAGAGGGCGCGCTCGCGGCGATCACTGGCGATCTTGACCTACTCGGGCTCATGGTACTGGCGTTTTCCAGGGCGTTGGCGGGAGGAATCTTTCGCGACATCCTTATCGGCGCCGTCCCACCGAGTTCGCTGCGCGATTGGCGATACTCCGCCATGGCCGGGGCATTGGTTATGCTCGCGGGTCGCAAGTTGAAACTGTCCCACACTTGGTCGGCGGTATTGGGCGGCGTGGTCTGCTTTGTGCTGCGCATCGTCAGCGTTTGGCGGCACTGGAATCTGCCCAAGGTACTCGGTTGACCCGACCGGGATGACAGCCTACCATTACGCCTTCACGGGCGAGGGCTGGCTTTCAGCGTGCACTAGAATCATAGTCAACGGCGGCGGGCAAGAGTGTCTGACCCCACACAACCTATGGACATGATCGGCCAAACTGTCTCCCACTACCGCATCTTGTCGAAGCTGGGTGGCGGCGGGATGGGAATTGTTTATGAGGCGGAGGACATTCGTCTGGGCCGCCGTGTCGCTCTGAAATTCATTCCCGATCATCTGGCAAAAGATCAACGCTCGCTGGAGCGATTCACGCGCGAGGCGCGCGCCGCTTCGCAGCTCAACCACCCAAACATCTGCACCATTCACGACATTGACGATAACGGCGGGCATCCGTTCATCGTCATGGAGAAGCTGGAAGGCGAGAGCCTGAAGCAGCGGATTCATGGCAAGCCTCTGGAGCTTGACGACCTGCTGGACATTGCAGTGCGGGTGGCGGACGCGTTGGCAGCATCGCATGCTAAGGGGATTGTGCACCGCGACGTCAAACCGGCAAATATTTTTCTGACTCCGGATGGGCAGGTGAAGATTCTGGACTTTGGTCTCGCTAAGTTGGCCAAGGATCAGAGCGTGGGCACGACCACCGACTCGTCGCTCGAAGAATCGCTGACCCAGGTGGGAGTGATTCCCGGGACGGCGGTATACATGTCGCCGGAACAGGCGCGTTCGGAAGACCTGGATGTGCGCAGTGACATATTTTCTTTTGGCGTGGTGCTGTACGAAATGGCGACCGGCAAGAAGCCGTTCACCGGAACCAACGTAGTGATGACGTTGCATGCGGTGATCAATGAGAAGCCGGTCCCGCCGCGGTCAATTAATCCGGCCGTGCCGACGGAACTCGAAGCAATCATCGGGAAAGCGATGGAAAAGGACCGCAAGCTCCGGTACAGGAACGCAACGGAGCTAAAGAACGACCTGGTGAAGCTGCAAAGAGCAACGGATCCGACTCTGCGGAGCAGACTTCGTCAGGCGAGCGGACTGCATGTGGTAACGCATGCGTTCCAGAAGTCGAGTTCGAGGCCGTATTGGATCATCGCCGGATTAGCGGCGCTGCTGATGATGACGGTGGTGGCCGCGGCAACGTGGTTCTTTAAACACCGGACGCCAACGGTGAAGGCGAGCACCCAGACGATCGCGGTGCTGCCACTGCAGAACATTAGTAACGATAAGGAGAGCGAGTTTCTGCGATTCGCGCTGGCCGACGAGATTGAGAATGCGCTGACCCATGCGCATATGCTCGAAGTCCGGCCCTCGACGGCAACCCAAAGGTACGCCACCGGAGAAGCGGAACCATCAAAAGCCGGGCACGAGTTGGGCGTGGGTACGGTGGTAGCGGGACACTTTGTGCGTCAGGACAAGACGGTTCAAGTAACGCTCGAAGCAGTCGACGTAAAAGAAAATCGGGTCCTCTGGACGGGCCAGTTTAGCTCGCCGATGGATAATTTGATTTCGTTGCGGAACCAGATGGCGGCAAAAGTGCGGCAGGAACTGGTTCCGGCCCTGGGCCTCGCGGGTGGGCCCCTTGAAGCCAGCAGCGTCCCGGCGAATCAAGAAGCGTATGACGCGTATTTGCGAACCTTGGCCATCCCGCGCGAGGTCAAATCTAATAAGGAGGCGATCGCGATACTGGAGCATGTGGTAACCCTCGATCCCAATTACGCGCCAGCGTGGGAGGTGCTGGGGCGGCGCTATTACTTCGATGCGATTTACTCGGACGCCGGCGATGCGGGATATCAGCGATCGAATGAGGCGTATCATCGTGCCCTTTTGCTCGAGCCGGGACGGGTCAGCGCGGCGGGATTACTGGCGGCACAGGAAGCCGAAGGCGGAAACCTCGACCGGGCTTATGTCGACGCACGGGCACTGGTGCAGAAGCGTCCGGATGCCGCGTACGCGCATTTCTCGCTGGCGTATGTACTGCGCTATGCGGGACGGCTGGATGAGGCGCAGGGCGAGTGCGACAAAGCTTTAGCAATCGACGCGAATTATAACTGGCGAACGTGCGCGCTGGCTTTTGCCGAGGCCGGGAAAGCCCTGCGTGCCATGCAGTTTCTTGAACAGGATACGGGTTCGGAGTGGTCAAATGGGGTGCGAGTTTCAGTGCTGTTGCGGCAGGGGAAGCTCTACGAAGCGCGGCAAGCCGCGCCGCAAATGACAGACAATCCCATGTGGATGCGCGGACTGGTAGAGGAGTGCCTGGACAACGCGCCCGCAGCTGATAGACACCGGTTGGCGGAGCAGGCAGAAAGCGAATTATTGGCGAAACAGAATCCCGAAATGAAGTATCACCAGGGAACAATACTGGCATTCTGCGGCGAAAAAGAGATTGCATTCGAGTTTCTGCGTCGATCGGTAGCCGGGAATTATTGCGCGTACCAGGCCCTGCAATCGGATCCGCTGCTGGCCGGGGTGCGCGGAAATGCGGAGTTCCATCAGATTGTGCAAGCGGCGCGCGAATGCCAGCAGAAATTCGAGGTGGCGCAGGGAATGAGATAGGGAGACACAAGCAGAGAATATATTTGCTCCTTTCATTGAGGACAATCCATCAGATGTTCATGTTTGCGATGCTGAAGAAGTTCGAGTATGGATGGCTGCGCAAGCGACTGGCGGCTGCGATGCTGCTGGTTCTGCTGGCCGCTTCAAGCGCGTTATTCGCGGCCGCACAGACGGCGGAAAAGACCGCTGGCGATCATAACGTCGATCAGGCCGCCGATCGTTCTTCTGTTGATCGCTATTACGAACCGCTCCCGCAGGAAACAGGCGCGTCGGGACTGAAGCTGCTGCTGCGGCGGTTGCAGACCACGGCACGGTTGATGCAGGTGGATGCGCATCCCGACGACGAAGACGGCGGCATGCTGACGCTGGAGGCGCGCGGGAAAGGCGTCTCCACGTTGCTGATGACGCTGAACCGCGGTGAAGGTGGGCAGAACAAGTTAGGCAGCAATCTGTTCGATGTACTTGGCGTGGTGCGGACTCTGGAGGTGTTGGCAGCCGACCGCTATTACGGCGTGGAGCAACGGTTCTCACGAGTCGCGGATTTCGGGTATTCGAAAACTCCAGAAGAAACTTTTCAGAAATGGCAAGGGCATGACATCGCCCTGGCGGACATAGTGCGGGTGATTCGAACCTTTCGTCCGGATGTGCTGGTGGCGCGGTTCTCGGGGACCGACCGCGATGGGCATGGGCATCATCAGGCGTCGGCGATCCTGACGAAAGAAGCATTTCGCGCAGCGGCCGACCCTAATCGTTTTCCGGAGCAGATCAGAGAAGGATTGCAGCCCTGGCAGCCGAAGAAGCTGTACATCGGAAACGTATGCGGCTTCGGCGCTTCAACCTGCGACCCAGCTAAATACACCGTCAAGCTGAACACCGGTAAAGAAGACCCGTTGCTGGGGATGTCCTATGTACAGTTTGCCGTGGAGGGATTGCGCCATCAGCAATCACAAGGGCTGGGGAGCATCTCAGTTCCCAAGGGCGACCGGTTTGCGTTCTACCGGCTCGTTGATTCGGTGGTGGAGTCGCCAAAAGATAAAGACGGTCACGAGCAAGATTTCTTTGACGGAATCGACACGACGCTGTCCGGGCTGGCTTCGCGACTGGGCGGCGAAGAGAAGGTCCAGTGGCTGCGTGACCAGATCGCTCAGATTCAGCAAAGAGCTGACGAAGCTGGGGAAAATGCGGATCTCGGCTCCGCGGCGGGGATCACCGCACTGCTGGGCGGACGCCAAGTGGCTGACGATCTGCTGCAGAAAGTTCGGCAATCCTCGCTATCAGAAGGTGCAAAGAAGTGGCTGGTGACTGAACTCGAAACGAAGCGTGACCAGTTTCAACACGCGGCAAACCTAGCATTGGGAATTGAGTCGAAAGCCTGGTATGACGCCGCCCCCGCTCCTTCCCCGGAAGCGGCCGCGATGGCCGTTCCAGGGGAGAGTGTTGCCGTGAAGTCAGAAGTGCGAATTGCAAGTGGGGGGGCGGCCGCTTCGGCAACGCTGATCTTAGACGCTCCAGCTTGCGGATCCCGGGAAAACGTGGATGGAGCGAAGTCGGTCGGCAAAGGTTCGGCAGCCGACTTCGATTTCCGCATAACGCCGTGTGAGAAGGCTGGCTACACACGGCCGTACTGGCATCGACATGACCCCGAACGCGATGCGCTGAACACAATTGACGAACCGCAATATCAGACACTTCCTTTCCCTCCACCACCGTTTCACGTGCGAATGGAATATCAGGCCCAAGGACTCACCGGCGCCATCGAAGTGCCGGTGATGGTGCGTTTCAAGTGGGCTGATGGCACCGAAGGCGAGCATCCGTTGGCGATTGGACCGGCGTTCTCGGTGGAATTGTCGCCCTCGAGCTCGGTGATTCCCTCGGATCAGCATGGCCGTACGAGCGTGAAGACCAGCGTGCGCGATCGGAGCAGTGGTTCCGAAGCGCAGATTACGCTGCGAGTCCCAAACGGGTGGCGTGCTGAACCCGCTCGTGAGTCCGTTGAGATCCCAAAGGATGAGTCCAAGGACACCTCATTCCAAGTCTTCCCGTCCAAACTGAAGGAGAGTCAAACTCATATCCGAGCGGAACTCACGAGCGGCAAGAAAAGCTACGGCGAGGGCTACACGGTTGTCACCCGCGAAGATCTAGGTACCTTCTACTACTACCAGCCCGCACTGCAGCGCGTGAGCGTCGTCGATGTAAAGGTTCCAAGGGATCTGAAAGTCGGCTACGTCATGGGCGCCGGGGATGACATTCCTACCGTGCTCAAGCAGATCGGGATGGATGTGACGCTCATCCCCGCGGAGAAGCTGAGGACGGAAGACTTGAGCCGGTATCAGACGATCGTGCTGGGGATTCGCGCTTACGACACCCAGAAAGATGTGATTGCCAACAACCAGCGACTGCTCGATTTTGTGCAAACCGGTGGACGGCTGGTGGTGCAGTACAACACCCTCGGGTACACGCCGGCGGCCGGTGATTTTAATTCTGGCAAGTTCACGCCCTATCCGGCAACGCTCAGCCGGACGCGGGTTTCGGTGGAAGAAGCACCGGTTACGATTCTCGATCCAGCCAACCCGATCTTTCATTCTCCGAACGAAATTACGCAGAAAGATTTCGAGGGCTGGGTGCAAGAGCGCGGGCTGTACTTCATGTCGCAATGGGATTCGAACTTTACACCGCTGCTCGAATCGCATGATCCGGGCGAAGGCGAGCAGAAGGGCGGACTGCTGGTCGCGCACTACGGCAAGGGAACCTATATCTACACGGGATACGCGTTCTTCCGGCAATTGCCGGCGGGCGTGCCGGGGGCTGTGCGGCTGTTTGTCAATTTGTTGGGCGCGAAGTAGCGACTCGTCGAGCACAGTCGTTAGTCGTTGGTCGTTCGGGAAATAATTGCAAACGAGGAATTGCGGACACCCTTAAAAGATCGGTTCGCCAACGACTAACGACCATCGACCATCGGCCCATTTCATGACAATTCCACTCGAAGGCGAATCCAACACCAAACCGCAACTCGTCCGGGGCATTAGCCTTGGCTCCGCCACCGCGCTGAACATGATTGACATGGTCGGCGTGGGCCCGTTCATCACCATTCCGCTGATTATCTCGGCGATGGGCGGACCGCAGGCGATGCTGGGATGGGTGCTGGGCGCGGTGCTGGCGATCTGCGACGGTCTGGTCTGGGCGGAACTGGGCGCGGCCATGCCGGGTTCAGGCGGATCGTATCGATATTTGAAAGAAATTTACGGTCCGCAGAAACTCGGGCGGCTGGTTTCATTTCTATTTATTTGGCAACTCTCCTTCAGTGCTCCGCTTTCGATTGCCTCGGGAGCTATCGGGCTTTCGCAGTATGCGGCTTTCTTTTGGCCGCGCCTGGAACTGGTGTGGTCGAACCACACCTGGGCGCTGCATCTTCCTCTCCTCGGAACTCTGCAACTGACCTTGGTCGCGATGCCGGCCACGTTTCTGGCGATTGGTGTCTGCGCGTTGACGGCGTTTCTCCTGTATCGGCGTATCACCGCGATCGCGCGGCTCACCAAGGTGCTGTGGGCGGGAGTGATGGCCACCATCGGGTGGATTATTTTCGCCGGGCTGACCCACTTCAACGCGCATCGGGCATTCGATTTACCTCCAGGGGCATTTTCATTTTCGCGAGACTTCTTTCGCGGACTGGGCGGGGCGATGCTGATTGCCGCCTATGACATTGGGGGGTACTACAACGTTTGTTTCCTCGGAGACGAAGTCAAGGAACCCGGGAAGAATATTCCGCGGGCGTTGTTGCTATCCATTCTGGCGGTGGCGTGTCTATATGTAGTGATGAACGTCAGCATTCTCGGCGTCATTCCGTGGCGCGAACTGGCGCAGGCGGGGGCTTCGAACAGCAAGTTGTATGTCGTCTCGACTCTGATGCAGCGCCTGTATGGGAATGGTGCGGCTTCGATTATTTCGGTGCTCGTGATGTGGACGGCATTCGCATCGGTGTTTTCGCTGACCTTGGGTTATTCGCGTGTGCCCTACGCAGCGGCGCTCGACGGCAACTATTTTCGGGCTTTTGCGAAGGTGCATCCGGTTCACAAGTTTCCCTATGTTTCGCTGCTCGCCCTGACTGGTGTTGCGGCGGTGTTTTGTTTCCTCAGGCTGGCCGACTTGATTGCCGCGCTGATCGTAATCCGCATCGTGTTGCAGTTTCTGGTGCAGAGCATAGGCGTGATTGTGCTGCGGATACGGCGACCGGATATGCCGCGTCCGTTTCGCATGTGGCTTTATCCGGCGCCGGCGCTGGTGGCATCGGCGAGCTTCATTTTTATTCTGATCTCGCGTAAAGATTTTCTCCGCGAGGTTCGCTACGCGGCGGTGATCCTGGTAGTCGGGGTTGCAATTTACACCGTGCGGGCGTGGCGCCGGCGGGAATGGCCGTTTGCGCAACAAGCGATGCGTTAATGGAGCGACGGACGTCTCGCCCGTCCATCTGTGATGGTGGCCGGGCGAGGGCGCCCGGCTCTCCGCGAGCAAACTCATGGCGGAAATGATCAAAATGCCGATGGCTCAGCCGATCGTTTCCAAGCATTTGATTTCCCCCTGGGCTCCGCTTGGCGAGCCACTGTTTCGCTCGCTTTGGATTGCATCGGTCATTTCTTACACCGGCACCTGGATGCAGAACGTAGGCGCCGGCTGGCTGATGACCCAAATGACCCTGAATCCGTTCATGGTTGGACTGGTGCAGGCGGCTGCGGCGTTGCCGGTGTTCCTGGTGATCCTACCGGCAGGCGCACTCGCCGATATGGTGGACCGTCGGCGATTTCTATTGCTGACGCAGGGATGGATGGTACTGGCGTCGGCGACGCTTGGCATCATGACGCTCACCAGTTGCGTCGGACCCTGGGTGCTGCTGCTGTTTACGTTTCTGCTGGGCCTCGGCGCCGTGATGAACGATCCGGCATGGCAGGCGATTACGCCGGAGTTGGTTCCAGCCAAGCAACATGCTTCGGCAGTGGCCCTGAATTCGGCAGGTTTCAACGTGGCGCGGGCGGTGGGACCGGCATTGGGTGGTGTCATTGTGGCGGCGGTCGGCTGCGGCACAACCTTCTTGCTGAACGCATTTTCGTTCTTGGGTGTGATCTTATTTCTCTATCGCTGGAGGCGACCGATTGAGGCTCCTCCCAAGACTCAGCGCGTGTGGTCCGCGATCAGCGATGGGTTCCGTTACGTGCGCGAGAGTGGATTGGCGAAGTCGGTCCTCCTGCGAACGGGAACATTCAGCGTGGCGGCGGTTGCCATGCTGGCGTTGTTGCCGATCATTGCACGTCCGTATGGGGCCAGGGGCTACGGCGTGCTGCTCGGCTGCTTTGGACTGGGCGCATTGCTGGGAGCGTTGGCGCTTCCGCGATTGCGGGAAAAATTGTCGGTGGATGGCGTGGTCGGCACCGCCATCGTGATTTTTGCCGGCATGACTTTTGCCGCGGGACGCGCGGCGACGTTTGCTCTGCTCTGTGCGGTGATGCTGGTGGCGGGCGCAGCCTGGATCGGGATTCTGGCCTGTTTGAATGTGGCGGCACAGACTATGTGTCCGGCGTATGTGCGGGCTCGGGCGTTGTCGTGTTACCTGCTGGTGTTGCAGGGAGGCATGGCGATCGGCGCCACCCTGTGGGGCGCATTGGCGAAAACGATTGGGGTTCCGGACGCGCTGGGCGCGGCCGCGGTCGTGCTGGCGCTGGGAGTATTCGCGCTGCGCGGACATCGCATTACGGCGAGTGAACTGGAGTTGGCTCAGGCGGTGGTTCGAGATTAGCTTTGAGTCCGGCTAAATTCTGATCCGATTCCTGACCTTAATTGTCGCCGCAATTCTGTGTCTGAACGGATGCAACTGGACGCGCAACGAGAATGGGATGGGAAGCTCGCTACAGTCTGAGCAACAGTCAGACCAAAATGATCCCCGCTCTTCGCGGGGCCCATGCGGCGTTCAATCGAGGCGATATGGAGGCGTCGGTGGAACCACTGGATCCTGCGATCGAATGGAGCGAGCCCCCAGGAGTTTCCCGGAGGTGGGACGTATTACGGCCGCGAAGCCGTGGAGCGCTACTTGACGCAGTCACGAGCCGCATGGGCTGAAGCAAACAGTGAGCCGGAACGATTCATCATTGCCGGTAACCGAATCGTTGTATTTGTACACGCGCGAGTTCGCCCCAAAGACCGTAGCGAGTTCCAGGAGGTGAGCCTTGCGGACGTTTATACCTTCCGTGACGGCAAAGCGGTCCAGATGCGGGCGTTCGCCGACCGGAAGGAGGCGCTGCGTTGGGTGGGGGCTACGGACTTGATACGTTGAGAGCGCGCTCGCCGATCTATAGTTTTTGTTTGGAGGCAAAATGAAAACGATCAGTGCGATCCTGGGGGCAACGTTAGTTCTGTGCAGTTTTGGGCGGGCGCAAGCGCAAACACAAGCGCCCTCGAAAGAAGAAAAGAAAACCGTCGCCCAGGTGCTCGACGGTGCGATCAAAAACTTGGTGGGAGATTTTATTCCCGCAGCCGAAGCAATGCCCGAAGAGAAGTACGGTTTCGTGCCATCCAACGGCGAGTTTAAAGGCGTTCGTACAGATTAAGCACGTTGCCGCCAGCAACTACCTGATTGCAGCCCACATCCTTGGCGAAAAGCCGTCCATCGACGCTAACGACGGAAAGGGCCCCCGATTGCGTGCAGTCGAAGCCGACATCCTCGAGTACCCGAAAGATTCCTTCGCCGCCGCCCACAAGGCAGTCGCGACCATTACCGATACGAATGCCTGGAACCGATTCCCACTTCCGACGGCGAGTCAAAGACCACGCGATTCAGCTTAGGTTTGATCTTCTCCTGGTATGGTTTCGATCACTACGGACAGATGGTGGAATATCTGCGCATGAACGGTATCGTGCCCCGGCCAGCCGGCAGTAGGGAGCCTACTTTCTTCCCGAGGGATGATGCTTGCGCCAGTCGGCTCCGTCGCGTCCGCCGTGTTGAGCGATTTGGGTAAGAATGAGTTCGGCGGTCAGCCTGCGCTTGGTAAGGTGGGCGGAGATTCTCTGCTTCGCCTTTTTCGCTGGAACCTTCGGATCGAGAAACACCAGCACCGACGGGCCGGCTCCGCTGAGAGCGGCGCCGAGAATGCCGGATTCTCCGGTGAGTTCCTTGAGCGCGGGAAGCAGCGGCGAGAGCGGCGCGCGATACGGTTGGTGGATGCGGTCCTCGAGCGCCGACGAGAGCAAGTCAGGGCGGTCCTGCGTGAAGGCCGCGAGCAGCAGCATCGAATTCTGAATGTTGGTGACGGCATCGGCACGCGAGTACTGGAACGGCAGCACGCGGCGCGCCTGCTCGGTCGAGAGCAGAGCATCGGGGACAGCCAGCAGCAGCGGCCACTTCCCTTTCGGCTTCACTTCAACCACCTGCGCCTGAACCTGATTAGCCATGCGAGCCACGGTGAGCGCGCCCATCCAGCAGGCGGAAGCGTTGTCCGGGTGGTGCTCGCGCATGGAAGCCTCGCCGACGATGCGGTCATTTTTCCAACGCAAATGTCCGAAATGTACCGCCAGCGCGATGCCGGCCAGACGGGCGGCAGCGGACGATCCGCAACCTCGGCCGATCGGGATCTCATTTCCAAGGTGGATGCGCAAGGGCGCGATCTTGCGGTTCTCCGACTCGAGCACCTCGCAATAGGTGGTAACGATAAGGTGATTTTCCATGCGGGCGCAGGTCAGCGCGTCGCGGCCTTCGGCGGTGACGAAGAAATCAGGAGCGCGCTCGGCCCGCAAGCGGAGATGGAAATCTAAGGCAAGGGCAGCCGCGTCGAACGCGGGGCCCAGGTTGGCGGAGGACGCCGGCAGCGCCAGGCGCAGCGAGCGGTCCAGAGATGTGGGACGTGAAGGCATAGGTCAGAAAGCAAATTCCTCGGCGGCCTAACCAGGCCGCGGAAAGACTCGGGCATCGTATCAGGGCATCGCTGTAGCGATGCCGCAAGACTTTCGAAATCAATGCCCCTTTAGGGGCCGGGCGTGGATGTCCGATTTCCCCACAGTCCATCAAGCCCGACCCGAAACAATAGAAATGGAAGACTTTAGCTCGGTCTGGCCTGGGCAGAATCGCTTACAGTCGGCACCGACAATTGAACTGTGTTTTATACACGAATTTGCGGCGAACTGCTACGAATTTCTGCGGCATCATGTCTTTGACGAACCCTAGCTTGTGGAGTACCGTTTGCTAAGGGGTCTTCTTGAATAAGCCAGCCTTGATTCCTGCACTGTTCGTGGTGGTTTTGGTCGCTGTGCGCTTGCTCTTTTTTGGGTCCCAAATGGCCGCATGGAAAGAATCAATGTTGCCGAAAAGCTGGCGACATTGCCTTCGTGGCGAACCTCAAACCCCCTCGACGCAGTAAGCCCTTCGTTTTTTTTCGCTTCCGCGCCCTTTGATTTCTCCAGCGGTCCCACCTTGAGCACGTCCGCTATAGCTTCCATGAACGGGAGCCGATGTGCGGGAATCGGCTTGGATTTTCGTCGTTCTGTTCACGAATTTCTCTGGGCCGCATCGAGGGCGGCGATGACCGCCCCCAAATCAGCGTCGAGCACAACCGGGGCCCGCTGCAGATATTTTTCCTGGCCAGCCTCCGTCTCTCCCGTAGTTCCGTCGAACAGATCGCCGCGATGGAACTTGATGGTGAAGTCGGGATCCTTAAGCAGATGGCCGGTCAAGATCAGCACGACGGACTCACCCGCTTTGACGAATCCGCTCCGGCGCAGCTTCTTCAGTCCAGCCAGCGTGACAGCGGAAGCCGGTTCGCAACCGATGCCATCGGCGCCGATTTCGGCCTTTGCAGCGGCGATTTCGACTTCGGTGACCTGTTCGACCTCGCCCCCAGTCGCTTGCAAAACGCGCAGCGCTTTCTTCCACGATGCCGGATTGCCGATGCGTATAGCCGTCGCAAGCGTGTCGGCAGTCATGGGTTCGAGTTTCTTTCCGCCAAACTCATGCACGCAGCGGTAGAAAGGATTCGCGTCCCGCGCCTGAATGATGGAAAGCTTCGGCAGACGCGAGATCAGTTTAAGTTCGCGCATTTCAACCAGCGCCTTGCCGATCGCGGAACTGTTCCCGAGATTGCCCCCGGGGACGATGATGTGGTCGGGTGGCTCCCACCCAAGTTGCTCCATGAGTTCGATGGCCGCCGTCTTCTGGCCTTCGATGCGATACGGATTCACCGAATTCAGCAGATAGACCGGCTTCTGGCGGACGAGATCGTTGAGGATATGGACGCATCCGTCGAAATCGGTTCGGAGTTGGCAGGTGAGGGCTCCATAGTCGAGCGATTGCGAAAGCTTGCCCCATGAAATCTTGCCATCCGGAATGAGCACCAGGCTGTGCATGTTGCCACGCGCGGCGTAGGCTGCCATGGAGGCGGATGTATTGCCGGTGGAGGCGCAGGCCACCCATCTGAATCCGCCCTGATGCGCGGCCGACGCAGCGAACGTCATCCCCGTGTCTTTGAACGATGCGGTGGGGTTCATGCCCTGGTGCTTGGCGTGAAGATTCTCGACTCCGGTCGCGCGCGCGCAACGTGGCAAATGGTAGAGCGGCGTGTTGCCCTCGCGTAGCGTGAGGACATGCTCGTCGAGATTGGGAATCTGGGGAAGAAGTTCGCGAAAGCGCCAGACTCCGCTCTGGTCGAGCGCATCGCGCGAGCTCCGGCGGCTAAACCAGAGAGACTTGAGCGTCGAAGCGTCCGTGTGGTGGCTGGGCTTAGGGTCCGTGTGGTGACGGGCCTTTGGCCCGTCCAGCTGGTCGAGCGTCCATCCCGGGAAAAAGAATTCCAGCAGGTCGCCGCAGGCAGTGCAACGGAAATCCTGGCCGGCGGAATCAGGCGTAGCGCCACAAGAAATGCAGCGGAGTTTCGCGGTGGTTTCCGTGATTTGAGCGATCGACAATTTGCCTTATCACCCGAGCAAAAGAACATGTACATCATACGGGCTAACCGCAGAGATCGCAGAGCGCGCAGAGATTTTGCCGGTTCTTTCCCCTTCGAATTTCTCTGCGTTAGGCTTTCGCTCACCGCAAATAATCGTCGGTCTTATTCATCCAGTCGGCGCGCGGCGGATTGAAAATGTCGAGATCGACGGTGTCCACCAGCGCCTCGGCCGAGTGTGGCATATTGGGAGGAATGGTCAGGACCTCGCCCGCATTCACCACAATCTCTTTGCCGTCGATGGCGAATTTCAGCGCGCCTTCCAGGATGTAGGTGATCTGCTCGTTGTGATGGCTGTGTTCGGGAACCATGCATCCCTTCTTGAGCAGGACGCGAGCCAGCATAACTTTCTGCCCGACCACAAAATGGCGTCCAAGCAGCGGGTTCAGGGCTTCGACTTCGACCGAACTCCACGGAATGTGACGCAACTCGGCCTGGAACGGCTTGCCTTTCAGGACGGTGCCCTTAAGCGCGACCTTACTCGCCGGGCGTGCCGCTTTCCTTGTTTTTCTGGCGGCGGCTTTTCTGGCGATCGTTTTCAGTTCCTTTTTTTTCATAGAGTAGCTCGATGGGTGTAGATCAGTGAAGGATATTACAAACGCTTGGCCATGTGTAGCCGGGCATGTCGTGCGCCTTGCCGCGGCTTGGGGAGCGCAGGTAATCTTAAAGGATTCCAGCTGTGCTGAAGGAGAATATGGCCACCGCTCGTTACATATGGATCGATGATTCTCTGAGACCCGCAAGCGAAGGCGTGGTCCCGTTTGTGAGTGCCGCTGTGCAGTATGGCTTCAGCGTGTTTGAAGGGATCCGCTGTTACTCGACCGAGCAGGGACCGGCCGTGTTCCGGATGGACGAACACGTGGAACGTCTTATGGACTCCGCTCACGTCGTGGGCTTTCGCGAGTTGCCGGTTACCACCGAGCAGGTGAAGACGGCGATCTACCAAACCATTGCGGCGAACGAATTTTCCTCCTGCTATATCCGCCCGATGATCTACCTGGACGGCGCGATGAGCCTGACCGTCGAGGCCGGCCAACCGCGCTTCGTGGTCGCGGTGTGGGAATGGAAAGAATTTCTGGGGGCCGAGGCGAAGGATCGCGGCATCCGCGCCAATATTGCGTCGTTCACGCGGCTACATCCGAACATCATGATGACCAAGGCCAAGGTCGCGGGTAATTATGTCAGCTCGATTCTGGCCAAGACCGAGTCGCAACGCGCCGGTTTCGATGAGGCGATCATGTTGGGACCCGATGGCTACGTGGCCGAGTGCACCGGCGAAAATCTATTTATCGTTCGTAATAAGACCATCTCCACGACACCACGAGCGGGAATTCTGGAAGGCATTACTCGCGACAGTCTAATCATTCTGGCTCGGGACTTAGGCCACTCCGTGGTCGAGGAGCCTATCTCACGCGATCAACTTTATATTGCCGACGAAGTTTTTGTGTGTGGCACAGCGGCTGAAGTCGTCGCGTTGCGCGAAATTGATTTTCGCGTCATTGGCGACGGCAAGGCTGGGCCCGTCACTCGCGCCTTGCAGCAGGAGTTTGACAAACTGGTAAGCGGCCGGCACGCGAGGTCGTCCGAGTGGTTGGCGCCCGTGCCCGCCCTGCATGCGGCGGGGGCAAGAAGTTAGTGTAGAGACGGGGCTTTGCCCCGTCTGCTTTGGGCACGACAGGGAGATTCGAAATGAAAAAGCACGAATTTCGCCAGGAAACGGAGGCGGTCCGCGGAGGCACCAGCCTGGCCAAGAAACACGGTCCGCTCTCCACCCCGATCTATCAGACTTCGACGTTCGAAGTCACCGACCTGCAGGAGCAAGTCCACGTCACCCCTACCGACAGCTTCTACACCCGCTACGGCAATCCCACGCATACCGTCGCCGAGAATGCCATCGCCGAACTGGAGGGCACGGATGCGGCGCTGCTGTTCTCTTCGGGCATGGCCGCGATCACCACGTCGATTCTTTCGCTGGTGAAGGCGGGCGACCATATCGTGGCGCAGCGCGATATTTATGGCGGTGTGATCAAGTTTCTTTCGCAGTGGTTACCGAAGGTCGGAATCGAAACGACATTTGTCGACACCAATGACATCGAGCAGCACGAGCGCGCCATCCGGCCCAACACAAAGATCCTGCACATCGAGTCGCCGACGAATCCAAATCTGAGGGTTGTCGATCTGGAAAGGATTGCCGAGCTGGCACGCAAGCATGGCCTCGTCTCGACCATTGATTCGACCTTTGCCACGCCCATCAATTGCCGCCCGGCGGAGTGGGGCATCGATCTGGTGCTGCATTCGGGGACAAAATATTTCGGCGGGCATTCTGACTTGATCTGCGGCGTCGCCACCGGACGCCGCGATTTGATTGAACAGATTCATCACACGCGCACCACGCTCGGCTGCTGCATGGATCCGCACGCCGCGTTTCTGCTGCTGCGTGGCATCAAGACGCTGTCCGTCCGCGTCGAGCGCCAGAACAAAAGCGCGCTGCGGGTTGCCGAGTTCCTGAGCCAGCATCCCAGGGTGGCGCGGGTGCACTATCCGCTGCTCAAGGAGAATCCGGACTATGCCACCGCAAAGAAGCAACTGGCGGGCGCAGGCGGCGTGTTGAGTTTCGAGGTGGAAGGCACCGGCGCCGACGCGTGCCGCGTGGCCGAGGCGCTGCATCTGTTCACCCTGGCGCCCAGCCTCGGCGGAGTGGATTCGCTGGTGACCATCCCGGTGCTGACCTCACACGCCATGGTCGCTCCCGAGATGCGGAAAAAGATGGGCGTGACCGAGCAGATGATCCGCCTGTCCGTGGGCCTCGAACATGTGGAGGATCTGATCGCCGATCTGGAAAAAGCCTTGAGCGTGCTGACCCGCGCCCGGAAAGAGGCGGTGGTGGCGGACTGGGGACGCGCGGGCCGCTCGTCCTAGTTGATTTTCCTATCTGAGATTCAAGAAAGAAAATCCTGGCTCGTTCAGAGCCAGGATTTCTAATTTTGCACAATGCGTCCAGCTAGAAGTAAAACTTCAGCGCTAACTGGAGAAGCCGTGGCTCGTGTGCGGCGTTCGGACGTAAGAATCCCGGGGATATTGCACCGACTCCAGCAACGCAGGAAGGATCGCCAGCCGAGTTGTTGGCTCCTCCGTAGCAAGTAATCGAACTGTCGGCGTTCCCCGTTCCAGAGTTAGAGCCAGCCGATCCCCCGTCACCGCCCAGCCAGCTAAATTCTGTGTGATTAAATACGTTAAACGCCTCGGCCCGGAATTCAAAGTACTTGCTTTCGGTGATGGCAAAGCGCTTCAGCAAGGCCATGTCGAAGTTTGTCCGCCAGGGATTATTCAAGATATTCCGACCGGCGTCACCGAAAGTCAGGCCTTGGGGCGCTACAAACACAGCCGGATTGTAGAGAAGTGGCCCATACCCCGGCTGGGACGAATTCTGGACTCCGCTTCTTGGGTTACCCACAAGGTCTGGGTACGAGCCAGCACTCAGGCCACCCAGGTTCGCGATCTGGGAGCTACCGTTACCCGCGCCGGCATTGTCACCGGGCGCGATCGTGCCATTACCATCGTTGTATACGCTGAACGGCGTGCCACTTTGGAGCAAGGTGATGCCCGACCACTGCCAGCCGCCCAGCAGTTTACCCGCCAGGTTGTGCTGTCCCTTGAAGAAAGGCAGGTCGTAAACATAGGCAAGGGTAATGGTGTGCCGCTGGTCAAAGTTAGAACTGGCACGAAAAGTGTTCAGGGCATAGGTGTTAATCAAACCGGCATCGTTGGCGGAAGAGGAATCGTCAATCGAGTGGCTGTAGGTATAGGACCCATTCAGTTCGAGTCCACCGATGGTATGTCGCACCGTAACTTCCAGCGCGTTGTAGTTGGAGGACCCAGTCTGGTCCTTGCGCCCGATACTGCCATACCCAGGATACGGGCGAAATGCATTCGGGCTAACATTGCCGCAAGCCTCGGCCAGATTAACGGCCGCGCCCGTGGGAGGGCCGCCGGCGACACCGGGAGTGTAGGGAACTGGTGTGTTATAGGAAGTGACCGCGTTCATTGGAACGCCGTAAGCATCGATATTCACGCCAGGTTGGTCGTTGCCGGGACCCCAACTGCAATCGAACTGCGTACCGGGTACTATGGGGGTCGCGGCGAGCGGACCACCGTTGATGACCTGCCCTGGCAGGTACGGGTTACCGCCGGGTTGAAGTGCAGCCGGGGCAATCTGGTTCAACTCGTAGGCGCGGGTCAGGTGAACCCCCGTGCTGCCGACGTAAGAAACCGTGGCGACCGTGCCTCTCGCAATTTCGTGCTGAACATCAAAGTGCCATTGCTGCACATAGGGCCAGGTGGCTTTGCTCGGAATCGATCCAACGATGATCGGAGGCGAGCCCGCGCTGAGCAGGCCGGGATTGAGATTCGAATAGGTGATCGGGAGCGCCGACGTGGTGGTCACGCTGGTGGTCTGGGTCTTGTCGTTGTACGGCTCGAGCAAGTCTGTGTTCGACTCGTTGCCGTTCATGTGCTCATAGAAGATGCCGTAGCCGGCGCGGATGGCCCACTTCCCGTCGCCAAACGGGTCAAAGGCAAAACCTACACGGGGCGCGGCGTTGAACCAATGGTTGTTCATGCAGCCCTTGGGAACTCCGACCGTAACACCACACTGCACCCAGCCGTTAAAAGGAGTGCTGGGAGTAGGAACAAAACCACTCTCACTTCCGGGAGTGTTTCCGGTCGCGTTGCCGGTAACCGGATCCGTGCCACTAAGCCCCGCAACGTAGCGAGCAGGATCGAAATTAAAGGACAGGTTGTTCAGCTCCCGATAGGTGCCAAAGAGGCTCAGACGCAACCCTAAATTCAGCGTCAGGCGCTTGGTGGCATGCCAGTCGTCCTGGAAAAAGGGTTCGTAAATTTTGTAAAAGTTATGCATCTTGAGCTGCAATTGCTGCTGGGTAAAGCTCTGTATATTCCCCAGAAGCAAATCGGCGTAAGGGTTGCCGCTCGTGTTGGGGTTGCCGGAGTTGCTGAAACCCAAGATGCCATTCGCGCCCGTGGGCGGCTGCGGAAGTTCGTTCTTGTGCGTGTCGATATAGTATCCGCCGAACGTCAAGTTATGGACGCCAATGATTTTGGTGATATTGTCGCGGAGGGTGACCGTGGGATTCGAATTGATGGCGCCTTCTGGGACGTAGCCGGGGTCTTCAGAGAAGGAGCCGTACCGGCCTCCGGTGACGCTGATGCCGGGCACCTCGGGGGCATTAAAGCCAAAGCCATTGTCATACAAACCGAGGTCGCCAAAAGCAGTGCCGCGCTGCCAGGGGCCGGTCAGGGCCGTCGAAATGTGATCGGCGGTATAGCTGGCGACAAATTCATTAAGCAGCGTGGGAGAAAGCGTAGCCGTGACTCGCGCCACCAGGCTGATGCCGGGATTGTTGAAATTCGTCCCGATGGTGGGGAAGCTGGTGCCGTCGGTCCACAGAGGGGTTGGATACGCCTCCTGCCAGGAATCGTGTATATAGCGGAAGCTGGCACGAACTTTGTCGCTGATATTTTGGTCGATTTTAAATAAATCCTCGCGCCAGTTCATGTCAAGCGAAGGACTCGCGGTCCACGAGTCGAGAACGCCAGCACCCAGTGCCCCCGAGGAAAAATTCGGTTGCGGAATCAGCAGACTGAGCGGGGTCGTCAGCGCGACGTTATTGGTGTATGCCGGCACCACATTTAAGTTCGGGGTGTAGCCCGCCGCATTGGTATAACCCGGCACGCTTGGACAGTTGCTGAAGTCGGGGGGATTGGTGCCTGGGGTCGGACATACACCGGTGAAATCTCCGCCGCGCTCCGCCATGGTTGGAACCGGGACAGTTCCGAATGAATTCGGCGTGAGCTCCTTGCGCCACTCCTCCGACCAGAAGAAAAACGTCTTTTGCTTGCTGGTGTTGTAGTGGCCGGGAATAAACACCGGACCGCCGATGGTAAAGCCGTAGTCATTCTTGTGATATGGCGCTACCGAAGTGTTGGGAAATTGCGTCGCATTAAAATCGGTGTTGCGCACAAACTCATACACGTCGCCGTGGAACGCCCTGGTGCCCGACTTGGTTTCGACTTCGACTGTTCCAGAGCCGTTCTTGCCATATTGCGCACCGTAGTTGGAGGTCAGCACCTTGACTTCAGCGATGGCATCGATGCTGGGGTAGACGTTGAGCGTGGTATTGCTGCCGTTGTCCAGCATGTCGCCGCCGTCAACCTCAAAATTGTTGTACTCGGTGCGTCCGCCGTTGATGCTGAAGGCCACGGTGGAAGCGCCGGGCTCGCCTTCATCGCTGCCGGATTGGTTGGTGACGCCGGGAGACAGCCCAACCAGCGAGGTAAAGTCGCGTCCGTTCAGTTCCAGCTGAGTAACTTCCTTGCCGCTGATCGTATCGCCCAAATCGGAAGACTCTGTGTCCACCTGGGCCACCGACGTGCCCTCGACGGTCACCTCGGTACTGGCGGTGCCCACTTGCAGCGCCACATCGAGGCGGGCCTTCCGGGCAACATCCAGGACAACGCCCTTGGCCAAGAACTTCTTGAAACCTTGCGCCGTGACCGTGATATTGTACGAACTGGGAGCCGGCAACGCGGCGACCGAGTATTCGCCGTCGGAGTTAGCGACGGTAGTCCGGTTGATCGCGTGCTCCGTATTGGTCACCACAACCTGCGCTCCAGCCACCACCGCGCCGCTGGAGTCGCGAACCGTTCCCGTCAAAGAGGCGGTGTCCTGGGCGTGCACGAATGCCGCCGAAAGCGCCAACAATCCTACCGCGATCCTGCCTACCCGACGAATTCTCATATCGAACTCCCTCACCGATTCCATCCTCAAAAGCAGTCAAATGCCTGTATTAAAACGTATCAATAGTGCTTGAGGAGCCTGCGCCTGTCAAGAGAAAATGCAGGGTTTTTACCCCTTCACCTACTTGACGCTGCGGGTCGACTCGCGCACGATCAGCTCGGGAACGATTCGGCGGTGAATGGTGCGGATCGGCTTCTTTTCGAGAGTGGCGTTGATGGTTTCGAGCACAATAGTCGCCGCGGCTGTGCCCATGATCTCCATGGGCTGGCGCACCGTGGTCAACGCCGGAGAATAGATCGCGGCCGGCTCCACATCGTCAAAGCCCACGACCGAGCATTGATCGGGAACGCGAATCCCCGCTTTGACCAGCGCGCGAATCGCGCCGAAAGCTGTCATGTCATCGAAGGCCATGAGCGCAGTAAAAGGACGGCGGCGGCGCAGCAATTCCTCGGTTAGTTTGTATCCTTGTTCAAAACTTGAAAACGGATCTCCGGATTCTGGTAGATCGACGACCAGCCGAGGGTCGATTTGGAGGTCACGTTCGCGGGCCAGAGTCCGCACCCCGCGCCACCGAGGCTCGCTGTCGGACAACTGGTGGGGACCGCGGATAAACGCAATCTTGCGATGGCCGAGCGAATGGAGATGTTCGAGCGCGGCGCGTGTGCCGGCTGCGTTGTCCACAATTACCGAGCTGATTTTGTCGTTCTTGAGTTCGCGGCCGACGGTCGCGGTCGGAATATTGTTCTTCTCCAGGTCGGCGAGGACGTTGATGTCAACGAACAACCAGTTAGCCAGCACAACGAGCCCCTCGATGCGGCGGTCGAGCAGCATTTCCAGATAGCGCTCGAAGCGGCTGCGCTCGTTGTGCACATCCGTAAGAATGGGCAGAAACGACGACTGAAAGAGTGTGTTCTCGATGCCGCGCAACACCAGCGTGCAATAAGGGTCGGTCATGTCGAAAACCATGACGCCGACGGTGTGGCTGCGCCGCCCGCGCAGCGAGCGCGCAAACAGGTTGGGACGGTAGCCGAGATGCGCAGCGGCCCGCTGGATGCGTTCTTTGGTGGTGTCGGGAATGTAGCGCGCCAGCGGCGCGTTGTTCAGGACGATGGAAACCGTGGCCGAAGAAAATCCGCTGCGCTCGGCGACGTCGCGGATGGTGACTGCGGCCGACTGCGAACGCTTGCGGGAGGGCTCGGATTTGCCGCGGGATTTCGCCGAGGAGGTACTTCGCGTAGGCTTCGAATCAGCGGATTCCATGGACTCCTTGTATTTCATCCTCTTGCTGGCGGACACTACAGGACGATGAATCCAGTGTCAAGCATGCGCATGCCCTTTGTGGTCCTCATGCTTTTTCTTCCGAGTGGAATAACGAGTGGCGTAACCAACACAACCGGTGTCCAGACCGCGGCGCGGGCAAATACGGCGCCGTCAAACGCAACGACCGGAGCTTCGCAGGAGCACGATCCGCAAAAACTGTTCGCGGCCGGAGAAGCCGCGCTGCATGCGGGCCGGCTGGATGAAGCCGAGCACGCGTTCCGGCAGGTGCTGGCGATCGACCCCGGCGTGGCCGGGGCTTACGCCAATCTCGGCGTGATTCATATGCGCCGCAAGCAGTGGCCGCAAGCCCTCGAAACCCTGCACAAGGCCGAGAAGCTCGCTCCGGACGTGGCGGGAATCCGGCTGAACATCGGACTCGTATATTTCCGCCAGAACGATTTCGCGCATGCGATCCATCCATTTGAGTCGGTGGTGCGGCAGTCGCGCGACTCCTATCAAGCCCGTTATCTACTGGGCCTTTGCTATTTCTTCAACGATCGTTGGACAGATGCGATCGGCATGCTCGAACCATTATGGGGAAAGGCGTCGGACCAGCTGAATTATCTCTACGTGCTTGAGCATGCGGCGGATAAGGCCAAGAACCCGGCGCTCGAAGAAAAAGCTATGGGCCGCCTGGTTGAGATTGGGGAAGGTTCTCCAGAATTTCATTTGCTGATGGGCAAGGCGCATCTTAATCGCGGAGAGTACGACGACGCGGTAAAGGATCTGGAAGCGGCGTCGCATGCCGATCCTAAGCTGCCCTTTGTGCACTTTAATCTGGGACTAGCCTATCTGCATAAGCAGGACTACGACCGGGCTCGCGACGAATTTCACAAGGACATCGCGATTGAGCCCGACGTTCCCTTCGCCTACGAACAGTTGGGAAACGTGGAATCGACGATCGGGAATGAGGATGAAGCGGCGAAGAATTATCGCAAGGCGCTAACGCTCGATCCACGATCAATCGCCTCGCTTATGGGACTGGCGAAGATTGAAGAGCACCGGCGCCATTACGCGGCGGCGCTCTCGGAACTGGATCAGGTCATCCGGCTCGACAGTAGTCACGCCAGCGCTCGTTATCTGCGCGGGCAGGTGCTGGTGCGCATGGGACGCGAGAAAGAAGGCCGGGAAGAATTGGCAGCCGCAACCAAGATGCTGAATGAGCAGCGGGCGGCGCGTCACAAGGAACTAGAGGGAGAGACGGTGCCGAGTCCAGAACTGGCGCGGGAGCCGGACTAAAGACGCTACACCTTTTTCTCTTCCTTGGGAGGAACCGTGAGCCCGAACACCGAAAGCTGGCCTCGGCCCGCGACGTTCATCCCGCGTGGATCTTCGGGACTGGGTAAGTAGAGTGTCTGGCAGAATTCGCAGCGATACACTTCGCGATCTGCTCCCCAGGCTTTCTCCACGCAACCGCATTCCTTTTCGAGCACGTCGACAGTGTAGAACCAGCGCTTCAGGTGTCCGCCGCAGAATTTGCCCTTTTCGTTTTTCTCGTTACAGGCACGCTGGCCGGTTTTCTTAATCTTGACTTTGTGGTTCGGAAGCTGCGGAGTCGTGGTCACAGTTGCAGTTGCCGTTTCGCCGGAAGCCATTCAATCTCCTGTGCGCCTTTGCAAGGATCCTTTCTCGCTATTTTACTCAGCTGCGGCCTTCCGACCAAGGACGCACCGGTCGGGTAGTAGATCCACGGAGGTGTCGCAGTTTACCGATAGTGTTCAAGGTAATGCAGTGCTCCAAACGCGAGAACCAAAGCGGCGGCTGGAATTGCCAATGGTCGCGCGCTTTGCAAAGGCCGCGTCCGATCCGCCGTTGCGAAGAAAAGTACGATCATCGGCACCAGCGCCACGATTGACAACTGAAAGATATGTGCCGCCGTGCCTTCATCCGGTTGGGGCGGCTGAGCGTACCCGCTAAACACCGCAAGCAACGCTGCAAGAGAAAGGACGATTAGCATTCTGCCGCTAGCGCGGTTAATCTGCTGCCCACGCATGGCGTCACTCCTTTCCGGTTTGCTGACACTGGCTCGGTTTCGTTTTCGCGATCCTCGCTAGTAGCGAAACTATACTCAGAGAACCAAGCAGGCGCATTTCATAGTTGATTCCGACTATGGACACCCACCCTGCATTGCGTTTAGAAAGCTTTGTATCTGTTCGCGTGGGTTTCGACCTGGGTTCTGACAACTAAGGTTCTAACAACGAGTACAGCTTGAATTTCAACCTGGAGGAAATTGTGATCTCCAAGAGGCTGACCGTCTTTGTGTGCACGATGGTTACAGTTTGCGGCAGCGCCCTATGTGCCGCGCAGAGCGAGTCCGGGTTTTTCAACAGCTGGGAAGATCGGGTGAGCGATACACTGGCGCAGCAACCTTCCTGGCCTATCCCCGTGGTCACGGCATCCTCAGGCCTGTTGCAGGTGATGCGCACCGATTTCGTCCGCCAGATCGCGCCCGCTGGAACGGACACCTGGAACTATGACAACACTAAAGGCTTCAATGTGGTGCCCTGGTACAAAGTCGAGTTCGATACGCTGCTGCCGCCCTATATCCAGCACAATTCGAAGGCCGAGGATGGCTTCGGCGATGTCTCCCTGCTCCTGAAGTGCCGGCTGGCCGCTGCCAATCAAGAGGGCGGCAATTATTCGGTGAGTTTCTCTCTGGCCGGCAGGTTGCCAACCGGCAGCTACAAGAACGGAAGTCTCGCCGCCACGATTTCTCCTACCCTCTGCGCGGGCAAGGGCTTCGGAAGGTTCGACGTGCAATCGACACTGGGCGCGATCCTGCCCGCGGACGACACAACCAAGCTTGGCCGCGTCGTGGTCTGGAACACCGCGACGCAGTGTCGCATTGGCAAGTTTTTTTGGCCGGAGATCGAGAACAACGCGACTTTCTACCATGGCGGGCCCAACGACGGCCGCAAACAGAACTTTGTCACGCCGGGGCTGATGCTCAGCAAGTTTAAGTTGGAACACGATCCTCGCAACCGTCTTGCTCTGATGTTCGGCGGAGGATTGCAGATTGCAACCACGCCGTTCCACACTTACAATCATGGGCTTGTGCTCACCGCACGGATGACATACTGAGATTTGATGCGCCGAGCGTTCATTCCGGCATTCTTGAGCGATCGTCGTCGCAATCAGAGACTACACCAATCGTCGGATCCCGGACTAATGCAACGCCATTTACAAGGCGCCTCCACCTCAAAATTCCTCGCGGGGCACCGCCTGATCCGCGCCGACGCGCCCGATGGTGATCTCAGCAACAAAATAGTTTTCGCCTTTCATCGGGACTCCGGCCATCCGCCGCAGCATCGCGATCTGGCCGACGTGGGAGAGCGCGTCGGCGATCGGACCCTGAAACAATTTTTCGGTGGAGACTTCGAGCGGCTTGTCCGACGCCAGGTAGTTGTCAAACTTTTTCAAAGCGGCAAAGAAGCGTTCGCATTCTTTTTCCCACGGCAGGGGCAAGGAATCCTTCCACTCGCGGCGACCGGCGGCCATGGCGAGACCCCAGTCCATCAGGTCGCCAATGTGCGCAAGAATCTTTGCCGGCGTGCGCGAAGTTTCAGGCAAGCCATAGTCGGCAAAGCTAGGCGCAGCGTTACGGATGGCTTTCGCTCCGCGATAGGCAAGGGTAGCAAGAGTGTGACGCAAAAACCTGCGGGAGTCGGTCATAATTGTTTTACTCTCTCTATCATTTAAGTGCTCTTGTCATCCTGAGCGCAGCGAAGGACCTGCTTCTTGCCACTGCACAGAACAACAGGTCCTTCGCTGCGCTCAGGATGACCAACATCTTGCGATCTTTCTACCTCTAAAGTTTTCGCCGCCACAGCGCCCCAGCCGCACGCACGGCAGCTTTCAGCTTCTCTCGCAGCGGGCGCGCGTACAGCAGATCGAGGAAGCTTTCTATCTCGACCCCGAATCCGCCGCCGTAGCCGAACCACCAGATTTTTTTTTTGCGCGGAACCAGGTCGCTATCCACATACTTCACCCGCACCATTTCTTCCACTCCCCAGCGTCCATGCGTCCGCCCCAGTCCACTCGCCTTCACGCCGCCGTGCGGAGCTTCGCTGACGCTGAAACACGACACCGCATCGTTCACCATCACCGTGCCGGCGTTGATCTGGCGAGCCAGTCGCTCGCCGCGCCCGCGATCGCGCGTCCACACACTGGCGGCCAGTCCGTAGTCGGAATCGTTAGCCAAGCGCACCGCCTCGGCATCATCGCGGAAAGGCGCAATCGGCAACACCGGACCGAAGGTTTCTTCCTGCATCACGCGCATGCTGTGATCGACGCTGCCCAACACCGTGGGCGCAAAAAATGTTGGCCCCAGAACGCGCAGCCGCGTGCCTCCGGCCAGCACGCGCGCGCCGCGCAGCCTCGCATCCTCCACCTGCGATTCCACCACTCGCACTTGCCGCTCGTGAATCATGGGGCCGATCTCGGTAGCCGGATCCATGCCGTTACCCACGCGCAGCTTGCGCGCTTTCTCGCAGCATGCGTCCAGAAATGCCGGATACAAACTCTGGTGCGCATAGCACCGTTCAACTGACAAGCAGGTCTGCCCCGCGTTCACGAAAGCTCCCCAGACGGCGCCGCTCGATGCGACGTCGACATCGGCGTCGTCGAGCACCAGCATGGGATCCTTGCCGCCCAGTTCCAGCACCACCGGAAGCAGGCGTTCGGCAGCAATCTGCGCGATTCGCCGGCCCGTGGCGACGCTTCCGGTAAAGACCAGTTTGTCGATTTCGCTTTTCACCAGCGCCGCCCCGGTCTCGCCCTCGCCCGGGAGCACCTGAAAAACGTCAGCGGGAACTCCGGCCTCGCGCACCAGCGCTTGCAACTCAAGCGCGATCAGCGGCGTCAACTCTGAGGGTTTGAGCACGACGGCATTTCCCGCCACCAGAGCCGCCAAAGCCTCAGTCGCCGGAATCGAGAAAGGATAATTCCACGGCGAGATGATTCCGACCACGCCATAGGGCTCGTGCAGAATACGCCCAGCCTTGGTCTTCATCGCGGCATTGCCGTGCCGCAGCTTTTCCTCACGCAAGATCGCGTATGCGTTGTCCATCAGGAATTGCGCCGCATCGAGCACGACCAGAACCTCGGTGAGCAACGCTTCGACCAGGGGCTTACCCGCTTCCTGCGTGATGCGCCGTGCGATATCGGTTTTGCGCGCAAGAAGAATCTTTTGAAATCGCCCCACCATCCGAACGCGATTGCGGATGCCGCAGGCATTCCAATCTGCCTGCGCGGCGCGCGCGCGAGCCACCGCAGCGCGCACTTCGGTCGGACCCGCGCTATCCAGTTCGCCCAGAACTTCGCCCGTCGCGGGGTTCACGGAAGCGATGCGGGACACGGCGAATTCCACGTTAGTGGCCATCTGCGAAGAAGTGTACGCGGGACGGAACGGCCGCGCCAGAGCCCTCATCTCCTTGTGCCCTCATCTCCTTGGAAATTGTCATCCTGAGGGAAGGACCTGCTTTCAGCGCACGAGACAGCAGGTCCTTCGCTTCGCTCAGGACAACAAGAATTTGGGTGTTGCTACCGTCAGTATTCCACCCCAACCAGATACAGCCCGCTGGCCGGCGACGTCGGCCCACCCGAGCTGCGCTCACGCGCGTCGAGAATGCGCCGCAAATCCTCCAGCCTGACCGAGCCCTTCCCCATCAGCAGGAATGTGCCCACCAGGTTCCGCACCATGTGATGAAGAAATCCGCTGCCCCGAACCGTATAGATCAATTCCTCGCCGTCACGCGCCCACCTGGAGGAGAAGATAGTGCGAACATTACTTACCTGGTATTGCGTGTGTCCCTGTGTTCCCCCGTGCTCCCTGTGGTTAAGATTTTCGCCGGCCGCCAGACGTTCCACCCGCTCCGGATCGACCGCCGCGAATGCAGTAAAATCGTGCTCACCCACAATCACGCCGGCGCCTGCAACCATCACCGATTCCTCCAGCGGATACGGGTAATGCCACACATAGCGCGCCAGAAATGGCGGGCAGATCGCTCCACGGTAAATACGATAGCGATAAGTCTTGGCGTGCGCCGACTTGCGTGCGTGGAAGTCGGGCGCGGCCTCCGTCAACTCGAGTACCCGTATCGCGGCGGGCAGAATATCGTTCAGCGCCTTCATCCAGTTTTCGACCCGAATCGCGGACGCGGTCGCAAAACTGGCCACCTGCCCGAGCGCGTGCACGCCCGCGTCGGTGCGCCCGGAGCCCTGGGGCAGTACATTTTCCCCACTTAACCGTCCAATGGCTGAGGCCAGCGCGCCTTGCACCGTCGCCCTCCCCGGCTGCACCTGCCAGCCGGCGAACTCGGTGCCATCATACGAAAGGATCAGTCTGAGATTACGCACGATCTTTTTCGCGTCCTAAGCTGCTTGAGCAGCATCGTTAGTATTTGCGAAGTTTCACCGCCGCCGTCACGGAAAGTGCAACGGCGCGTCAGTTATACTATTTCACTTACGATCACATTTGCTTACGATCAATGAAGGAGATTGTCTTTTCCCCAGGATGCAGGAGAAGGGAGAAGACTGAACCGAGAAGATTGCAAGGAACTCTTACCCGTCGTTCTACGTATTAGCAGAGTGCTAGCAAAAGTGTAAACCACTACGTCCGTTCCTCTTAAGCCTGATCGCTCGAGTGTGATCCAATCGAGTCTGATCAATGGAGATGATACGAATGCAACGTTCTAGCGTGTTGACTGCGTTTCCGCGGGCCACCGCCCTTTTCCTTGCCGTCGTCTTCCTTGCCGCAGTCGTGATACCTACCGGGTGGGCGCAGGATGCCTCGCCGACGCCCAGCGCGTCCTCGCCGCACATGACCGCCCAAAGTGCCGGATCGTCATCGTCGCAGCCGTTTAATGCGCAGGAGTATTCGAAACCGAGGTCATCCTTCCCCAACCCGCTTGCGCCTTATACTGCGCGGCGCGTACCGCCGCCGAACCTCGCCAACACACCGCGCATCGACCAACTCATGCAGGACGGCAAGCTTTACATCTCGATGAACGACGCGGTGGCGCTGGCACTCGAAAATAACCTTGATATCGCCATCGCCCGCTACAACCTGAACATCGCCGATACCGACGTGTGGCGCGCCAAATCTGGCTCCAACACCCTTCTCGGTGTCAACAACGGTGTCGTGCAAAACACGCCCGGCGGCGGCGTGGGCGGACTCGGCACACAGGTTGGCTCAGGCCAGGGTGGAACTTCGGTCGCGGCCGGCGGCGCCGGCGTCGGCTCAGCCGGACTGGTGGGATCAACCTTCGGCAGCGGCCCGCAGATCACCAGCTTCGATCCAATCATCACGGGCACGTTACAGTTTGACCGCTTGGAGAATAATTGCGGCAGCCCCTTTTGTGGCAGCAGCCAGAACACGACTGCGGGCAATTTCATCTATACCCAGGGATTCCAATGGGGCACGAATATGGCGATCGGCTTCAACAACACCCGCGTGACCTCCAATAACTCCTTCAACTCCTTGACTCCGGCCCTGAATTCCAACTTTCAGTTTAAGTTGACGCAGCACCTGTTGCAGGGCTTTGGATTCGCCCCAAACACTCGTTTCATTCAGATTGCCAAGAACAATCGTGAAATTTCAGATGTAGCTTTCCGCCTGCAAATCACCACGACCGTCGACCAGATCGAAAACATGTATTGGGATCTGGTGTACGCCTACGAGAATGTCAGGGTCCAGCAGGAGCAGTTAACGTTCGCGCAAAAGACTCTCTCCGACAATAAGAAGCAGGTGGAAATCGGGACCCTTGCTCCTATCGAAGTCGTCCGGGCGCAGAGCGTCGTTGCCTCAAATCAGCAGACCCTGACCCTTGCGCTGACCAATCTTGAACTGCAGCAACTCCTCATGAAGAATGCGATCAGCCGCACGCTCGTCGATCCGGCACTGGCCGACGCCGAAGTGATTCCAACCTCGACTATGGAATTACCCGTGCAGGAACCGATTGTCCCTACACAGGACTTGGTCAACGATGCGCTCAGTCATCGCCCGGAACTCGCGGAACAGCGTATCAATCTTTCCAATACCGACATCAGTAACAAGGCGATCCGCAGCGCTCTGCTTCCCTCGCTCGACCTGTTTGCCTACTACGGCGGCGCAGGCCTGGGCGGCAATCCGAATCAGAGCTACGTATGCGCTCAGCAACCGGCATTCTGCGGTATCACGAGCTACACGGCCCCGCCTAACGTCTCTTACAGCGCAACGTTGAACCAACTGGTGAATTCCACTGCGCCTGACAAGGGTCTGGGGATGAGTCTCAACATCCCGCTCCGCAACCGTGCGGGTCAGGCCACCCAGGTGCGCTCGGAGTTCGAGTACCGGCAGGCTCAGTTGCGTGTCCAACAAATCGAGAACCAGGTACGCATCGAGGTGCGCAACGCGCAGTTTGGAGTGCAGCAGAATCGTGCCAGCGTCGCTTCCGCCCAAGCCGCCGTGGATCTGGCCCGCCAGTCTCTCGACGCCGAACAAAAGAAGTATGCGCTCGGCGCATCCACCTCAACTCTCGTGCTCCAGAACCAGGCTGCCATGACCCAGGCTGAAGTCACGCTCGTCTCCGCCAAGGCCCTGTATGAAAAGGCCGAAGTCGAACTGGATCGGGCCATCGGTCTTCTGCTCGATCACGCCGGCATCCTGATCGCCGACGCCGAGCGCGGCCAGGTCACGCATACGCCGAAGATTCCGCACGTGGCGCCGCGGTCAGCCGATCAGATAATTCCGGCGAACCCTCCGGCGCAACCGCAACAGTAGCGCCCCAACCGCAGCAAGAAATCCTCTGATGGAGCGCCGGGCACGGCCGCCCGGCGTTTCCCTTTTCGCAGGCGTTTTTCTTTTGAACGCCGCCGCCGGTCGCGTATCCTCTCTCCGTGACGTCTTCGGACATCGGCAAGGCGGGCGTAGACAATGCTCGCGTAGGCACAGCCGCCCTCGGCTGTCCAAGCCGAGCAAAGCTCGGCAAGCTCTCAGCTGGCATCGGCAGGAGCCCCGCGTGATCCTCTCCGTCGTCATCATCACCCACAACGAAGAGTCCAACATCGCACGAACGCTAGCCAGCGTTCAGCCGCTGGTTGCCGACGGTAAAGGAGAGGTTATAGTCGTCGACTCCGGCTCAACCGACCGCACCGTCGAGATCGCAAAACCCTTCGGCGCGAAAGTTTTTGTCGAAGAATGGACAGGCTACGCTGCACAGAAGAATTCGGCCATAGACAAGGCGGCGGGGGATTGGATTCTGAGCCTCGATGCGGATGAAGAAGTCAGCGCAGGAATGCGCGAGTTCCTTCTTCTTGCCCTCTTCGGAAAACACAAGGAAGAGTTCGTCGATTTTCAAGGGGGAATGATCTTTTCGCGGCGCAATTGTTTCTTGGGACGCCCCATCCGGCATGGCGGCTTTTATCCGGATCCAAAGTTGCGCCTGTTTCGGCATGGCTGCGCGCGCTTCGAAGACCGTCCGGTGCACGAAGACTTGCGCCTCAATAATGGCGTCGAGTATAAGCCCTCTCTGTTCTACGAAATGGGCGGTCCTGTCGAGATCATCCACCACTCCTACCCCACGCTCGCCGATTATATCGACCACATGAACCGCTACTCGTCCCTGGGCGCCGAAATGGCAGTCGCCAAAGGCCAACGCGCCTTCAGCGTGCTTAACATCGTCCTGCGCCCGCTGGCAACATTCGTCTACAACTATCTCTTCCGCCTCGGATTTCTCGACGGCCGCGAAGGTCTGCTCTTGCACCTCTATCACGCCGTCTACGTCTCCTGGAAATACGCGAAAGCGTGGGAACTCGCAAACAAGAAAGAGTCAACGTAGGGACGCAGCTTGCCGCGTATCGCCGACCCCAAACTGGCAGCCAACTGACCGCGATTCTTTTTTTTCTAATTGGTGCAACTTCCACTTACTCCAAGGGTTTGATCCCAACGAAGCTAGCAGCTTCCGGGCTTGGGATCGCAGCACCGAACCGTGAGCCGCTCCGACGCAGATCGTCTGCCGTGACGGGCAGTTCATCCATCGTAATCAGCACCACACTTTCGCACAATCAAGGAGAAACTTATGAAACTTCGCACATGTGTCGTTCTGCAATTCGCAGCTCTGTGCCTCGCACTGGGCGCCTCCGCCTTCGCCGCCAGCGACGGCTACCTCTACATCGTGCATGGCATTCCAGGACGCGACATTGCTGACAATCTCAACCCCGGCCTGCCCGTTGACATTCTGATTAACAGCAAGTCCTGCCTGGTGCGGGGACTGACGTTCGGCAATTCCAGCGGACCGTTCACTCTGGCCGCCGGAACCTATGACGTGCAGATCAGCATGGCCAATACGCTGGCGCCCTGCACGAATCCGCCGCTGATCGATTCCCAGGTCACTCTGACCCCCGGAGAGAATGTATCCGCCGTAGCCGCCATCGCTGGCACCCAACCGTCATTGCTGCAATTCACTGACGCCTTGTCACCAGTAGCACCGGGAAACGCGCGCTTCGTCTTGGCTAATGTCGCCGACGCTCCCGCGTTGCAGGCCACGCTGACGCAGGTGGGCGTCAAGAATCCGAAAACCTTCACGGGGACGGCGGCTCCAGGCTCGCAAACGCCGATCCCAGTGCCGGCCGGCAGTTACCTGGTGCAGATCACCGCCGTCGGCAGCGCGAACGTGCTGACATCGCAACAGATCGATCTGGCCGACCAGTCCGTGACCTACTCCTACGCCAGCGGAGAAGCAGTCAACAACTCCGTAGGACTGGTAAACCGGGTAATCCGAGACGTGTTCTAACCTGAGCAACCTTCAACCGGGCCGTCTTCGGCGGCCCGTTCCTACCCGTAGAGACGCCGCTCGCCGCGTCTCCGTCGGCGGCCACTATCCTCGCAACGTGATGCGCATGATATCGAACTCCACTTCCACCGACCGCTCAGGAAACTTCGCCTCCATATTAGCCTTCACGTCGCCGACCGACGGAACCCCGTCCCGTCCGGTCAGTCCGCGCGCGTCGTCGAGTAGGATCACATGCGGGTACGGATCGCTGAGAATCATCTCCAGTTCCGCCGATAACCGCTGCTGATCGCCCTGTTCGCCAACCCAGCCGTAATAACCGGCGTCCAGCCAGAACAACGCCGGTCCTTTCAGCAACGCGAGCACTTCAGGCATCACCATGCGGCTGTCTCCGCAGAAAATTCGGACGTGCTCATCGCGTGCGAATTTGCGCGCAGCCCGTTCCGCTAACGCCGGCACGTATTCGATAGAATAGACGCGTTGGAAACGCCTCTTCATCGCGGCGACCATCTCGCCGTAGTAAGTTCCGGTCTCGACCAATATCCGCAGCTCAAATTTCTCGCCATATTCGCGCACGACTTTCTGTTTCAACAGATGCGGAGATCGCGACGGCCGCCCGCGCAGTATCCAATACCAGTAGTCGGGATAGTGGCCCAGCGCCTTGTAAGCGCCATACATCGGAGTGCGCTGCAACAACCGCCGAAAAGCTCTCAGATTCTCCTCCGCCGAAAGAAGAAGACCAGCATAGGTGCCGAAGAAAACGAGCGTCAAGCAGCATTAGGCGCCTGACGATTTCCCCTCTGTGTCCTCTGTGCCGCCCAGTGGTTAAGAACTTGATTTTGACTTCCACCAACCGCTCGGTCGGTCGCGCCATTTTGCAGCATGGCAATCGCTCCTCTATGATCAACGTTAAGGCGGGGACTGAATGCCCGAGAACAAACCGAAAGCCGATCCGCTCAAGGCCATAGCCGAGAGCCCGAGTTCCGACGTCCTTGAAGGCCGTCATCCCACTCGGTCGGAGAAAGAGTGGGCGGAGAAAACGCTCGCGCCGACGCTGGAGAAGGCTCCAGAAAAACCAATTGGCGCTCCCACCGGCACCAACCTCGACGAGCACGGCCACGCCCGTTTCAGCACCATCTCAAACGCCCCGATCCGTCGCCTCTACACGCAGGCCGATCTCCCCGCCGACTGGAACTATGATCAATATCTCGGTTATCCCGGCCAACCGCCCTACACACGCGGCATTCACTCGACCGGTTACCGCGGCAAGCTCTGGACGATGCGTATGTTCTCCGGCTTCGCTTCGCCCGAGGAAACCAACCAGCGCTACAAGTATCTGCTAGAACACGGCGGCGGCGGACTCTCAGTTGCCTTCGATCTGCCGACGCTAATGGGCTACGACTCCGATCACCCCGCGAGCGAAGGCGAAGTCGGCAAGTGCGGCGTGGCCATCGACTCGCTCGAAGATATGGAGATCCTCTTCGACGGCATCAGTCTTGAAAACGTCACCACATCGATGACCATCAATTCTCCGGCCAGCGTGCTCTGGGCTATGTACCTTGTCGTGGCGGAAAAGCAAGGCGCCGACTGGAAGAAGATTTCCGGCACCATCCAGAACGACATTCTGAAGGAATACATCGCGCAGAAGGAATATATCTATCCTCCCGCACCCTCGATGCGCCTGGTGATTGACACCTTCGAATTCGGATCGAAGTTTACGCCGCGCTTCAACACCATCTCCATTTCCGGCTATCACATTCGCGAAGCCGGATCGACTGCGCTGCAAGAACTCGCATTCACCATCTACGACGGCGTCGAATACGTTGAGTGGGCACGTCGCCGCGGCCTCGACGTCGACGATTTCGGACCGCGCCTCAGCTTCTTCTTCAACGCGCACAACGATTTCTTCGAAGAGATTGCCAAATACCGCGCCGCGCGCAAGATCTGGTATCGCCTGATGAAAGACCGTTTCGGCGCGAAAAACGACCGCACTCGCCTGATGCGCTTTCACACTCAGACGGCCGGCGTCTCGCTCCCCGCGCAGCAACCGATGAATAACATCGCGCGCGTCGCCCTGCAGGCACTCGCCGCGGTGATCGGCGGCACGCAGTCGTTGCACACCGACGCCTACGACGAAGCCCTCGCCTTGCCTACCGAGGAAGCCGCACGCATAGCGCTGCGCACGCAACAGATCATCGCCTTCGAGTCGGGTGTATCCCAAACTGTCGATCCGCTCGGCGGAAGCTACTTCGTCGAGAAGCAAACCCTCGACATGGAAAACGGCGCCTTCGATTACTTCGAGAAGCTCGATCAGATGGGGGGCATGGTCAAAGCCATTGAGCGCGGATATCCGCAGAAAGAAATTGCCGAAGCCAGCTACCAGTACCAGCGCGCCGTCGAAGCCAACGAGAAGATCACGGTCGGCGTAAACGATTTCGTCATCGAAGAAGAGGCGCCGAATATTCTCTACATCGGCGAATCAGTGGCTCGCGCTCAGGAGAAAAAACTCGAAGCCCTGCGCGCCCGCCGCTCGAACGAAGAGGTCCACCACCGGCTCGATGCCCTAAAACGAGCCGCCGCCAAGACTCCCACCGCGGGTGCCAATGGCAACATTTCCGACCTCAATACGATGCCCTACATCGTCGACGCCGTTCGCGCCTACGCCACCGTAGGTGAAATCTGCGAAGCATTGCGGCAAGTGTACGGGACGTATACCGAAGTCAGCATCACCTAGCTTCTTAGGACTCGCATCGCTTCCACAAGACTTCGCTTCCGATTTCATATTCCAACGTGCAGCCAGGAAGTTCGCCGCTTTGAGGTCGCAATTTGCGACCTCAAACATGAACTATGGCCGCCAACGCCGCGTCCATGCGTCTTCACGGAACATGTTTCGACCATCGAAGCAACTGCGCTCACCTCGTCAGCCAACACCAAGGTTGAGCACCAAGTATTTCTTAAAGTTCGGTTTCGTCACATTCGCAGTGTCCATCGCTCACAGCCTTCGCCGCCCACGACGGGTGCGATCGCCGCATGAGAGTAAGATCGCCAAACCACGGACGAACACGGCAACCGTCAGCGACCCGTCGAAGAGCGGTCGTGGTCCCCATCGAATCCCGAATCACGATTCTGCGTCATCAGAAAATCATCCTCGATACCGCTTTGGCTGAGCTCTACGGAGTTCCGGAAGATGAGGTACACGACGCTGATCGAAGTGCCGCCGAGCCAAAATCTCCTTGCAACAGGGGGGACGGCTGTGCGATAACTACGTCATGCGTAGTACGCGAAACGTAGTACAAGCCGAAGAAGGCACGGGAATGGTGCACTATTCTGACCCGCCGCTGCTCGTGCTTGCCAGCCTCGCCAATGGACCAAAGCACGGACACGCCATGATCGAAGACATTGTGCGCCTATGCGGGACCCGACTGGGTCCCGGGACGCTATATGGGGCGATTGCCCGTCTGGAACAGCAGGGTTGGATCAAGCCACTCCCGCCCGAGGAGCGCCGACGCCCCTATCGGATTACGGCTGAGGGCGTGCGCGTTCTCCGCGCAAAACTGACTACTCTACGGCAGTTCACCAAAGCCGGACTGGAGAGGTTGGAAGCCTCATGAATCCCAGGCTCGCTCACCTGCTTGTACGCTTGTATCCGCATCCCTGGAGAGAGCGCTACGGCGTCGAGTTTGAGGCGCTTCTTCAAACCGCCGGTGGCGGCCTTCGCGCGTCGGCAAACGTGGTGTGGTCGGCACTTTGTGAGCGCGTCTTCCCAACTCCAGGACTCAAAATAGAGCAGGACCGGTTCCAATCCTTGTGCGTCCGAGCGCCGTGGGGGATGTTCGGTCTAGTCCCCCTCTTCCTTCTTGCGGTGGCCTGGTTCGTTGCCTTATTGATTTTGTGGTCTGGTTGGAAAATCTTTTTGCCGGGGGCCGATACGCCTTTCGTCCCAATAGATGACATGCGCGAGGTTTGCTATTTCAACATTGGCAGGTCGCTCTATTTCGGTGCTCCCATTCTGATCGGTTGGGGAATCGGACTCGTCGCCATCCGCCAAAGATCCAAGGCGTTTTGGCCCACTGTTGGTCTAGTTCTGATCGCGTTGATCGCCGGCACGGCCCAAGTTCACGCGAGTCGCACAGCCGTCCCCGTCGGACTCGGACATATCAGCATGAGCTTCATCCTTGGGCATTCCGTTCACGGTGTTCCCGATGGTTTACTACATGCCTTGTTGATTCTCTCGATCACTCTACTGCCGTGGGTCGTTGGGCGATTACAGAAGGCTCTCTATCTATCCACCTAGTCGCCCTTCGGGCGCACTGGCGGATGGGACCAACCGAATCCAGGATTTTATAAATTATGCGCATGGTCAAGACTGTGATCAAGATTGTGGTGGTGCTGATCCTGTTGGCTGTTGTTGGAATCGTAGTCCTGTTGGGATCGATGTGGCTGGACCACACTCGGGAGACGACGCTCCCCAGGCCTACTGGCCCGTTCGCGGTTGGGCGCACGACGTACGTTTGGAACGACGCTGCCCACTCGGACCCGTTGGCGCCGCCGGGAACGAAGCGGGAGCTTCTTGCCTGGATCTGGTATCCCGCAGCGTCTCGACAACCATCTCAGACGGCTGTCGATTATTTACCGGCTCCATGGCGGATGGCTATTGAAAACCAGTCTGGCGTGCTGTTCGGGAAGTTTCTGACGCGAGATTTATCGAAGATCCATGTGTACAGTATTCGCGAGGCCGAGGTGTCGCCGCAGCAAGGTTCGTATCCCGTGGCGCTTATGAGAACGGGAGGTGCGACCCTGGCGACCGACTATACGGCACTTGCCGAGGACCTTGCGAGTCACGGCTATGTGGTCGTGGGTTTCGATGCGCCCTATCGAAGTTGGGTCGCCGTTCTCCCGGACGGAAGGGTAATCACCAGAGCGCCGCAGAACGACCTCGATCTCGTGGGTGGGGCACAGGCAGACCAACTCGCCGATAAACTGGCTCAGGCATGGACCGCTGATACCGGCTTTGCACTCGATCAGCTCGACCGACTGAATACTTCTGACCCTTCGGGCAAGTTCCTGGGACGGCTCGACATGGAGCGGGTCGGAGTCTTCGGGCACTCGATAGGTGGCGCTACAGCCCTGCAGTTCTGCCACGACGATTCTCGGTGCAAGGCGGGCATCGACGTGGACGGCGTTGTGTTGGGCAGTGTGATCCGCGAGGGCATCACTCAGCCGTTCATGTTTGTCTTGAGCGATCACAGAGGGGAATCCACCGACGCGGCGGATACCCCCGAGGCGATACGCCGGGCCGGAGCAAATATTCACTCTATTTACGATCGACTGCCTGGTGACCGCAGGTTGATGATCACGATCCGAGGTGCGAATCACTACATGTTCAGCGACGCAGCGATGTGGAGGAGTCCACTTTTGATGCGTGCGCTGCGCACGTTAGGCATTATGCGCCTCGATGGCCGCCGCCAAATCGCCGTGACGGCACACTACATCAGCACTTTCTTCGACGTATACCTGAAAGGGGCACCCCCTTCGGATCTCAAGAGCCAACCGGAGTATCCGGAGGTTGAATACGTCCATTGAGCAGGTTGTGCCGACGGCTCAAGTAAAGAAGTCTCAAGAAGAGAACGAGGAGCGGAGTGACCTGACCGAGTATTCCTGTGCCAGTCGAAAAAGAGGGTGGACTGGATCCCGCGATTGCTCCAATGATGTCGGCAGTCCGGAAGCTTAGAACTCCGCCCCGGAATGCCCTTCAGTGTCCGAAGACTGGCGATTCGTCGGCGCTGCCGGCAAGGTCGAGTTCGAACTGTTGCATCTGAATGTAGCTCCTGCGCAACCTGATTTTCCTCTGCGCATCCACGAGTCAAGTTATGTGGCGCTTGTTCGAGTGTAACGACGCGTCTTTACGCGCATCCCGAGGTGAGCGCCACATAAATCTCTGCGCCACATAAATGACCCAGCTCACGCCCAGAAGTCGCAATTTGCGACCTCAAACGTCAGCCGCGGTGGCCGTCGCTCGCTGCCATTCTCATCCAGTCGCCGAACGAAGATTGGCTTCACGCTCCCGCGGGGACGGACGGAGTAGCGCGCATCTGAATTTTCCCTGCGCCTTCCCGTCGGAGTCGAAGAAATTATCGTCTGCCTGGTAGAACCGGATCTCTCGCGGACTGTCTGGCTGGCAGTCGGCCCGCCTCCCGCCGCCGTCTTTGGTTACCAAGGTACGGTGACCCTAGTAATCTTGTCCGCTTCGTCCACCTGCTGCATACTCGCCTCACCTACCACAGAACCTGGGAGACGGGGTTGGAAACGGAGATTAGGGTCGCCGCTTTCAGCCCCGCATTTTTTGCCTCACCACCTGACTCACCCTGATCACTCCCCCCATATCCCAATGAGTAATCCCCTATCTTGCAGCCCGCATCGAATAGAATCATAGTCAGTAAATACGACAATAGAATCCAGATCCCAAGTGAGGCATGATGCGAAAGTCCCTCGTTCTGCTGCTGCTCGTCTGTTTCCTGACATGTTTCCAAACAACGATTCTTTCCGCCGATAATACTGATGAAGACACCAAGGCTCCGGAACCCAACACCAAGGCTTCCGGGCGTGTCGAAGCCGCCGCCAATGTACTCGACGAAATCCAGGCCGCGCCGGATAAAGGTATCCCTCAAGAAGTACTCGGCTCGGCCGAATGTGTGGCCGTGGTGCCGTCACTGCTCAATGGAGGATTCGTCGTCGGCGGCCGTTATGGCAAAGGCGTTGCCAGTTGTCGCACCCCAAAAGGTTGGAGCGCGCCCGCTTTCTTCACCATCGGCGGCGGCAGTTTCGGCTTGCAAATCGGCGGCCAGGCAACCGATGTCGTTATGCTGATCATGAACAAGAACGGCATGGATAACCTGCTCTCCAGCCAATTCAAGCTCGGCGCCGACGCCAGCGCCGCCGCCGGCCCCGTGGGACGCCACGCCGCCGCCGATACCGATTGGAAAATGAGGGCGGAGGTTCTGACCTATTCGCGCTCCCGTGGCCTCTTCGCCGGACTCGAACTCAACGGCGCCGTCATCAAGCAGGACAAGGACAGCACCCGCGATTTCTACGGCCGCATGGTGCCCTTCAAGACGTCGCTCCAGGGGGACATCGAAGCTCCTAAAGCCGCGTACTCCTTCTTGAGTACGCTAGCCAAGTGGGCGCAGCTAGCGGCAAAGTAGCTCTCGTGAGGGGACGGATCTCTGCCCCGCTTGCAAACATCTCTGATCACCATCTTTGGCCACGCGCCTTGCGTTTAAGCGCCTCGACCCCCTACACTCCGGCACAGTGCGAGAACGCCTTGAGTACGCTCTAGTCTGGTCCTGGATTAAGATTCTGGGCTTACTACCCCGTCCTGTGGCGCGCGCCATCGGAATCACGCTCGGGTTAACCGTTTACGCGGTTTACGGACGCCTGCGTCGCGTCGGCCTGCACAACCTCTCACTCGCCTTTCCCGAAATGTCGCAGCGCGAGCGCCGCCGCGTGCTTCGCGGCGAATTCATCTCTCTCGGACGCCAACTCGCAGAAGTCTGCCTCTTCCCGCGCTACACTCGCGAGAATGTCTCCCGCATAGTCGTCTACGATGGCTTTGAAAACTTCGAGCGCGCCTACGCTCGCGGCAAAGGCGTTCTGTTTCTCACCGGACACCTCGGGGCATGGGAACTCTCCGCCTTCGCTCACTCGCTGCAAGGCCACCCACTGTCGATCGTCATGCGCTCCCTCGACAACCCTTTCATCGACGCTCTTATCCAGAGCTACCGCACCATACACGGCAACCGTACGGTCGACAAAAGCGACTTCGTGCGCGGCCTGCTCTCTGCTATGCGCGCTGGCGAGACCGTCGGAATCCTCATGGACACCAACATGACTCCGCCCCAGGGCGTGTTCGTCGATTTCTTCGGCATCCCGGCCTGCACCGCCAGCGGACTTGCTCGCATAGCGCTGCGCACCGACGCCGCCGTAGTCCCAGGCTTTACCGTCTGGGATAAGACACTGCGCAAATATATCCTGCGGTTCGATCCCGCCGTCGAGTTAATTCGCACCAACGACAACGAGGCCGACATCGTCGCCAACACCGCAAAATTCACCAGCGTGATCGAAGATTTCATCCGCCGCTATCCCGACCAGTGGCTGTGGGTGCACCGCCGCTGGAAGACCCGCCCACCCGGCCAACCGCCAATGTACTAATCGAGTGTGGTCGTGTGGGACGGGGTGGTCGTGTGGGGACGGGCGCCCTCGCCCGTCCCAGGGTTGCGTAGGGACAGCCGCCCTCGGCTGTCCAATCCGAGCGTAGCTCGGCTCGCCCTTCGCGTTGTACACACGCGCCCCATAAAGCGACAATAGAGAACCATGAAGCAAACCCTGCGCGATCTAGCCGAGCAGCTCGGCTGCCGTCTCCTCGGAGACAGCTCCATCACCGTAACCACCGTCTCCAGCCTGAAATCCGCCACGACCGAGAGCCTAGTCTTCGTGGAGGACGCCCAATATCTCGACTCCGCGCTCCGTTCATCCGCCGCCGCCATAGTCGCAGGAGAATTCGCCGGCGCTGCAGTGTCCAAGCCCATCCTGATTTCCCCACAGCCCCGCCTGGCGTTTGCCCGAGCCGTGAAGCTGCTCCGTGACCCCGACCGCAATCGCGTCATTCATCCCTCCGCGATCGTTCCCGCTTCCGCGCAGATCGGAAAGAACGTAGCCATCGGCCCCCGGGCAATTCTCGGAGAACGCGTCAAGGTCGGCGATGAAACAACGATTGGCTCGGGTTCAGCCATCGGAGACAACGCGGCAATCGGAAGCCATTGCCGCCTCGACCCGAACGTCATCATCTACCCGGGCACAACTCTCGGCGACCGCATCGTCGTGCAGGCTGGCGCAGTCCTCGGCAGCGAAGGCTTTGGCTACGTCCGCGATGCGCAAACCGGACGCTACGAGCAATCCCCCCAAATCGGACGCCTGGTGATCGAAGACGATGTTGAAATCGGAGCCAACTCCACGATCGACCGCGGCGCACTCGACGAAACGCGCATCCACCGCGGCACGAAGATCGATAACCTTGTGCACATCGGCCACAACTGCCAGATCGGCGAGAACGTGGTCATCGCCGCGCAAACCGGCCTCTCCGGAAGCGTCACCATCGAAGACGACGTCATCATGGGCGGACAAGTTGGCATCGGCGATCATGCTCGCGTAGAATCTGGCGCAATGATAGGAGGCCAAGGCGGCATCCTGCCGAAGAAAGTGCTGCGCGGAAAAGGAATCATCTTCTGGGGAACACCCGCTCGTCCGGTGAGGGAGTATCTTAAAGAACTGGCGTTCCTATCGAGGTCGGCAAAGAAGGAACGCTAAGCGGCAGAATTGAATTTTTCTGTAGAGACGCGGCTCGCCGCCTCTCAGCTGCGCCACGAGGAACGCGCGTCAGACGAACGGCTAAAAGCTAAGAACTGCTTTGCTATGCCCCTAATAGTCATCGGCGGACACTCTCGCAGCGTCGGCAAGACCAGCGTGGTGGCCGGTCTAATCGCCGCCCTGCCCAGCTTCCATTGGACCGCCCTGAAAATCACGCAATACGGACACGGCGTCTGCTCCGCCAACGGCGAAGCCTGCGATTGTGCCACTGCCGATCATTCCTGGGCTGTGTCTGAAGAAAAAGACCGCTCCGGCGAGTCCGACACCTCGCGCTTCCTGGTTGCCGGAGCCGATCACTCCTGGTGGGTCCGCACCGAACAAGGGCATCTCGCGGAAGCCATTCCCCGCATTCGCAAGATCCTCGCCTCGACGCCAAACGTCATCATCGAATCGAACAGCATCCTGCGCTTCGTGAAGCCGAATCTCTATCTAACCGTGCTCGATCCAGCCACCGCCGATTTCAAAGCCTCCGCGCAAACCTTCCTCGATCGCGCCGACGCCGTCCTGCTGCACTCCGTCGCGAACTCCAAAACCCCAGCCTGGGAACGAGTCTCGCTGAAGCCGGTAATCGGCCGCCCAACATTTACAATCCAACCGCCCAACTACGTGACGCCAGAAGTCGTAGAGTTCGTCCGCGCGCGCCTGAGTACTCCCTAAGCTGTTCTCTGCGAACTCCGCGTCTCGGCGGTGAAGCTGCCTCACCCCGCATACATCCCAATCACCCGCTCAATCGCGCGCCGGCACACCGCGCAAAACGTCCTGTGCCGCGTGAACATGATGCAGTCCACCTCCGGACGGTAATACCCCTTCGCCTCGTAGTTCGCGCCCTCGAACGCTCCAACTTTACCGGCGTACTTCTCAGACCCGAACATGGCATCTTGCTTCTCGCGTTCCTTGCGGATAAGTTCGTCCATCTCCGCCTCTGGCTTCCCCGCCGCCCGCAGCTCTTTCCGTTGTCGTTGGATATCCCGCTCGAAACGTTCGAATTCCTCCTCATCCCAAGGCGTCGGCACTGGTGTCCCCGCCGCAACCAGATCCTTCCATTTCAAATTTGCCGGATCGAGCAATGCGGTCACGTTCGGCTCCCAAGGTTCCGTCCTCTTCTCTTCTGGCAGATACGCCACCGCCGACGTGAAGTATTCATCCGCCAGACCGGCGAACTGATGCCCAAACTCGTGCACGCCCACATATCCCGCCCACAAATTGTCGATCGCCACCGTCGCATACTGATTGAAAATTCCGCCGCCACCATAAGTCTGCCCGTTCACCAGAATCTCGATGAACTCATAGGGCGCGAACGAAGCCACATCCCGCAACCCGCGGTTTTCCATGGTCAACACATAGCGTTCGGTACCGAAAGTGTCGTACGAAGCGCCCACCGGCGACCGCCGATAAATTCCGCTCGAAGGCCGTGACACCCCCGACTCCTCCGCCGCCGGACACAGCCCCCACACGTTGAAATCTTTCTGGTGCTCGCGAAAGGGCGTTGTCGAAAACAGCGCCTCCATGAATCGATGCGCGTCTTTTTCAAACTTCCCGCGCTCCGCCGCCGTGTAACCATCGCCCAGCACCAGCAAGTCCACCTTGGTCGCTGGATCGCCCATTTTCTGCAATTCCATAAGCGCCCCCGGCGACGGTGGACGCGACCGGTCGACGAACTTGTCCTTCGGATCGACCACCGTCTTCCAGACTTCTTTCCAACCTTCATTCTGGGCCCCGCCAGAGCCGCTCCCAGCACGCTCTTTCAGCGATACTTCCACCGGCGTCTCAGGACTCGGAAAGCGCAGCGATTCCGAAAACGTTCGATTCCCATGCAGCGCTTCATCCGTCGTCTTCCACTCTCCAAACACCGAATTGAATCCACGCGAATACAGCAACTCCCCGCTGCCCCGCTCGCGCACCTCAAACAGATAGTTGCCCAGCTGACTTTCATCGATCACTTTGCTCAGATTTCCCGGCCACTCCAACGGCTCAAGCACCACCCGATCCAGGCTGAACCATTCTTCGTGTGAATTTCCAGTATGGTAATAATCCACGCGCAGGGTACGGGGTGCGGAAGAGCTTGCGGCAAAACTGGGTGTGGGGAAACTAAAACTAAAAACGCACAACAGAAGAGAACCGACCATACCGCCGAGCGCTCGTTTCATGCCCGGCATTGTACGCCGACTGCAGGCCTATGCACCCGGCTTGATCGCGACCGCCCGGTCGTTTTCAAAGCTGATCACCAGCGGCTTTCCGCCATTCGCATAGTGCAGAGTTCGCGACCCGTAATCGCCCGAACCCTCCGGAACGCCCAACCCTATCGCAAAGCTAGCCTGTAACTCGCTCATCCCCGTCTGCACTTCATGAGCATCAATCTTCTGCCAGACATCCGCCGGCCAATGCTTGTAAAGATCGTGTGGATCTTCGATGAAGAAAATGTCGTCGGAGTAAATCTTGAACTCGCCGTCCTTTTCCGCGCCAATCGGAGCCGCGTAATCCTTGCCCTCCAGCGCGAAGCACGCCAGCAGCTGCTTGATCCCCGGAGCCTTTGGAGCGACCTCGGTCACCACATCCTGAATCGCCAGCTTCTGCAATGGCAACAGCGTTCCCGCCTCAAGCCCGAAATCCGTCTTGTGCCGTTCCCGATCGTAGGGATAGTACGTAAGCTGATAACCGACCTTCACCCAAACCGGCTGCTCGGTCAGCTGCCGCGCGGACTTCAGATCGTAAGGATGTAATTTCTTCGGCGTGACATAGTAGTCCGCCTTCAGGAAGGTTTCCTGCGTAGGCTTCAAGTCGTCCTTCATCGCCTCGTGCCGCTCGTAGACAATGTAAGCGGCGCGTCCGCCCGCAAGCACAATGGCGGTGACCAGGAAGATCTGCAGTTTTTTCTGAAACTCAGAATCAATAGCCATGATCGTATGGGGACAGCCGCCCTCGGCTGTCCAAGCCGAGCGCAGCTTGGCAACTGCCCGCGGTCGCCTCAACCCGCCGATTCACTATAGAATAAGACCATGCCCGTAGCCCAAGATGACGTTCTAAACGCACTCAAGCAGTGCTACGATCCCGAGATCCCCGTCAACATCGTCGATCTCGGCCTGATCTACGAAATCCGCTTCGACGAAGTACCCGAAGGCCAGCAAGACGTCACCGTCGATATGACCCTCACCGCCCAGGGCTGCCCCGAGCACGTCAACATCAGCGCGCAGGTCAAGTCCCGAGTCGAGCAACTCCCCGGCGTCCGCACCGCCAACGTCAACGTGGTCTGGAATCCGCCCTGGACCCCCGAACGTCTAAGCCCCGAAGCCCGCAAACAACTCGGAATCGACTAGCCCAGAAACCGGGCCGTAGAGACGCGGCTTGCCGCGTCTCTTTCGCGAACGCTCAATATTCTCCCAACTCCTCAAAGGCCTGCGCCGCGCGCTTTTCCACCAGCTCCTCGATCCTGCTGCCGATCTTCATCGCCATATCCAGAAACTTCGTTCCCTGCCGCACATACGAAGGCAATTCTTCGCGAATCTGCGCAAACTGATTCGGATACTCGGACGCCAGCACCGCCAGTCCTACGCCTCCCACCAGCACCGCCGCCGGACGTTTCCCCTTCATCAGCAACATCGTCGCCGCTCCCACCGATCCCGCAATCACCGCCCGCTTCCAGTTTTCCATTTCGTCTCCTGATTGACTCGTAGGACCCGTTTCTAGCAGGATTCTAACGCAACGCTCCCATGCTTTATACTGCCGCCGACGCTCAATCTATCGAACTATCGAACAATCACTTATGATGCGATTTCGAATACTCCAGTTCCTCACCGTACTTGTCTGCGCTCTTCTTGCTGCCACTTTCACCTTTGCCCAACCTAAACCGCGTGCCCGCGACCTCGGTGTTCCCTTCGACGGCACGCCCGGCCCGAACAACGCCATCACCGATGTCAAGGACGTCGAGGTTGGAGAGACCACGCTCATCGCCGGCAGCGGCAAGCTCAAAGTCGGACAAGGCCCCGTCCGCACCGGCGTCACCGCCGTTCTTCCCCGCGGTCGCGACGCGAAAGACTCGGTATTTGGCGCCTGGTTCACTCTCAACGGCAACGGCGAGATGACGGGAACGACCTGGCTCGAAGATTCCGGCTTCCTCGACGGTCCCATCATGATCACCAACACCCACAGCGTAGGCGTCGTTCGCGACGCCGTCATCGCCTGGAAAGTGAAGCGCGGCGAGCCCGACGCGGAAGGCTACTGGTGGTCCTTGCCCGTGGTTGCCGAAACCTGGGACGGCTATCTCAACGACATCAACGGATTCCACGTAAAACCCGAGCACGTCTTTCACGCGCTACAATCCGCCCACAGTGGCCCCGTCGAAGAAGGTAACGTAGGCGGTGGAACCGGCATGATCTGTAACGAATTCAAGGGAGGGATCGGAACTTCCTCTCGCGTGCTCGATGCGAAAGCCGGCGGATACACGATCGGAGTGCTCGTGCAGTGCAATTACGGACAGCGCGACCAGTTGCGCATCGCCGGAGTTCCCGTCGGCAAGGAGATTCCGGAACACACCGTCTGGAAAGATGACGTCGGCTCGATCATCATCGTCGTCGCCACCGACGCCCCGCTCATTCCCACACAACTGCGGCGTCTCGCCCGCAAGGCTTCTCTCGGCCTCGGCCGTGACGGCAGCTACTCCGGCGACGGTTCCGGCGACATCTTCGTCGCCTTCTCCACCGCGAATCCGGGAGCAGCATCGTCCCAGGGAGTCCGCGACCTGAAAATGCTGCCCAACGACGGCCTCGATCCCCTTTTCCTCGCCACCGTTCAAGCCACCGAAGAAGCCATAGTCAACGCCATGGTAGCCGCCGAAACCATGACCGGCATTGACGACCATACCGTCATAGCCCTCCCGCAAGACCGCCTGCGCGAGGTCCTGAAGAAATACAACCGCCTGGAGAAGTAGCACCGGTGGAGCGACGGGCGCCCTCGCCCGTCCAAGGTTGCGTAGGGACAGCCGCCCGGCTGTCGAAGCCGAGCGCCAGCTCGGCTCCCGCGTGCGGCCAAGGCAACTCCTCATCGCCGCGGATCCAGAGTTACTTTCGCTGCCCCACCATGGAGTGCATCGCTTCCGCTGCAGGAGGGATACAATCCAGACAGTGAAAGCCTACCGAATCGAGCGCATCAAGAGCGGCATGAAGTTCACCTGCACGCACTGTGCCTACAGCGTGAGCACGCTCGATTTCGACGCCAAGGCCGGCAACCTCCGCACCCAGGCCGCAACCGCGATCAATACTCACGCCACCCAGGCCCACCACGAGCCTATGATCGTTTCAGCCTCTGACGGTCAGCTTCGCAGCTGGCGCTAGCAAGCCACGCAAACGATTCTAGCCGCAAGCTTCGCTCCCGCCGTTGAGTCATCGCGCTCCATCACGACTTTTTTCGATACCATGGTGTCTCCGGGCGCACGGGATCCCGTGGGTAACACAGTATGATCGAGCGATTCGAGCTCTCCGATCTCCGCGAGCTGTTTGCCAAAGCCAACGAGGAAAAGTCTGGCGACCAGTTGGCCGGCATCGCCGCGCGATCGGAACGAGAGCGAGTCGCAGCAAAACGCAAACTGGCGGACCTGACTCTCGATGAAATTGTTCGCCGTCCCCTGATCGACCCCGACCACGACGACGTCACCCGCCTCATTCTCGACACATTCGACCAGCAAGCCTTCCGCGCCATCGCGAGCATGACGGTCGGCGAGTTTCGCGAGTTCCTCCTGGATGACGGAACCACTGATGCCCAGCTCCAGCCATTGCAGCCGGCCATCATCCCCGAAATCGCCGCCGCCGTGACTAAGCTGATGAGCAACAAGGATCTGGTGCTTGCGTCCGTCAAGATCCGCAACGTCACCCGCTGCCGCAATACCATGGGCGAGCGTGGAGTACTCGGCATCCGCGTGCAACCCAATCATCCCGCCGACGACATCGGTGGAATCCTTCTCGCCGCATTCGAAGGACTCCTCTACGGCTGTGGAGACGCGGTCATCGGCGTCAATCCGGCCACCGACTCGGTCGAGACCGTAAGCGCGATTCTTGCCGCCTTGGATCGCATGGTAGACGCATACGAAATCCCCACGCAAACCTGTTGCCTCGCGCATATCACTACCCAGTTAGCGGCGTTAAATCGCGGAGCGCCAGTAGATCTTCTTTTTCAGTCCGTAGCGGGGACGGAAGCGGCCAACCGCAGCTTCGGCGTCACCTTGAACATCCTGCGCGAGGGCCACCAACAAGTTCTCGAACATCATCGGGAGCGCACCAGCAATTTCAACGCCCGCTGGGTAGGAGATCACGCGATGTACTTCGAAACCGGCCAGGGCAGCGCTCTTTCCGCCGGGGCGCATCACGGAGTCGATCAACTCACACTCGAAGCGCGAGCCTACGGAGTCGCACGCATCTTCCAGCCCTTTCTCGTCAACAGCGTCGTCGGCTTCATCGGCCCCGAGTTTCTGTACGACGAAAGGCAGATCATCCGCGCTGGACTCGAAGACCATTTCATGGGTAAGTTACTTGGATTGCCGATGGGCTGCGATGTCTGCTACACCAATCACGCCGCCGCCGACCAAAACTCAGCCGACAACTTACTCCTGCTTTTGACGGCTGCAGGCTGCAATTACTTCATGGGCGTTCCGTGTTCCGACGACGTGATGCTGAATTACCAGTCCACCAGCTATCACGACGCATTAGCCGCCAGACGCCTCTTCCAATTGCGTCCCGCACCCGAGTTCTTAACATGGCTGCAAAACAAGGGCATCTATCATGGCACCGAGCCCACATCCCTGGACTCGGCCGCAAAGCGGCAACTGATGCATGGTTTGGAGGCATCGCTGGAAAGTGCGCGATAAATACCAATGTTTACATTACATCGTGTCATCTAGATTAAACTGTCATCCTGAGCGAAGCGAAGGACCTATGCACTCAGCAGCGTCACTGCCTCGGTATCTCGCTGGGTCATGTCAACTGCTCATGCTTATGTCGGGGATTTGCGGAACACGACCCGAAGTGAGAGTTTGAATGCCTCCGGGTGACAACAAACTCGCACAGCCAGATTTGCCCGAGCACGACTTGTCCGAGATCATAAACAAAGTACGCGCCCGGACGCCCGCGCGCCTGCTGGCAGGCCGCAGCGGGGCCGCGTATAGAACGAACACGCAACTGGAGCTGCGCGAAGCCCACGCCGCCGCCCGCGATGCCGTGCGAGCAGAGTTAAATCTCTCCACCGCTCGCGGCATCGATTTCGTTAACCAATGGAATTTGTTTGAAGTCTGCTCCCGGGCAGCGACCAAAGATGAGTATCTTTCGCGCCCGGACTTGGGCCGTCACCTGAATGAAGTGTCCCGCGCGGAGGTTAAACGCCGTTGCACCGCAGGACACGACTTACAAATCGTGATCGGAGACGGCCTCTCGGTAACTGCCGTTGCCCAACAGGTCCCTCGACTGTTCCCGCTCCTGTGCGAAGGAGCAAAGACTCGAGCCTGGAGCGTCGGCGAGACATTTGCGATTCGTCACTGTCGGGTAGGCATTCTCAACGAAATTGGCGAATTACTCGCTCCCATGGTTGCCGTGCTCCTGATTGGAGAACGACCGGGTCTGGCAACCGCCGAAAGCCTCTCCGCTTACATGGCATACCAGCCGAAAGCATCGGACACCGATGCCGATCGCAACCTTATCTCGAACATTCACGCTCGTGGAGTAAGCACGGAACAAGCCAGCGAGCGGATTCTAAATCTGGCAGCCTCGATGATGAAAACTCAGAAGAGTGGGTGCCAGCTTCGCGAAGGGTACACATCATCGACAATTATCGGCGCCACAATTTAATGCCAGGGCAAGCGATGCGATTTTCCATGATCTTCGTATTTCGGACCGTGATCGTAGTGCTGAGCGTGGCTTCTGCCTACGGACAAACTCCTTCATCATTACCACCTTCTTATCGTGTTTTCATCCGGGGGCGCGGCCCTGAACATCCCTGTCGAAGTGATCGCAAACGGCTTGGTTTTTGTGCGCGCGACTGTGAACAACCGCCCGGGCTGGTTCATCCTCGATAACGCCAGCCAGGGTTTCACAGTCGACCCGGAGTACGCTAGACAAATCGCGCTAAAAAGCAGCGGCAGCGCAACCGCGCGCGGGGGCGGAGCAAACGCAATTGACGTCGGCGTGATACCAGACGTCCAGCTCGGCCCGCCCGGACTGGTGCTCACACACCGCAACCTGGTCGCGATTGAGTTGAAGCCTTTGGAGCCAAGCGTCGGTCACGAGGTCGACGGCATCATTGGATCGCGTTTGTTCGACGACTTTGTCGTGGAGGTGGACTATGAGCGAGGTCGACTGTCCGTCTACTCGCCGAAAGAATATAAGCCCTCCGGTAAAGGGACGGCGTTCCCCGTCCGTGTCGATGAGCACGGTTTTCAATTCATGGACGCGACCATCACTCTACCCGGCGTCGAGCCCATTGCCGCCAGCTTTCTCATCGACGGCGGCGCCAGTACTCACGCCGACATCTACCAGCCATTCAGTGAGGCGCATCATATTCCGCCCCCAACCATGAAGCTTCTGGATGAGCCCGGAATCAGTAGCGGCGGAACCACGCAGTCGAGTGAGGGTCGAGCCGATCGAATCGACGTTGGTCCTTATTCGATCAAGAACCCGCCGATCACATTCGCCCGCGATACGGAAGGCCTGATGGCGACTAAAGGTTACGCAGGACTGATTGGCGCCGAGTTCCTGCAACGATTTACGCTGGCGTTCGACAGTCCCGCGAAATGTGTACGGCTCACACCGAATCGCAGCTACGCGGAGCCTGCGGAGTACGATGAAAGCGGACTCAGGATTCGCGCCGAGGGCCCCCGGTTTCACAAATTCGTGGTTCGCCGGATTGTGTCCCAGTCACCCGCCGCAGATGCCGGAATCGAGCCCGGAGACATCATCGAATCCATCGACAATTCTTGGGCGGAGGAAATGACTCTAACCGAAATCCGAGCCATGCTCTGTCGGTCGAAGGCGCGTTATTCCATCGGCATCCGGCGTGGCAACAGCCATCTTCGCGTCTTTTTACGTCCGCGTCCCCTCCTGTAAAAACTCAAGTCGAGCTTGAAGGATCGTAAAACTGCCACCTACTCCTTCACCGCCCGATCCGTAATCTCCAGCCCCTTGTCGATAATCGCAAACGCCTCCCCCAGTTGCTGCTCGTTGATGCACAGCGGAGGGTTGGTGAAGAAGGTATTCCAGCGAACGAAAGTATAGAGCCCGTTCTCCCGGAAGAACTTCCCAAGCGCAACCATTTCCTCCGAGGTCCCGTTGAACGGAGCCATGGGTTGCCGTGTCTTGCGATCCCGGATCAACTCCACGATGCCGAACAGCCCAATCGACCGCACCGCGCCCACAGACCGGTGTTTCACCTGCAGCTCCGCGCCCAGCGTCTTCATGATCGCGCCCATCTTGCGGGAGTTCTCGATCAGGTCGTCTTCCTCATAAACGCGGATAGTCGCCAGCGCCGTAGCGCATCCCATGGGATGACTATTGTAAGTAAGTCCTCCATGAAACACTTTGTCGTCAAAGTTCTTCGCGATATGTCGCCGCATTCCGACCGCACCCAGAGGAATGTAACTCGAAGTAAGTCCTTTCGCCATGCAAAGCAGGTCAGGAACGACATTCCAGTGATCGACTGCAAACCACTTACCAGTGCGGCCGAAGCCCGACATTACTTCATCGGCGATCATCAAGATCCCGTACTTATCGCAAAGCTTCCTCACACCTTCAAGATATCCATCCGGTGGCACAAGAATGCCGTTCGTCCCGACGACCGTCTCCAGGATAAATGCGGCAATTGTATGCGGACCTTCCATCTGGATAGTCTCGTCGATCATGGCCAGTGAAGTTTCCGCCGATTCCCATCCGCGCTCGATCCCGTGATACGGATCGAGCACCCGCACCACGCCCGGAATCCCAGGCTCAGCCGCCCATCGGCGAGGATCGCCCGTAAGGCTCATCGCACCGGCTGTAGCGCCATGATACGAACGATAGCGCGCAAGAATCTTGTGGCGTCCAGTAAAAAAGCGCGCGATCTTGATCGCGTTCTCGTTCGCTTCAGCGCCTCCATTCGTAAAGAAGAACGTGTCAATGTCGCCCGGAGCGATCTCCGCCAGTTTCGCTCCCAGCCGCGCCCGCGGCTCCGTGGCCATGAACGGATTGGCATAGGCGAGCACCGACGCCTGCTCGGTAATCGCCCGAATGACGCGCTCATCTCCGTGTCCGATGTTCACCGACATCAACTGGCTGTTGAAGTCGATGAAGCGCTTCCCCTCCGGCGTCCAGAAATAAATCCCCTTTGCCCGGGCCACGGGAATAGGATCGACTTTGGATTGCGCCGACCACTCAAACAGCGTGTGTTTCTTCGTAAGGTCGACAATCTCTTGCCCGGTCATGGTGGGGTTCGTTACAGCTGTCGTCATTGCTCCCTCTTTCAAACTCTTATTCACCACAAAGTCACAGAGACACAGAGAAAAGCCTACAAAACTCTTCTTATAATTCCTTGCGTCAGTAGCGGCGCATTGAAGTTAATCAGAAGGCCAACGCTCATCCCCGATAGTTTCATATAGGTCAGCAACTGCGCACGATGGATTGGAAGAATTCTCTCGATTGCTTTCAGTTTCAAAACAACTTCCTTCTGCACGATCGAATCGATCCGGTATCCGCGTTCAAGCTTGAGACCTTGTATGAAACCGAAGTTCGACCTGACGCTCAAAAGCCAGCCCGCGCAAGTGGAGTTCATGACACAGACACTCTTCATAGGCGGACTCCAATAACCCGAGACCCAGATGCCTGTGCACCTCAATAGCTGCTCCGATGATCGCACTGGTTCGAGGGTCTCGCAGTTCTTCGTTTTCTCAGTGACTCCGTGTGACGCCTCTCATCGCGGGATACCTCAGAACTTACGCGAGTGCTCCTTGGCCCAGCGTTCGACAACAATTTTCTTCTCCGTATAGAACTCGACCGCGTCGCGTCCCTGTGCGTGCATGATGCCGAAGAAGCTGTCTTTCCATCCGCTGAAAGGAAAGTACGCCATGGGCGCGGCCACGCCAATATTAATTCCAATATTCCCCGCCGGTGTTTCATAGCGAAAGCGCCGCGCCGCCGACCCACTCGACGTAAACAGCGATGCCTGATTGCCAAATGGACTGCGAGCCACCATGTCCATGGCCTCGTCCATGTTACTGGCATGCACCAGGCTCAGCACCGGACCAAAGATTTCCGTGTTCGTCAGTTCGCTGCTCGCCGGAACGCCGTCAAGCACGGTAGGCTTCACAAAATTTCCCGCTTCATATTTCGCCACCTTGGGATTGCGTCCGTCGACCACGACTTTCGCACCGTCCCGAGCGCCGGAGCCAATCAAGCCCTGCACCCGCTCTTTGCTCTGGCGCGTGATCACCGGCCCCATCTGCACGCCCTCATCGAGTCCATTGCCAACGCGCAGGCTCGCCGCCGCTTCGCTAATCGTGTCGCGAAATGTTTTTTGCGCTTCGCCCACCGTCACCGCAACCGAGACCGCCAAGCAGCGTTGCCCCGCGCATCCGAAGGCGCTGTCGGAAATAATCTGCGTCGCCATCTGCATGTCGGCGTCGGGCAGGACGATGACATAGTTCTTCGCGCCACCCTGGCATTGTGCACGCTTTCCATTCGCTCCCGCGCGCGCATAAATGTACCGAGCAACCGGCGTCGAACCGACAAAGCTGATGGCCCGAACACTGGGATGGTCAAGCAGCGTATCGACCGCAACCTTGCCGCCATTAACCAGATTCACGACGCCCTTCGGAAGCCCCGTCTTCTCCAGCAACTCGAAGGCAAGCTTCATGGTCAGCGGCACGCGCTCCGAGGGCTTGATAATCAGAGTGTTCCCGCAGGCAATCGCATAAGGCAGGAACCAGAACGGAATCATGCCCGGAAAATTAAAAGGCACAATCGCCGCCACCACGCCCAGCGGCTGGCGAATCATAGTCTCGTCAATACCGCGCGCCACATCTTCCAGATTGTGGCCCTGCATCATCATGGGAATGCCGCAGGCGACTTCAACATTCTCAATAGCCCGCCGCATTTCCGCCTTCGCTTCGGTAAATGTCTTACCATTTTCCTGCGTGATGATGCGCGCAATATCGTCGTGGTGCTCTTCGAGCAGCATCTTGAGTTTGAACAGCGGCTGGATGCGGTCTTCAGCGGGCGTGCGCCGCCATTCCGGATACGCGGCCTGTGCCGCGTCAATAGCACGAGTGACCTCAGCCGCATCGGAAATCGGAACGCGTCCGAGGACCTCGCCCGTCGCGGGATTGAGAACGTCCTGCCAATCCGCGGCATGCGATTCGATCCACTGACCATTAATGAATTGAGGAATTTTGTTAACCGGAGGTGCGGCGACAGTCGACATGGGAAACCTGCCTTTAGCAATCGCAAAGAATAAATAAAAACAAACGTAGGGACAGCCGCCCTCGGCTGTCCAGCCGGGCGAAGCCCGGCTCACTCAGTGAACGTGGCCCAAACGTACCGAGTCGCGCGCGGAGGGCAGCCCAGAGCCTGTCCTGAGCTTGCCGAAGCGGCGGCGCCGCTAAGTGAGCTGCTCCGTTAACACGCCTTTCTTCTCGGCAACGTGAGCCAGCGCGGCTTCAAGTACGTCCATGCCTTCGTCCATCTGCGCGTCCGTAATAACCAACGGCACAAGCAGGCGAATCACATTACTGTACGATCCAGCGGTGATTGTCACCAGACCATGCTCGTAACAGTATTGTGACACTTGTTTGGTCTCGTCGTCAGCGGGCTGCCGCGTTGTCTTCGAGCGTACGAGTTCGAGCGCTTGCATGGCGCCCAGTCCTCGGACATCGCCGACCAGTTCCCATTGCAGCTGCCACTTCGTCGCACGCTTGCGGAAACGTTCGCCCAGCACGTTCGCGCGCGCGCAGAGATCTTCCTTCTCGATGATCTCGAGCACGGCCAGTGCCGCTTCGCATGCCGCGGGATTACCTGCGAACGTGCCGCCAAGCTGGCCGGAGCCGGGCGCATCCATAATATCGGCGCGTCCCGTAACCGCGGCCATGGGCAAACCGCCGGTCAGCGATTTTGCCATCGTGACCAGATCGGGTTCGAGTCCCAGTCGCTCACAGGCAAACATCGCGCCGGTGCGAGCGAATCCAGTTTGCACTTCGTCAGCGATCAGCAGAATGCCGTGTTTCCGGCAAATCGCGCTGAGCGTCGGGTAGAACTCTGCCGGCGGCGTAACGAATCCGCCTTCACCAAGGATCGGTTCGACAATCACCGCCGCCACCGATTCGGCCGCTACGACGCGCTTGAAAGTATCTTCGACATGCCGCGCGCAGTGCACATCACACGACGGATACTCCATCGAGTAAGAGCAGCGGAAGCAATAAGCATACGGAATCCGGTAAACCTCGGTTGGAAACGGCTCAAACCCCGCCTTGTAGGGGTGCGTCTTACTGGTCGCCGCCATCGCCATATAAGTGCGCCCATGGAACGCGTCTTCGAAGCAGATAATGGCCTGCCGTTTCGTGTAGCAGCGCGCGATCTTGATCGCGTTCTCCATTGCTTCCGCCCCCGTGCTAACCAGAATGGTCTTCTTCGGCCCCTTGCCCGGCACCAGCACATTCAGCTTCTCGCAGACGGCCACGTAGCTCTCGTAAGGGAGCACATTAAAACTCGTGTGCAGGAAGCGATCAAGCTGACGCCGCACGGCGTCAACCACAGCCGGCGCGCGATGTCCGGTGTTCAGGCATCCGATGCCGCCCGCAAAATCAATCAGGCGGTTGCCGTCAACATCTTCGACCACCGCTCCTTCCGCCTTGGCAACGAACACCGGAGTGGCGTGATAGGCCGCCTGCACAACAGCAGCGTTGCGACGCTTCATGAGCGTTTGCGACCGCGGCCCAGGAATCGAAGTGCGTAATAGAATGGTAGACATATGTCACGTCTCAAATGTTCTTTATTGTAGAAACGCGGCTAGCCGCGCCTCTGTCAGCCGCGCCCCAAAACCGGGTGTCCAGGCAAACGTCAGTACCAGCCAATCGGAGCTTCATTCAGATTGATATACACCTGCTTGGTCTCGAGATATTCCTCGATCCCCCACGGCCCCAGTTCGCGCCCGAAGCCCGACTGCTTGTAGCCGCCCCAGGGCGCTTCTACATAAGTCGGCTGCATGTGGTTCACCCAAACAATGCCCGCGCGCAACGCCTTAACCGCGCGCATGGCTTTGAAAATGTCGCGCGTCCAAACGGCGGCGGCCAGCCCGTAGGGCGTGTCGTTCGCGATCTTCAGCGCGTCTTTTTCATCGTCGAACGGAATCACGGCTGCAACCGGTCCAAAGATTTCTTCGCGCGCGATGCGGGCGGTGTTATCCACGTTATAGAAAATAGTAGGTTGCACATAGTAACCCTTGGCAAACTTGTCGGCACGGCCCCCGCCGGCAGCTACTTTGGCTTCTTTCTTCCCGATCTCAAGATAGGAGCAGACGCGATCATATTGCTCCCTCGACACCAAGGCTCCCATCTTCGTTTCGCGCTCAAGCGGCGGACCAATCTTGATCTTCTTAGCCTTCTCGGCCATCGCTTCAACAAACTTTGAGTAAATCGATTTCTGCACCAGAATGCGGCTGCCGGCCGAGCAGACTTCTCCCTGATTGATGAAGACACCGAACAGCGCACCGTCAATGGCAGCTTCGAAATCGGCATCGGCAAAAAAGATGTTGGGAGACTTACCACCCAGTTCGAGCGTCACGCGCTTCACGGTATCGGCAGCCTCTTTCACAATGATCTTGCCGACCTCGGCCGAGCCAGTAAAAGCAATCTTGTTAACGTCCGGATGCCTGACCAGCGGCGACCCGCAGCTTACACCAAAACCGGTAATCACATTGACTACGCCCTTCGGCAAACCAACTTCGTCGAACCACTTCGCCAGTTGCAGCGCGGTGAGCGGCGTTTGCTCGGCCGGCTTGAGCACACAGGTGCAGCCCGCGGCCAACGCCGGAGCCAGCTTCCACGCGGCCATCATCAACGGGTAATTCCATGGAATAATCTGCCCGGCCACGCCCATCGGCTCCTTCAGCGAGAGGCTCATCGCGTTGTCCGGAACTGGGTTCACGTAGCCAACGACTTTTGTAGCTAGCCCGCCGTAGTATTCGAAGCACGTAGCCACGTCGTTGATGTCGTACTCCGCTTCGACAATTGGCTTGCCCGAGTTACGGCATTCGAGCTCGGCGAGCATGGGCTGGTTCTGGCGCACCTTTTCCGCGAGGCGGAAGAGAACGCGGCCACGTTCTTGCGCGGTGGTGGTGGCCCAAGGACCGTCTTCAAACGCAGCCTTGGCAGCCGCAACCGCGCGGTTCACGTCGTCCGCGTTCGCATCCGGAACCTGCGCGATCACTTCTTCGGTTGAGGGATCGTACACGGAAAAGGTCTTCGACGATTTACTCGCAACCCACTCACCGTTGATCAGCATCGCATAAGTCTTGACGTCGGTTGTAACTCCACCAGGCATAAGTCCTCCGTACATCACTTCTATCTAATGGCAACGGCTGCAGGCTCTTTCAACCGCCCGTACACAAAAAAGAAAAACGCGGCCAGCACCAGGAAAAACAACGTAAACCCGAACATCTTCGCTTCATACCTCCAGACCGAGGTAATCTGCTTGGCCGGAAAGAAAGCCAGCGCGATTCCGAGCGCTGTAGTTACAAAACCACAGAATCCAGAGACCATCAGCGTGCCGCGACTATAGCGCGCACGGGTCAAGTCGCCGCCAAAAGCGAACTTCAACAACGCCGCGAACACATATAGAAACGGCACCAGCTGCAGAACCACCGCCAGCGAAAGCATGGTCTGGAAGGTTTCCTGCACGCCGCCCGAAGCGTAGAAGTTGATGACTATCAATATAAGCGAGACGATCGCCTGCACAATCAGCGCCGCATAGGGCGTCCTGTATTTGGGGTGAACTTTGCCGAGCCACGCAGGCATGTAGGAATCAAGGCCGGCGACGAACGGAATGCGCGCTGAGCCGCCCATCCAGGCCGAGCCAATGCCTGCGATCGAAAGACTTAGCATCACCGCGAACGGAGTGACAATCCACGCCACACCAACTTTGCCGGCCATATGGCTGACCGCCTGCACAATGCCCTGCAGCACGCTGATATCGTTCTTGCCGACCGCAACCAGCAGCGTCAGCGTAGCTCCGATATAAAGCAGACCGGAAATGATGCCGCCCCAAGCCACCGCGCCCGGCAGTGTTTTCTGTGGGTCCTTAATTTCGTCGCCCATCACCGAGGCAAGCTCGAGTCCGACCAAGCCGAAGCAAATTACGCCGAACGAATTCAGAACAAACCTGGGATCCGCCGGAATCCGAAAGTCAGCCGCGGTTACGCTCGTACCAAAGCGCGACCAGACCGTGAATCCCAAACCGATCAGAACCGCCGCCGCAACAAAGGTTCCGATGGCGCCCAGATTGTTGAGCCACTTTCCGATTCCCAGTCCAACAATGTTCAGGACCGTCAGCAACGCCAGCAGCGCCACTGAGGCTGCCATTGCGAAATTCTTGTTATCCGCGAGCGCCGCGTGGCCCGGACCCATCGCAAAGACAGTTACCCCCACGAAATACAGCATCACTGTAGGCACATACAACATGTTATTCGTCCAGTAACACCAGCCGGAGAGAAAGCCGTGAAAGTCGCCGAAGACCTCCTTGGCCCATAGATACACGCCGCCTTCTCCGGGGTAACGATGCGCGAGTTCAATCACCGCGATCCCCTGCGGCCAGAAAAACAAGAGCAACGAGATCAGCCACAGCCAGACGGTCACGCCCCCGTTGGCCGCGATGCTCGGGACAACGTTGAGATTAAACACGGCGACGACAAACAGCAACACCAAGTCAAAGCGTCCGAGAACGCGCTTCAATTGCGGCTGGTTGGGATCAGAAGTCATCGGATGATTGGGTCATCGGGTGATCGGGCCATCTACTCCGTCCGGATCTCAGATCTTCAATCACCCGATGGCCCGATCCAACTAATGCGTTGCCACAGCTCCCAACCGCTCATGCTGTGCGGCGGACAGCGACTCGGCGACGTCGGCAAATACCGCCAGGTGCTTGTCGATGTCAGCCTCGGTGTGCTGCACGGAAATCGTCCACTGCTCGTCCCACCAGTAAGGCTGGCACATGACGCCGCGATTCACCATGCCGAACCAGTAATGCCGCCACAGGTCTACGTCAACCGTCAGCCAGTCGCGGTAGTTACGAATCTCATTCGGATACAGCATCAGCGAGCCGTTCGCTCCCGCGCTGGCGATGTAACCTTGCAATCCAACCTCCGCGATCGTCTTCCTATATCCATCGACCAGTTTGTTGCTAAGGTTCTCGATGTGCGTATAGTTGGCCCGAGTAAGCACTTCGCGGAAAGTCGCGATACCCGCAGCCATCGAGATCGGATTCGTGTTGTAAGTGCCGCCGTGAAACACCTTGTGCTCCGAAATCAGATTCATGACGCGCTTATGCGCACCAAAAGCGGCCAGCGGAAATCCGCCGCCAATCGACTTCGCCAGGCAGATCATGTCTGGCGCCACGCCGAAATATTCCGACGCCCCGCCCCAGCAGAGCTTTGCTCCCGTCTTGACTTCGTCGAAGATCAACAGCGCGCCGTGCTTGTCGCAAAGCGCCCGCAGACCCTCCAGAAATCCCTTCTCCGGCATACAGAGGCCAACGTTCATCATGATCGGCTCAAGGATAATCGCCGCGACCTCCTTCGGATTTTCCTTGAACCGCCGCTCCACCGTTTCTAGGTCATTGAACGTCGCCACCAGCACGTTCGCGATACTCGCCTTCGGCACGCCTGCTCCACCCGAAACAGGCTTCGGATTCTTGACGTCACCGAAATCGTCCGCCGGAGGATGCGGCTTCACGCTGACCAGCGCCGCATCATGCAGTCCGTGGTAACCGCCTTCGAATTTGATGATCTTGTCGCGCCCCGTAGCGGCGCGCGCCAGACGGATCGTATGCATGGTCGCTTCCGTGCCACTGTTGCCGAAGCGGCACATCTCCACCGGAAAGCGCGTACAGATTTCTTCCGCCAGTTCCCACTCCATGTTGTGCGGCATCCCGTAAGCGGTGCCCTTGTGCAGGCGGCTTTCGACGGCCTTAATCACCGCCGGATGCGAGTGGCCCGCCATGAGCGTGCCGAAACATAGATTGTGGTCAACGTATTCGTTGCCATCGAGATCGCGGAATTTGCTGCCCGACGCTTCTGCAACAAAGATCGGATACGGATCGTAAGCGCGATAATTGCTGGCCACGCCCAGCGGCAGACGCTTCAGATTCTTCTTATGCGCTTCGGCGGACTTCGGAGTACGGCGCTCGAACGTGTCGAGCTCTTTTTGCAATGCGGGGTACATCGTAATCTCCATTAAGACTCAGGCCGGGTAGCCATTAGATTGGGCCGGACGGCCGAAACCGTCCGGGTCGTCGGACAAAAGCCGCGGACTAGAAGAAAAACTTCAACGCAAATTGTACTACTCGCGGGTCGCCAACCTGGGTGATCTTACCAAACAATCCCGCACCATCCTGGTAATGGCCATCAGGGTTGGAGAAATTCGTGCGATTGAACAAGTTGAAAATTTCTCCGCGAAATTGGAAATACTTCGATTCCGAAATCATGATTTTCCTTTGTGCGGAGAGGTCCCAGTCCACAAGCCCCGGCCCGCAGCACACGCTGCGCTGCGTGCCATTGTTGAATTGGCCCAGCGGCGGATCGGAAAACTGGTTGTAGTTCAGGTACAGTTGGCCCGGCTGCTTCGGATTTAACTTCTGCAGTGTCCCGGCCATGCTCGGCGCTTCCGTTCCCAGGAAGAACAGACTATTAATAAGTTCGTAGTCGTCCTCCGTATCCAGTCGAATCGGGAACCCGCTCTGGAACTGGGTGATTCCAGAGAGCGCCCAGTCGTTCACCATCATTCCCGCAAACCCCTTCCGGTGGTGAACCGGCAGTTCCCAGTCGTAACTGATCACGAAGCGCTGCGCCGAATTGAACAGGGATAGTGCGCGGCTGGCTTTCGGGTTGAACGGGTTCAGAGTCTCTTCAAACGTAGAGGCCTCATCCATGGACTTGCTCCAGGTATAAGAGGCCTGAAACTGCAAGCCGTGCGAAAAGCGTTTTTCCAGCATGGCTTCGAGAGCGTTGTAGTTGGAATTAGCAACGGTGTCTTCCGAAAAAATGCTGGTAAAGACGGGGATGCCGTCAACCGGACACCCAGTCCCGGTCATGGGATTACAGTTGGGCGAGGAATACGGACGCAATCCCACGAGATCGACTTGGGGGTTTCCCGGCCCGACCTGCGAGGTGGGGCCATATGGTAAATGCACCGTATATCCGGCCGGTATGGTGTTCGCGGGCAAGAGCCACTGGCTATCCTCAAGGGTCGGGCCGCAGCCATACGCCGTCTGAAGCGCTGGATTGGGGTCCGGCCCGTTCGGGGAGTAGTACTGGGATATGTTGTACAAATCCAGACAACTCTGCGGATTGGATGCATTGATATCGCGCCCGACCAGCAGGCGATGACCCTCGGAGCCCACGTAACCAACCTGCAACATAAGACTGTTGGCGATTTGTCGCTGGATGGTTAAGTTGTACTGAATCGTGTACTGCGCTTTGAGATTTGGCTGGAACTCGCCGTAGAAGAGCATGGGGCGAAAAACGGACAGATCAACCGGCTGGCCGGGTTTCGGAGTAAGTACGCCGTTGTAGGGGTTGGGAGATACACCACCGCTTTGGGAGACGAACGGAGTGTTGAAGTAAACGTTGTTGAGAAAGGTGCTTCCGCCGAACGGCGGCTCGGCGCCAAACTGCGCCAGCACCAATTGTTCGATGGGATTGTAGAACATTCCCCATCCGGAGCGGATGCTGGTCTTGCCGTTGTCGGGACTATAAGACAGTCCGATTCGCGGAGCAAAAGCATGGTAATAATTCGCGGTCATGCCCGGAGGCACACCGGGATCGCCCGGAACAACCAGTCCAGTAGGGGTTGTGCCCGTATTGGCGCAGGTGGGAGTCACGCCGGCAGGCAGGTAGGCCGAGAAATAGGCTTGACTGACCGTGCTCAACTGGCAAGGATAGATCGTCGAGTTCTGTCCCGGGCGGAACGTTTCTACGTGCCCGGAGACATCCGTAGGAGGCGTATTAAACTCCCAGCGCAAGCCGTAGTTCAGGGTAAGATTCGGGCGGATCTTCCAGCTATCCTGTACAAACGGATAAATGGAAAAAGTACGTATGGCCTCGCTTTGGCCCGACCCTTGAGAATAGTTATCGGCGAGTCCCAGCAAGTATTGCGGGTAATAGTCGCCATCGGCGCCACCAATTACGTCATTTCCGGTTCCGTAAAAGTTATAGTCTCCGTTGACGTTGTAATAGTAAAACTGGTCGAACTGGCCACGGCGAACATCCACGCCGAACTTCATCGTGTGATTTCCCTTAACCCAAGTCAGACCATCGCTCCACTGAAAACTGTTTCCGACCTGTGGCAACTGGCCTTCCCAGTTGTTACCGAAAGAGGCAAAGCCCGCGATGGAAACGAAGGGGACGCCGGTGAAACCGGGTGCCAGCCCAGGTGTAATTCCAAGACTGGGGCTAGTCCCGGAAGTGCTTTGGATGGCCTGCGAATCGGATGTTCCAGTGAAACAGTACGTAGCCGCCGCTCCTGGGCATGACGATGTTACCGCCCCGGTACTGGAGTTCTTCAGAAATCCCAGCTGCCCCTCGCGCATGTAAACAAAGCGCGCCTCGTTAACGAGCGCATTGCTTATCGTCCACGTGTGCGACAAATTATATTGCTGGTTGCGGCTATTGTTAAAGCTACCGAAACCGGGGACGCTCGCACCCGCGTCCTCGAACGTGTTGTAAGGTGTTAGAACATAGGCGTCATTGTAGTAATAGTAGGCGGTAAAGTTCTGGTGGTCGTTGATTCTGTGATCAAAACGCAAAGTAACCTGAGTTGCGTTATTCGTGCCGACCGGCACAGATTGGTTTTGGCTATTGGCCTCGTTCGCCGCGGGAATAAACCGCTGCAGGCTGACCGCAACCGGGTCCTGGCAAGCCAACGGAATGACGCTGGTGGGGAAGACTTGATTCCAGTTTGCGCCCGCCACGGGCAGCGTACTGTTTGGAATTGCCGCGATCGCACTTGTGCACCCGGGGCGACCATTCAAAACGTCCGCCACGAACTGGTCAGTGATGCTTCCGGTGAACTGATTGATCGTCCCGGTCGGATCGAATATCTGAGAGAAGTCGCCATTACGTTGCCCTGTGGTGGGAACGTTCAACAGCTGTCCCGGCTGCCCGCTGCGGATGCGCCTGCCTTCGTAGGACGCAAAGAAAAATGTCCGGTCTTTTCTTATCGCTCCACCGAACGTTCCCCCAAACTGGTTCTGGTTCAGCTGCGGACGAGTCGTATTGAGAAAACCCTGGGCGTCGAGGATGGTATTCCGGAAATATTCATAAACATTTCCGTGCATACCGTTGCTGCCCGTCTTCGTGACCACGTTAACCACAGAGCCAGAGTTCCGCCCGTACTCCGCATCAAAGGTATTGGTGATGACACGGAATTCCGCAATGCTGTCGGGAGTCGGCTGTATCGTCGGTAAATTCACGAATATGTCGTTCGCGTCGCCGCCATTGACGCTGAAGTTGTTAGCCCGAGTGCGTCCGCCATTCACCGAAACCGAGCCCGGATCATCCGACCCGAAAAACAAGCTTCCGCTGCTGCCCAACTGCGATTGAACTCCCGGCTGTAATTGCAGGAACTGGTAAGTATCGCGGGTGTTGAGAGGCAATTCGTTGACCGAGCGTTCGTTGATCACCGCCCCTAGTTGCGTGCTGGTAGTGTCGACCTGCGCGATCTCGGAGCTCACTTCCACAACTTCCTGAGAGCCACCGATCTGAAGAGCCGAATTGAGGGTCACCACCTGGTTGACGTCTACCTTGACTTCCTTCTGCTCGTTCTTTTTAAAGCCGGCCAGTTCAAACTGAATCGTATAGGTAGCGGGCTGAACTTCGACCAGGACGTAGTCTCCGCTGTCATTGGTCAAAACACTCCGCACAGCCCCGGTCGCGTCGTTGGTCGCGGTGACTTTCACTCCCGCCAGCACGGCGCCGCTGGAATCGGCCACGCGGCCGAGAATACGGCCGCCGGTGCTCTGGGCAGACACGATCGTAGAGCAGATCAGACACAGACTCACGACCGAACTCAAGACGATGAGCCAGCAAAACATCTGGGACGGTTTCGACAACGGCATGGAAGATCCTCCAGATCCGGTGGGGGCAAATTTTGTTTCGACCCGAATTCAACTTGCGTGCCCGACAAACCTTGCTATAATCGCGCAAGGTTAGGCGCTTCGGCCGCTCCCTGTCAAGCGGAAAAGTGCATTCCCCACGGCGCGAACAGCAGCACATTCGGCAACCGTCTTTTAGAACCGTCTTATGTCCGGCGACGCACAAGTTTATCTCAAAATCGGTGACGTGGCTCGCATGGTGGGGATTTCTCCATCCGCCATTCGCGGATGGGAGACGCTGGGGCTCACTCGCCCCCAGCGCACCGAAAGCCGGTATCGACTTTACACCAACGATGACGTGCGCCTGCTGAAAAAGGCGCGCTACCTGCGCAAAGTTCGCGGACTGAACGCTGCCGCCATCGTGCAGATGCTCAAGCGCGAAGGCGTCATCAAACCTGCCTCCACCAGCGAAATCGTCAGCACGACGATCGGCCCTCGACTGCGCCGCCTGCGCACCCAGCGCGGTCTCAGCCTGGCCGAAGTCGCCGCCGCCGTAGAAATTTCCATTGGTTTCCTCAGCGCGCTCGAACGCTCGCAGATGAGTGCCTCCGTCGGCACACTGCGCCGGCTAGCACGCTATTACCGCACCAACATCCTTGATTTTTTCGATGCGACCGAATTGAATGCCCGATTGGTGCGTCCGGCCAAGCGTAAAGTGCTCGAAGCGGGTCCCGGCGTGCGCATGGAGTTACTCGCCTGGGGCAACAAAGTAATGGAGCCGCACTTGTTCCGCATCGCGCCTCAGGCCGGCAGTGGCGAGTCCTACGCCCACGAAGGCGAGGAGTTTCTTTTCGTACTCCGCGGCGAGTTGCAGATCACTCTTGACGGCGAGGAGTACCATCTGAAGCGCGGCGACAGCTTTTATTTTGAGAGCGCCACACCGCACCACTGGAAAAATCCCGGCCGGAGCGAGACCTGGCTGTTGTGGGTCAACACCCCGCCAACATTCTGATAGCCGGGATTGGGTCGCAGGCATCGCCGAATTTATGGCGTCGTTGGTGGAGCGCCGGGCGTCCCCGCCCGGCCCCCGAAATTAGAAAGGCCGCATCACCGGCTTCGATCGAGTGGGAGAAGAACAAGTGAGAGAACAACAGACGTTCCGCAAACTAACCTTCGCGTTGTTGGCCGTGCTCATGCTCTTCTGCGGTTCCTGCGCCAAGAAAACTCCCACTCTGAATCTGCTGGTGTGGGAAGGCTACGCCGATCCCGTTTTCGTCAAGGCTTTCGAAGAGCAGAACCATTGCAAAGTTTCGGCTTCTTACATGGGTTCAAGCGACGAACTCGTTGCCAAACTGCGCGGCGGCAGTTCGGGTAACTACGACGTAATCTCTCCCTCGAGCGACGTGGCCACTATGATTGCGACCTCCGGTCTCGCCGAGCCGCTCGATCTGGGCAAACTGCCCAGCTATAGCCAGCTTTCGCCGCAACTCACTTCGCTGCCGCTAGTTCGCGTAAGGGGCGGAGTCTATGGCGTGCCCTTCATGTGGGGACCAGACCCGATGCTTTACGACACCACTACATTCCCTCAGCCTCCCGAAAGCTGGAACATCATGTGGGACCCGAAGCTGAAAGGAAAAGTTTCTGTGTGGGACGATCTTTCCACCGTCTACATGGCCGCGCAGGTGCTCGGCTACGACAAGCCCGATCCCGCTCACCTCTATAATATGACCGATGAAGAACTTGACGCGGTCAAGAAGAAGCTGGTGGAGTTGAAGCCGAACATTCGCAAAATGTGGTCCACCGGCGGTGAACTCACCAACCTTTTCCAGAACCACGAACTGGTGATCGCCATGGGCTGGCCGCTCATGACCAACCAATTGCGCAAAATCAATTTCCCGGTGGGTGAGACCATTCCCAAAGAAAACACCACCGGCTGGATCGATCACCTCATGATCACCGCCGGCAGCGAGAACAAGGATCTCGCCTACAAGTTTCTCGAGTTCATGATTCAATCCCAGACGCAGAAACAAGTCACGGACGTCACCGGATACACGCCGGCAAATCCGCACGCGGCGCGGTACATGACGCCGGAAGAAGTGAAGAACCTGCACCTCGACGACGTAGACAATTACCAGAAGCGGCTTTATTTCTGGCAGAATGTCCCGCGCCGCGCCAAGTACAACGAGATCTGGAACGAAGTAAAAGCCACCCAGTAGCCAGTGTGGCAAGTCAAGTGTGGCGCGGACACTCCTGTCCGCGAGCCTGAGCAGCGCCCGAAACGACAGCCATGGCAACGACGTCACAAACCGCGATCGCAACCAGCAGTCAACCCAGTCCCGCATCCCTTCTTTCCATCCGCAATGTAGCCAAGCATTTCGGAAAAAACATCGTCTTGCGAGACATCTCCCTGGAAATTGCGGAAGGTGAATTCCTCACCATCCTCGGCGAGAGCGGCTCGGGAAAAACCACGCTGTTACGAATTATCGCTGGTTTCGAGCAGTCTACTTCCGGAGAAGTCTGGATGTCGGGCGAGCGTCTGGACACCGAGCCTGCCTATCGCCGCCGCGTGAATACTGTCTTTCAGAGCTATGCACTCTTCCCGCACATGACCGTCGAACAAAACGTCGGCTATGGTTTAACCGTCGCCAAACGTCCCGCCGCGGAAATTGCGTCGCGCGTGACCGAAGCGCTGGCCAAGGTCAAGATGTCCGCCTACGCCAAATCGAAGCCCTCGAAGATCAGCGGCGGACAGCAACAACGCATCGCCCTCGCCCGCGCGCTGGTCAACCGCCCGCGCCTGCTGTTGCTCGATGAACCGCTCTCCGCTCTCGACGCCAACCTGCGCCGCCAGATGCAGGTCGAACTCAAAGCGCTGCAGCGCGAAGTAGGCATCACTTTCATTTTTGTCACGCACGACCAGGAGGAAGCGATGGTGATGTCCGATCGCATTGCGTTGCTGCGCTCCGGAGAACTCGAGCAGGTCGCCAGCCCGCGCGAAATTTACAATCGGCCCGCGACCTCCTACACCGCGCAATTCATCGGACACACAAATTTATTGCAAGCCGACATTCGCCACGGGACGGCCACCTGCGGCGCTCTGCAATGGCCCACGTCGCATCCCGATGGTGCGACGCTTTTCTCGCTGCGTCCGGAGTGCATTCGCCCGGCGACCGCCGCTTCTGACTCAGACCGTTCCACAATTCGCTTTCGCGCCAAGCTTCGCGACCAGGCATTCCATGGCGCCACCGATTTGCTGCGTGTCGAATCTGAAGGCGGGCTGATCCTGACCATCCGCACCGCCAGCCGCGATCTGCGAAATTCCGAATCCCCGCTGGAGTTCGAATTCCCCGCCGCCGACGCCATCCCGGTTCGCGCAACTAGTTTTGAGGAGCGGCACTAATGTTCTCTCGCGCCTACCGCACCGCGATCACTGCCCCGCCGCTGCTTTGGGTCGTCGTGTTTCTGCTGTTGCCCTACCTGCTGATGTTTTGCTACAGCTTCTGGTCAGTCTCCGAATCGCAAGCCATCGTGCATTCCTGGAACCTCGACAACTACAAAGAACTCCTGACCAAGCGCGTTTACTGGGAGACGTTGCTGCGTTCGATGTGGATCGCCGCTCGTGTGATGTTCTTCTCCATGCTGCTCGGCTACCCGCTCGCCTACTTCCTCTCGTTCCACGCCGGAGGAAGAAAAGACCTCTACTATCAACTCGTAATCATTCCGCTGTGGGTGAGTTACTTGGTGCGAGCCTACGCATGGAAGACGATTCTAGGCACCGACGGTGTCCTGAACACGCTGCTGCAATATGTACATCTCACTCGCCATCCGCTCGCCTTCCTGCTCTACAGCCCGTTCGCCGTCGTACTTACATTGACGCACATCTATACTCCCTTTACGTTCCTGCCGATCTACGCATCGCTCGAACACATTCCCCGCAACCTGGTCGAAGCCTCGCACGATCTCGGAGCCACGCCCGCGCAAACTTTCTGGCGCGTGATCTACCCGCTCTCGATTCCCGGAGTCCTGGCCGGAGCAACCTTCGCCTTCGTGCTAAGCCTGGGAGACTTTCTAGCGCCGCTCCTGCTAGGCGGTCCGAGCGGCATCATGATCTCGAACATTGTGGTCAGCCTCTTCGGAGCCGCCTACAACTGGCCGCTCGGCGCTGCCATCTCGCTCTGCATGCTAGTGCTCGTGTTAGGTCTGATCTTTTTCTCCGAGCGTCTAGAGAAGAAGTGGAGTTTCCAGTGACCGCGCGCCGCTCCCCAGAAGCCGGGTGCTCGATCCTTGCGCGTCCTTTGCGCAAGGGTGGGATTCCACGACCATGTAGCCCACGGTGGTTTGACTTTCCCCTGGATTTCCGCGGTGCAGCAATATGAAACGCGCGTCACTCCAAGGGCCAAGCTGGCTGACCGTCCATGCGCTCGCCGTCTTCGCCTTCCTCTATCTCCCCATCGTCATCCTCATCCTCTATTCCTTCAACGGACAAGGCGTAGGAGGCTTCCCCCCGCGCGACCTAACCCTAAACTGGTATCGCATTCTGTTCAACGATGGTCCCATCTGGGATTCAGTCTTAAACAGCCTGCTGGTGGCCTTCGCGGCCATGCTAATCGCTCTCGTCTTCGGAATCCCCGCTGCGCTAGCGCTCGATCGCGCGCAATTTCCCGGCAAGGCTCTTTTCCGCCGTCTGGTCCTTCTACCGCTGATTCTGCCCGGCATCATCACCGGCCTCTCGCTGCTGATGCTTTTCCGCGTAGCCGAAGTAAAACTAAGCCTGGTCACCATCGTCCTCGGACACGGCACCGCGCTAATCTCCGTAGCCACCACCGAAGTTTTCGCCGGACTGCAGAAACTAAATCGCGCGCAGGAAGAAGCTTCGCTCGATCTCGGCGCCAACTACTGGCAGACTTTCTGGCGCATCACGGTTCCCAATCTCAAGCTCTCCATCATCGGAGCGGCCCTCCTGATCTTCACCCTATCGGTGGACGAAATCGCCGTCAGCTTCTTCCTGATCGGCCGCGACAACACGCTCCCGCTCGAAATCTGGGGACGCCTCCGCCGCGGCATCACTCCAGAGATCAACGCCATCTCGACCATCATCTTTCTGTTCTCTCTGATCGCGATTGTGTTCTGGTACCGGCTGCGAACGCGGGCCGAAGCCACTCCGGAAATCGGCGCGGAGTTGGTTGAACCTGCCCGCCGCTAGTGTCGGCCTCGTCAAAAGTGAAAAATCAGATCGCTAGCCACCGTAAGCTGATTCTGCCGTCGGCCGTTGTCGTAGGCCTTCTGATCCCAGGCACGCTCGAAGCGCAACTCCGGACGCAGCTGGACAGTCGACCCGATCCAATGACACCACATGATCGTGTTCTCTGAATATTTCGTCGCATAGCCCGTTCGCTGGCCCTTCTTATCGTCGAGAAAGTCGCTGCGAAACGACAGGAAGTCATGCACCGACAGTTCCTTCTGCAGAAAATTGACCGCCGCGTATTCCGGAGCAGTACACCGCTCCTCGCCCGTCAGGCAGTAGGCGGGATTCGCGCCGAGTTCCGGCTGAATTGGGCCCCCGAGCGCGGGCACGTCACGCTCATACATGTACCAGGACTCGGTTGCCATATGCACCGTCTTTGAAAATTTGTGATACCAGGTAGCATCGTACTGCTGCAGATTGTTGTAAGCGTACTTGCCGTCGTTGATGCCGTTAGCGCAGACGTAGAGATTGTCGTTCACAGAAGCGGTTGTATAGCTCACGCAAGCCGTGCCGGAGGGCTTCGCATCCGGCGTCCACGGGGCGACGTCCTGGCCAGCGGTAATTCCGAGTTGCACCAGCCACTGGTCGTTCAGCTTCACTGTCGCCATCAATCCTGTGTCGGTAAAAGGATCAATCGCATACAGCACCGAGTGACTGAAGATGTAGTTTTGCGGCGCCAACTGAGCTTCGATCCCAGGCACGGAGATGAAACGGCCCAGCCTTAGATTCATCCCCTGCGCGACCTGCGGAATGTAAAGATCGACATATTCCAGCGTCGGATCAAAGCCGTATTGATGATGATCGTCCAGCAACTGGCTGCTCCCGTAGCCCTTCCCGGTGGTGTAGCGATAATCCGTGCCGTAGAGGATGGTCAAGTGGTATCCCCAATCGACGTGACTCTGTTGCACGGAATCGGGCAGACGCTCGGCGTAAAGGACGAATTGGTTCAGCTCAAAACGATTGGAGTAAACATCGTTCGCCTCGGGCGCATTGCTTTTTGTTGAGGTGCTGAAGTTGAGCGTGGGAGCGATCCATCCAGAGAGCTTGGAGCGGCTGGTCGCTCCATCGATCGCGGTCATCAGCGGATAGCTGTTGGTATCCGGCTCGCCGATGACGGGCGAACCACCGTACGACCAATCAGAGTTAGGAAACGGCGGCGAATCGAGCGGCGATGGAAGGCCGCGATGTGCTGGAGGGGGTGAGGAAGCAGTCGAGGAAGCGGGCGGCGACCAGTCCTGCCGATAAAATTCTGCCCAGCGCGCGAAGAAACTCTTTGGCTCGGGCGTGCTCGGCTTCGGAGCGTCAGGGAGCTGAGCAGCCTTGTTTGCATCTTGAGCGTGACAAAGACCGCACGACAGGAACATGACGCCAGCGAATAGAAGGAAGACTTGGCACAAGCGCGAGCTATTGTTTGGACGCATGAAATGCCGAGCTACTTAAGTCTACAAGCTGCTCGGACCCAAGAAATTTATTCACCACCCGACTCATACTGTCTACGCTTCGCACCCACCAGTCGCCCGGTGAATGGCAAGACTCACTACTGACCTGTCTGCTCGACTTTGATCAGTCGGGATTTGCACCCGCTGGATGATAATAAGAGGTTTCGCTTATCTCACTAACAGTTCCTCCTCTTCCAAGCTTTTCCGAACGCGATGCGCCGTTTGTTCGCCCTTTGGCCATTACGCTCAAAACCCCTGCTACGGTCTGATGGGAGCGACCCCGTCCGACAGCTTGATGTGCAAGGTCAAGTCATGGCTATTACAACTGAAGTCGTGCCTTTCCCGTTTGTGGAGAGGGTTGGGTCTTTCCGCCGCCCTGAAGCGCGCTGCGCCACCAAAATCCGCCGAGGCATAGATTTTCTCGACCGGCGGCGGACTGCAGATCCTTCACTTCGTTCGGGATGACAAACCATAAAACGTAACCCTCAACCGCCAAAACCATCCGCCATAGTAAAGTAGTAGTAAGCCCAATTCGCAGTCCTGAGGACTTTTCGATCTGAATCCGAGTATTCGCAACATCGCCATCATTGCCCACGTGGATCACGGCAAGACCACGCTGGTTGACGCCATGCTTCGCCAGAGCGGCACTTTCCGCGACAACGAGACCGTCGCCGAGCGCGTCATGGACTCGAACGATCTGGAACGCGAGCGCGGCATCACTATTCTTGCTAAAAACACCGCCGTGTTTTACGCCGGCACAAAAATCAATATTGTGGATACGCCCGGCCACTCCGATTTTGGCGGCGAGGTGGAGCGCGCGCTCCAGATGGTGGATGGCGTCATGCTGCTGGTCGATGCCAGCGAAGGCCCGCTGCCGCAGACGCGTTACGTGCTCAGCAAGGCGCTTGAAGCTAACCTCAAGCCGATCCTTGTCATCAATAAAATCGACCGGCCCGACGCTCGTCCGCAGGCGGTTCTCAACGAGGTTTACGACCTTTTTATCGATCTTGACGCCAAGGAAGAGCAGCTTGATTTCCCTGTCCTCTATGCGAACGCCAAGGCGGGAACGGCTGCTGTGCATCAGGGAGCGGCGGGCGAAGGTCTGCGTCTTCTGTTTGAAGCCATCGTCGATACGATTCCTGCGCCGCAGGGGGACAAAGACGGGCCGCTGCAAATCCTGGTCGCGAATCTCGATTACAGCGACTATCTTGGCCGACTGGCCATTGCCCGCGTTTTTTCCGGGACCATGAAGACTGGCGAAGACGTGGCCATCGCCAAGCGCGACGGCTCATTTCACAAAACAAAGATCACCAAGCTCTTCAGCTTCTCCGGCCTCAAGCGCACCGACATTACGGAAACATCGCTCGGCGACATCATCGCCGTCGCCGGGGTCGAAGGCATCACCATTGGCGAAACCATTACCAGCGCGGAGAATCCCGCGCCGCTTCCGCCGATCGTCATCGATGAGCCTACGATTGCGATGCTGTTCACTATCAACACTTCTCCGTTTTGCGGACGTGAAGGCAGTTACGTCACTTCGCGCAACCTGCGCGAGCGCCTGGAAAAAGAGCTGCTCACCAACGTCTCTCTGCGTATGGAAGAGACCGGCAGCACCGACTCGTTCAAGGTGCTCGGCCGCGGCGAGCTGCAGCTCTCGATTTTGATCGAGATGATGCGCCGCGAAGGTTACGAGCTGATGGTTGGCAAGCCCGAGATCGTCACCAAGCACATCGACGGCAAGCTGATGGAGCCGGTCGAACACCTCACCGTCGATATCCCCGAAGAATTCGTGGGCGTAGTCATGGAGCACGTCGGGTCGCGCAAAGGCGAAGTTGCCAACATGCACAATCACGGGTATGGCCGCGTGCGCGTCGAATTTCGCGTGCCCAGTCGCGGACTGATCGGACTGCGCAGCACACTGCTCACGGACACGCGCGGCACCATCGTGATGAACGCGCTCTTTGCCGGATACATCGAGTGGCAGGGAGAGATTCCGCATCGTCCCACGGGCGCGCTGATTGCCGACCGTCCCGGCCTTACGACCTCGCACGCCCTCTACAATCTGCAGGAGCGCGGCACGCTCTTCGTCGGGCCCGGCATCGACGTTTACGAGGGCATGATCATTGGCGAGAACGCCAAGGATACGGATCTCGACGTCAATATTGTGCGCGAGAAGAAGCTCACCAACATGCGGGCATCGACTTCCGACATAGCCATCCGGCTGGTGCCTTACCGCAATCTGAATCTCGAGCAGGCTATTGAATTTATAGCCGAAGATGAGTTCGCCGAGGTCACGCCGAAATCTCTGCGGCTGCGCAAGAAGATTCTGCAAGCGAATAAGCGCAAGCGAGGCTCGATGGCGACGGTCGAAGGATAAATTGGTGCGCCCGGAGAGATTCGAACTCCCGACCTACAGCTCCGGAGGCTGCCGCTCTATCCAGCTGAGCTACGGGCGCAGTACGGATTCATTAAGTGTACATCGCCGCATCGGACCCCTCAACGCCCCGGCAGAGACGCGGCTTGCCGCGTCTTCAGCAGTGAGCTGGACGGGCGGGACGCCCGTCGCTCCACTAGCACGACTGATCGGCCTCCTTCGTCTTCACTCCCCCGCCCCTGAGGCTGTGAAAAACGCTGCGTCTGTTGGTAGCAAATTAAAATGTCCGCTTTTCTAAGCAAGTGAAATGTCCGGTTTAGGCTTCGCTCAGGATGACAATGCTATTGCGGTCATCAGAGTGTTCAGTGGCCTATCAGGACTAAAACCTCCGTGGCAAAGTCGCCGCGCAGAATGCCGATGCGCACTTTCCCGGTCTTGTCCGACAGCTCAGCCGCCAGTTCCATCGGCGTCTTCACTGGCTTGCCATCCACTGATTTGATCAGATCGCCCACCTTCAAGGATGACATCTCGGCTACACCTCCCGGCACGATCTCCAGAATCTTGGCTCCGTCGAATTCCTGCGGACCGACCGCGAGTCCGAGCGCAGGGATCGGCATCCCGTGTCCCGGTATTCCCACCACTGTTGTCTGAGCAGACTGAGTTGCGGCCACAGTCGCGGGTTGACCCGCAGCAGGAATATTCTTGCCCTTATGCGAACTCTGAGAACTCTTGGCTCTGGGCGCGGGTTCAGCTGCAGGGGTTTCACCGCCAAACCTGTAAACGACTCCGGCAGCGACGCGAACGTTGTTTTGGCTGGGCACGGCGTCTTCGTTCAGGTGGCGGGTATAGAAATAGTCGAACGGACCCAACTGCACTCCGAGCTTGTTGTGATAGATCCAATAGTCAAGGCCAGCACCGGCGGCGACCGCCACCGACGAATCTGATACGGAAACTCCCGAGGGTCCAGGAAGAGTCGCGCTGTCCTGACCAACCAGGCCGTGTACAAAGGCGGTGATTTTACCCGAGTGCATGGCATGCTCCCAGCGTGGGCCGCCCATGTAAGAGAAATCGCTGCATTTCAATGTCGTAATACCAGTGCAATCGCTAAGTGAGTGGCCGCTGAAATCGCCCTCGATGGAAATGTGACGAAACACGCGGACAGCGGCGGAGATATCCCAGCCGTTCATAGTCAGCCGCTGCGAGGTCGTACCGGTGCTCGGATTCGCCGGCAGATCAAAGTTGAGATACGAGTAGCCGCCGAATACCTCGATTTGGGGAATGTTTTGGGCGGAAGCGATGCCGAGAAGAAAGAGAGCTGCCAGAGCGATGCGAACTAGTTTATCCATGTTTCTTACTGCGCCTCCGGGGAATGCCTAAATTGGCACAACCGACCGACTACGGGATCGAACTGGCAACCAGGGTCTGACCGGGCCAGCCTCTCCAGGAATGATGCACCCTCCTGGTCGGGGACACTCTATACGTCAACACTTACACAGGATTACGGTGAACGGCGATTATAATGGCGCATCGGGAAAAAGGAAAACGGGCCCCTACGGGTTTGGATGCTCGCCCTCCCCTGACTGCACAGGAGAAGATTGCTAAATTTTCCTCTCCTTCCACCCACCCGTCTTTAAACGCATGTCGGTATCGGTCTCGGGTGTAGAATCTCTGCGGCAGTATCGTAATATCTTCGGAATCTGGAGGCGGCAGTTGTGATTTTCGATGTGACCACGCTCACTTTTGTCCACGTCGTGGTCAGTCTGGTGGGGATTTTTGTCGGGATTCGTGGTCGCGTTCGGCCTACTCGCCGGAAAGCGACTCGACGGCTGGACGGCGATCTTTCTGATCACGACCGTAGCCACGAGCGTCACCGGATTCTTCTTCCCCTTCGAGGGTTTTAAGCCGTCCTACGTGATCGGCGCCCTGTCGCTGGTGGCGCTGGGGCTTGCGATCGGCGCACTTTACAGCCGTCACCTCGCCGGCGGCTGGCGGCGGACCTATGTGATCAGCGCGGTGGTTGCCCTCTACTTTAACGTCCTCGTGCTGGTGGTGCAGCTTTTCGAAAAGGTTCCATCCCTGCACGCGCTGGCGCCGAAGGGGTCGGAACCGCGGCTCGTGGTCACGCAGGTTGTGGTTATGGCACTCTTCATCGTGCTTGGCATCGCGGCCGTGAAAGGGTTCCGTGCGCAAGCGGTCCCCATTCGCGAACGACCGGCACGTGCGGCTTGATCGCCGGCGCTGCTGTGAAAATCACAGTGATGGTCTCTTGAGCCAGCTCTAGAACGTGATCCGCAATCCGAATTCCAGTTGGCGCGGAGCTCCGACCGCGTATGTACCCGAACCGGGCAGAACCCGGTCCAGCCGCGAGGTGCAGTAGCTGGTTGAACTGCCGCAATAGCCCGCTATACTCGAGTTATTCAGCGAACTGCCCGGCGCCCCGTTCATCACGCCGCTCAACTGGTTCCCCGCGCCTCCGAAGTTAGCCCAGTTGAAAACGTTGAACACGGAGAGGCTAGGTTCGAGCATCACCCGCTCCCTAACTTGGAACGGCCGAGTCAGCCGCAGATTCATCGTCCTCAGCCATCTGGCGGTCGCATAATTACCCGGCAGCGTTTGAATTAGAGGCGAGTAAGCGCCCAGCGCCACCAGTTGCTGCCCGGTAAACAGACCGGCGTTGGCCAACGCTTCACCCGCCGGCGTCAACTTTCCGGCGTAGTTGGCGTTGTAATATTGAACGGCCTTGGTCACATTGTTGGTCGAGTATTTTCCCGTGCTTCCAATGTATGTTCCCGGCAAAAGGTCGCCCACGGTGCCGTCGCCAGTCTCGTCGCTGCGGAAGATCTCCCCGGCCACTCCGCCACCGTTCTGCTGCGGAACAGACGCAGTCAGCGGAAGCGGCGAGGCCAGCTGCGTGATCCACGACAGCCGCAGTCCGTGCTGAAAATCCAAGGTGGGATTCAAGGTAAGCTGGCTCGACCGGCCCAGCCCCGAGTCGCCCCAATATCCCCGGTGGGGACGGTCATAATTTTCCGCCGCGTTCAGCACCGAATAATCCCCACCGCTGCCATTCGGCTCCGCGATGTTGCTCTTATATTTGGAGAAGGTATAGTAAATCGTCGTCTCGAGCCGCCGCACGCGCCGCGCCGGGTTGTCTGCCCCGACCGTGTGGTACGTCAACTGGAAGCCCGTATAAAGCGACTGGCCGCTCGGAAAGTACATAACGTTCGATCCTACCGCCGGATTGGCTCCGCCGAACGCCGCCTGCTGCGGCTGACCGGCCGAGCTTACCTTCCTTAAGACCGAACACGGAAACGGTCCGCAGAATGCGTTCGACGAATCCAGACCGTTGCGCGCGAAATCCGTGATGCTCGCTCCCGGCACGTTGGACAGATAGCAATTCACAGAAGCCTGGGAACTACTGCCCGCGAACGTTGCCTGCGGGCATGTGGCCGACGCTGGGTGCGATGCCAACGTCGTATTGATCGCCGACAACTCTGCCGCATAGGTGTTGAGTATGGGGTTGGTTGGATTGTCACCGTCCGTCATGTAGCCCACGTCTCCCACGTGATTGGTGTCAATGCCCAGCGGAAACTGCGTGCCGATCTCGCGCACATAATCGGCGGAGAACACGCTTCGCTGCCCGATCTGTTTCTGAATTCCGCCCGAGATGTGCACCATCCGGGGCGTTTTGAAACCGGGGGCCAGCATGCCCCCGAAATCCGCTATGCTGTTCGCCAGCGAGTAAACGTTCGGGCCGCCCGTCACCGCCGACTGCGCCGCCGTAAACTGCGACTGCAGATCCTGAATTGCCGTCGCGACGCTTCCAATCGGCTGCCCGCAAATCTGTGTCGCGATGTTCAGATGATCCACCGAACTCACCACCGATCCGTCCGGAAACAGCATCGATCCCGTCGGACACAACGTCACGCTATGGTTGTATTGCCCGTTCGACAAGCGGTTGACGCGATCCTGATACAGATTCTGCAGCAGGAAATTGTCATAGAAAAGTCCGCCGCTCGCCCGCACCACCATCCTCCCGTTGTGTCCCGGATCCCAAGCCAAGCCTACTTGCGGAGCAAAATTAAAATTTGGCTGGGTTATCCTCTGGCCCAGTGGCTGGTACGCAGTGGGACCAACGTACGGAAGCAAACCGAATTGATCAAGAATCAAACCGCTGGTGCATATCGGAGTCGTCACGATCTTGGTGTTGATTGCAGAGCAGGGCACCGGCGCCAGGTCGCTGTCCGTGCGCCCGGTGTCCCGCACATAATTCACTCCGAAGCTGATGTTCAGGTTCGGAATCAGATTGAAGGTGTCGCCCACGTACCCCTCGAGCCGCGTGTCGTAGTGTCCGCCGGTCGACCGGTTGAACGCCGAGTGCTCGCTGAAATTTCCGAGGCCGTTGTAGATCGTGACCGTGCCCACCGGATAGTTCAACGGGTTATCTGCAGCTCCGCGGGGATCGCCTGGGTAAAGCGGCACCAGCAGGGGGTTCCCATTAACGGCGTTGATTGTGTCCAGCCCGTCCGAACTGGTTACCGACGCATAACTCATCGGCGCAAAGAAATCGCCCTGCACGATGCGATGGATCGCTCCTCCGAAGCGTATCGTGTGATAGACGCGATAGATCGTGCTGCTGTCGTAGCGCCCGAAAAGGTCGCGCTGAATCGTCTGCCGCGGACCTGCCACGCTCGGCCCCAGGGCCAGCGGCCCAATCTGCATGTGGAGGAGCGGAGCACCCGGCACAATCGTCGAATCGCTCAGCGCGGGATTGATCGCGTTCACCATCTTCTGATAGCCGAAGCGCGCGCTGTTCACGAACCGTCCGTGGTTCCAATCCAGCCCGAAAACCCAGGCCGGGACGTTCAACTGATTGCGGAAATTCGACAGGCTGTTCGATGGCCCGATCTCATTCGCGTTGTCGTAGGTGAAGCGGACAAATCCCTTCATGTTGTCGTTGAAGTTGTAATCCAACCGCGCCGTCAGCATGTTCTCGCGAAAATATGCGCTCTGGGGGCTGGTTTCGTTGAACGCCGGGGATCCGGAATCCGAGGGCAAAATCAAATCCCCGGTTGTCATCGGCAAAAAACCATCCTGCTTGGTGCGTTCTCCGCCGACGAATAGAAACGCCTTGTCCTTGATCACTGCGCCGCCCGCTCCAAATCCAAACTGCTGCCGGCTGTAATCCGAGTTCCCCGGCGGAAACCCGGCCAGGCCGAAGATCTGATCTTCCAGATTTCCAAACAGATTGCCGTGCCACGCATCTCCACCCGAGCGTGTCGTAATCCGCACCGCGCCGGTTGCGTTCAGTGACTGAAACAAATCCGGCGTCACCCGCGACACGATTACTTCGCGCACCGCTTTCGCCGGCAGGTTCAACGTGGCCGCGCCCTTGGTCTCATCCATCGTCTCGACCTCATCCAGGTCGTAGTGCGTGGTTCGTCCCCACTGGCTGTCGATGGAGAGCGATTGGATCCCACTTTTGCCCGGCGCTAAAATTGTTCCATCCACCACCTGCACACCGGGCTCAATCATTCCCGGACTCAGATAGTTCCGCCCGGCAAGCGGCTGTTTGTCGGGCGCATCGCCATCAAAGGTACTCTCCAGGCGCATCGGGCCCGGATTGATCCATTCCAGCTTGAAATCGTGCTTGACCGTTCCCAATACCACGGTCACACTGCTCTCGACTGGAGCCATGTCCAGGCCTTCCACCCGCACCACATAAGGGCCCGGCGGCAGCGGTTCGGAAACATATGTGCCGTCGCTTTGGGTACGCGTCACGCCGCTGGTGTCGGTGACGCGCGAGCTGTACAAAACCCGCGCCCCGACGACAGGGTTGCCGTCGTTATCGCGAACCGTACCTTGAATGGTGCCGGCCGTCGGAGATTCGGTGGTAATTTCCTGCGCCTGCAATGGAATGGTGAGCGCGGCAGCGAGCGAAACGAGGAGCAATAGGCCAATGCGGATGAACAGAGAACGACGAACATGCGAGCCAAGGCAATCGAACAAAGTGCCACTCTCCTGGGGGCAGAACCTCAAGTAGAACCTGGAAGCGATTCCGCGTCTAAGGATCCTTATTTCTACAGCAAATGGAATAGAACAGTTTACTAGATGCGCCCACGTCCCCGGCGCGATGTCTACCTTATTGTTAGGGGGCTAATCCCGTCCCGCTGAGCTTCGAGCCACGAGCGATCGAGCAAACCGAGTTCCCGTAGCTCGCAGCTCGGAGCTCGCAGCCTGACTCAGAACGTCGCCTTGTGCGTGTAGTACCCGGTGCGATAGTGCGACTGATAAGGGCCGCCCGCCGGCGCGTTTGTCAGATCCACCTTCAGTTGGCGGAAGTCCGAATTCGAATAGCGCTGCGACGGATAATATGCCAGCAGATACTGGGTCCGCAGTTCGTCGCTGATCTTCTGGAAGGCATCGTCTAATTGCGCCGACGACGTGGCGTAATAATACTTGCCGCCCGTATCCGACGAGATTTGAATCAGCGCGTGCTCGCCTCCCGTGTCGCGTCCCGCGTCGGCTTCGATCGGCACAATAATGATGCTGTAAATAATTGCCTCTGCCTCCTGGGCGGCGCGCAACGCTTCTCTGTAGTTCACCTGGCTCATTGTGTCACCGCCATCGGTGATCACCACCATCACTTTTCTTCCCTCCCGCCGGCTCAGTGCTTGCGACCCCAGATACACCGCGTCGTAAAGCGCCGTCGCCGCGCCATTGCGTTCCCGCTCGATACCGGCGTCGATCTTTTTCAAATCGGAGGTGAACGGCACCATCAGGCTCACGGTCTCGCTGAACTTATACACTGCCAAGCCATCCTGCGGCCGCACAATCGTGTGGGCAAACTTGCGCGCCGATGTCAACTCCAGCGGCAGATCTTTTCTGGTGCTCAGGCTCGTATCCACATCCAGCGCAATCGACAGGGGAAGCGCCGACTCCTTGCTGAAGATTGCGATCTTCTGCTCTTTGCCGTCTTCCTTCAGCAAAAAATTTTCCTTCGTCAGGTTCGGCACCGGAGCACCGTGCGCATCCGTCACCGTCACGAACACGTTGACCAGCTTCACGTCAACTTTGATCGTGGTTTCCGGCTCTTCTGCCAGCAACGGAGCAGAACAGACGATCAAGAGGAAGACGAATAAAACCTGTGGGCAGCGATTCATGGCAAGATTCCAGAGTTTCAATGATTCCATGCCTCAATAACTAAATGATTCAATCACTTATGATGCAGGCCGCTCCCCCGCTGTGCCTCCCGGCAAACGAATTTCTTCTGGGAACGCCTCGCCATCCGCCCACACCGCTCCATCTTCAAAGTATTCTCTCTTCCAGATCGGCACCGTCTTCTTCAACGTGTCAATGATCCAGCGGCAGGCCTCAAACGCGGCGCCCCGGTGGGCCGCAGCCACCACGATGAGCACGCTCGTTTCTCCAATCTCCAGCCGTCCCAGCCGATGGACGATCGATACTCCGCGTACCGCAAAACGCGACCGCGCCTCCACCGCCAGAGATTCCATCTGTTTTATGGCCATCGTTTCGTACGCTTCATAATCCAGATAGAGTGTCCGCCGCCCACGCGTGTTATCCCGCACCACGCCATCAAAAATCACCGCCGCGCCGTCCGTCGGCCGCTTCAACCGCGCGACCAAAGCCTCCGTATCAATTCGCTCGCGGACAATTCGGACTTCGCCCCGTACTTGGCCAGATTCTTTGTCGCCCTCCGCCGATCCGCCGCTCACGGGAGGCAATAGCGCCACTTCATCGCCCTCGCGCAGGGCGCGGTCCGCTCCCGAATATTCCTGATTCACCGAAATCGCCAGCGACGGCACCATCGCTTCAAACCGCGGAGCTTCTCGCGCATAGTGAAAGAGCACTTCCCGAGCCCGCGCCCCTTCCGGCAGGTCGACGGTCTCGCCCGAGCGTCCCAGCAGGTCCTTCAAAGCTCCGAAAAAAAGCACGTCGATCTTCATCTGCGTACTGGATATTGGCAACTGCGTTTGCGCCATTAGTGTAGCGCGTATCCCAAGGGACCTGTTCTTTCGTGTAACACTTGGACTTCGCCTGGTTCGGTTCAATTACCTCCGTAATCGTGCATTAGGTCACTTTCCCGCTTAGTCTTAATTACCAACGCTTCAGTCACCGAGAAGAGGAGGCTGCTATCGCTAACGCCGCTCCAACCGACGCCGGTCGCAGCGCGTCTGCTCGGTCTTTCCTTCACAGCCTCAATATTTTGATCAAGTACACTCGGCTGTACGGAGTGAACCATAAGCGCACCGAGGGACAGTTCCAGACCGCCTGGGGCGAACTCCAACAGGCACTGCCCAAGGGCGGTGACACTGGATTTCTGCTCGGCGTTTCCGAAGACAAACTTCTTCTCGATGGCATTCCCCTCGAAGCCGGACAGGCCGAACGCAGCTTCGCGCAGTTGCTGACCGCCGCTGGGCTCTCCAGCATCCTGTTCTCGAACAAAGTCACGATCGACGACTTTACCCGCCTGGTCCGCGCCTTTGCCATGGGCGGATCCAAAGCGCAGGATTTTGCGAAGCAGATTAAAGAAACCCTTGGCGATAACAAGGATTCCTCCATCCGCATCAATGAGGTCAGGTTCGTCGCCGCCGATCCCGCCACCGGCGAATACTCCATCGCCGCCCAACTGGCCGCCCAGGCGCTCGGCCCCGAATTCAAGCAGTGGCTCAACGACCCTCAGAAACTTCTGCAGTTGATCGCCGCCGCCCAGGGAGCCACCGGCGACGGCTCCGGCACAGCCGGAGGCGCGCCCCTCGGCAGCGTCCCCACCGTGCCCGTTCCCGCCGGAATCGGCACGGGCTCGGGCGAAGCGTCGTCTGGAACGTCATCCGCAGCGTGGGGCGGTGGCGTTGTTCCCTTACAGGAAGAGGAAGTCATCCAGACCATTCGTCTGCTCACCCATTTTGGCCAGGCGATGCAGGATCCCAACGCTTCCCAGGAAAATCTCAAGGTCGAGCTCGGCAAGGCTCCCCAAGGCGCCAAGGTCAATCTCGCCCACTTGCTCGAAGGTCTGGCCGCGCAAACTGCCAAGAACAGCCCCGACAGCGGCAACGACACCCCGCTTCTGATGAAGGCCGCCGAGAGCATGGCCATCAAATTCGCTCTCGACCGCTATCAACGCGGCGACGTCAAGGTCAACGCCGTCCACGACATGATGGAACACATGAGCCGGCAAATGGACACGCTGCGCCAGATCCTGCGCGTCCAGGAAGATAAGATGTCCAAGGCCGGCATCCTGATCGAGTCCCACGCCGACATTCTCGACCGAATGTTCTGGGCTGAGATTCCCGAAGCCGGCAAGAAGAGCGTTCTGCTCTCGAGCGAAGCCGCCTGCGTGCCGCCCCGCAATATTCGTCAGTTCGTCGAGCTCCTTTTTGAGCGCGACGATCATGACATGGCCGCTAAGATTCTCTCCAGTTACTGCAGCGGAATCAACGCCAAAGAGGGCGAACCCCGCCGCAAGACCGCCACCGGCATGGCTCAACTCGCCGACCTCTACGCCACTGCGCCCGAGGAAGTCATGCCCAATGCCCTGGCCGTAATCGGCGAGAGGCTGGCCAAGGAAACCGACACCGAGGTCCAGAGCCTGCTGGCTGCCGCTTTCGCGCGCTTCGGGCAAGAGGCCTGCTCGCGCAGAAAGTACAAAGCCGTCGCTGAACTCTGCAACTCGCTCGAAAGCGTAGCCCGCCAGCGGCCTGCTCTGGTGCAGGATCTCCGCTCCCGCGTCGGCATCGAAAATCGCCTGCCCGAAATGATCGAAGAAGCCATCAACGCCGATCAGGTCTCCGAGGATTTGATCAACGTCCTGCAGCAGCTTCCCAGAACTTCCGTCGAGCACCTCGCCGAACGTTTCTTCCGCTCGCAGAAGCGCGTCGAATGCGATCGCATTGTCGAACTGGTTGGCGAACTCGGACAACCCGCTGTCGACGATCTGCGCGATATTCTGCGCAGCGGCCAGACCCGCCAGGCTGCCTCCACCGTCGGCCTGTTGAGCCGCCTCGCCGTGACCTCGCTGCTCGAGCTGCTCCCCACCCGCATGGGCGAGTTCAACCGTTTCTATCAGGACGTCATCGTTCGTCAGATCGCTTACGGCGCCGCACCTGACCGCGGACGCACCCTGCTCGAACTGCTCGAACTGCTCGACTCCCTTATCCTGCCCGAAGCCATCGACGAGATCGGCATGAGCCAGGATCGCAGTGCCAGTGCCAGCCTGATCGCGCTCGCCACCGCCGGCGAAGCTCAGCACCGTCCCCCATTCGTGCAACTGAAAGCTATCGAGTCACTGGGCCGTTTGCGCGACGTCGAGGCCGTCCCGGTTCTGCGCGCCATCGTCGAAGACAAAAAACTCTTCGGCTACAGCCAGCACCGCGAATTGAGGATCGCCGCCATTCAGTCGCTTTCCAAGATTGATCCCCGCTACGGCACCCAGGCGCTCGCTGACAGCGGGCTTGAGGCTGGCGAACTGGCCATCGCTCCGCTCGACTCCGGCGACGGATGTCCCTATGTCCGCCAGCGCCGCTACGAGCGAATCATTTTGCCGCGCACTCTCTCCGCCACGCTTTCCAGTTCCTGGGGAAAATCGAACATTGTGATGCGCGAGATGAGTCTTGGCGGCGGCATGGGCACGCGCAGCGACAATCTCCGCGTCGGCTCTGAAGCCCACGTGGAAATCTCTCTGGGCGTCAAGAAAATCCGTGGCGAGGTTCTGCTGCGCCGCGCCCGCGTCAATGAAATCGGCTTCGAGTTCGTCAGCATGGATCTCGACAGTCGCTACCGCCTGCGCCGCATCCTGGTCGAGGCCATGTCAAAAGTTCCCGACAATCGCGCCTCCAGCTGGGACGGCGAACGCAAATCAACCTAAAAACGAGCTCTCAGCTATCAGCTCATAGGAAGTGCGGGTGCCCCAGGCATCGCGCACTTTGCGACGAGTGGGTTCCGCGATTAGCCGTGCTCGACAGCACCTTCACGAAAATTATCGTAGAGACGCGGCTGGACGCGGCTGGCAGCGCCCCTCACTCAGGCGCGCCGATTCTCCGTTAACAAAAAAGCCTCTGCGCAAGCAGAGGCTTTTTATCACAAACCTAGTGTCCGTAGCACCCGTTACTGTTCCGATTACTGCACTTTCCAGGCGATCATCACGAACGTGAAGAGCACCAACGACTCGATGAAGGCCAGACCTAGAAGCATTGCGATCTGGATTCCGGCGCGCGCCGCCGGGTTACGTCCCAGTGCTTCGCACGCCGCCGACGCCACTTTGCCTTGGCCCTGCGCCGCCAGTCCCGCCGCCAGCGCAATAGCGAATCCAGCGGTTAGTGCGACCCAGTTGGTTGTTGAAGTTGCGCTTCCGCCGCCCTGCGCGAACGCCGGGACCGCCAGGACGGAGAACATCATCATCACGAACAGCAACATTAGGATTTTCCGCATTTTGTTTCTCCTTAAATAAATTGCCCCCAGTGGGTGGTTGACGCCGTGCCCGAGTAAGCCAGCGCCCTCACGCTGAAAGCGATGTGTCAGATGCCAGGTCTGAGGTCACCGGAAACCTTGGCGCTGAATTTCCTGAGACCTGACACCAGGACCTGAGACTCTCTCTAATGTTCTTGCGCCGTCGCCTCACCTACGTACGCCGCAGCCAACAACACGAAAATATATGTCTGAATGAATGACACTCCTATATGCAATCCCGCGAACACGAGCGGTACCCCGATCGGAAGGAGCGAAAAAAACACCAGCGTGACCATCTCGCCGGCAAACATATTGGCGAAAAGACGAATGGTCAGCGACATGACCCGTGCTACATGACTAAAGGCTTCGATCGGCAGCAGCAAAATCGGCAGAAAAATCCGCAACGGCAGGGGCAGGCCCTCCTGCGGGCCGATAAAATGCTTCAAATACCCGATCGCGCCATTCTCTTTCACGCCGTGATAGTGGTAGTAGAACCAGGTCAGCAGCGCGCAGCCGAGCGGCACAATCGGCACCGCCGTGGGCGATTCCAGGCCCGGCACTAATCCAATCAGATTGCAGATCAGGATGAACAGCCCCAGAACCGTCAGAAACGGGACGAACTTTTCCGGATGATGCGAGATCGTCTCGCTGGCCAGATTGTTGACGAACCCGTCGAGGCCTTCCATGGTTTGCTGCAGCGCGCCCGGCCGCTCCACCGAAAGGCGGACGCGGACGGCAACAAAAAATATCGCCAGCAGCAGGACCACCAGCAGTTCCATCGCAAAGCTATTCGAAATCGGAGTCGCCGGATGCTTGGGATGAATGTGCAGCGCCTGCAGCAACGCCAGCACCGGCGCGCCGAAAAGACGATTCAGAAGTGCGGTAAAAGCCAGTTGTTCCATTTCACAATTTCGACATCTACTTAGGATTTGTCATTCCGAGCACCGGCCTACGAAGATCGCCGTAAAGACGTGTACCCCACCCAAACCGCCTCCGCCATCAAGGCCGCCACCGGTACACACAAGCCCCATAGAAAGCCGCGAAACGCCAGTGAAGAACCTTTGAATATAGCATAGGCAGCGGCTCCCACCAACCCGTAGCGCACCACGAAACGCAGGATGAGCAAGCGGCCTTTCTCCCGGCTGTTTCGGTTGACGATGCGATCAGCAAGTCCTTCGACGCCACGGGTCAATGCGCGGAAGTTAACATAGGAAACTGCAGCCCCGAGAGCAAACCCAATCGAACCCGCCCAGCGGTAGAACCAGAACATCGGACCGAGCAGCAGAAAACTGGCCACGAGCATATTGCGCAGCACGCGAGGAATGATGCGCTCATAGCTTGTGAGTTCGGAGCGAGTCTCCGCTGGCGGAGCACCCGGGGGCCGGTCGAAATGCTCACGTTCATTCATCGCTTTTGAAAGCGCCCAAGGCCATCCGGATCATCTGCCAAAATCCCACCACCGCCCCAAACAACAGCCCCGCCAGATAGAGCCACTTGGTGTGCAGCCAGTGATCGGCCAGTTTGCCGATGAAGAACCCAAGCACAATCGCAGCCGGAATAATGAATCCCATCTCGGAATAGCGAGCCATCGAGACAAGAGGATCCTTGTTCTTCGGGGATTTGGGGCACTCGGGCATGCGAGGGAATTCTACCCTAGCTGTTGTCTGTTAGCTCTTAGCGCACAATTCCCAACGACCAGTTGACACCGCGAATAAACGGCTCCGGATACACTCCGATCACGATCGTTGCCAGCGCCGCCACCCCCACTGCGCAACGCATTCCGATGCTGACGGGCATCCGTCCGGTTTCCATCGGAGCGCGCATCAGCATGGCGTTCGCAATCTTCAGGTAGTAATAAAGTCCGAAGAGCGAGTAGAGCACGCCGAGCGAAGCTAGTCCGTAATGTCCGCTTTCAATAAGGCTCAGGAAGATGTAGTACTTGCCTAGGAATCCGGCCGCGGGCGGAATGCCGGCAAGTGAAAGCAGAAACAGCAGCATCAGCAGGGCTTCGACCGGAGCGCGCTGGTAAAGCCCCGCCATGTCGTCGAGCTCGTCGCCAATCACATTGCGCTGCCGCAACGACGCGATCACGGCAAATGCTCCCAGATTCATGAAAGTGTAAACGAGCAGATAGATCAGGATTCCCTTAAAGCCGTCGTAAAAGCCTGGACTGCCGATCTGCGACGTACCCATGGCCACGAAAGCCAGCAGCATATAGCCAACGTGCGCAATCGAGGAGTAAGCCAGCAGGCGTTTGGCGTTCGTCTGCGTAAGCGCGGCGAAGTTGGCGCCGGTCATGGTCGCGATGGCGACCACCACAACCACGGGAACGTAAATCGAGCGCAGCGGCCATAACCCAAACAGCAGTATGCGCAGCAGCAGCGCCCAAGCCGCTGCTTTTACCGCGACCGACATGAAGCCGGTAATGCTGGTGGGCGCGCCTTCGTAGGCATCCGGCGCCCACTGATGAAATGGAACGGCGGCAATCTTGAACAGTAATCCCACCATGGTCGTCAGCAGCGCGACCACCACTACCGGATTGTGCAGATTCTCCGGCGCCGAAACCGCGCGCGCGATAATCCCCAGATTCGTGCCACCGGAAATTCCGTAGAACAGCGAGAGGCCGTAAGCAAAAATGCCCGACGAAAATGCCCCGAGCAGCAGATACTTCAAAGCCGCTTCATTCGAGCGCCGGTCGCGGCGCAAAAAGCCAACCAGCACGTAAGTGGAAATCGCCATCAGTTCCAGCCCGATGAAGAGCAGCACAATGTCGATTCCAGCCGCCAGGCACATCATGCCTACCACGGAAAGCAGCAGCAAAGAATAGTACTCGCCGTGGTGTTCATCTTCCACGTCGAGATAATGCACTGACCCTACGATAGCGATGGCCGTTCCCGCCAAAAACAGATACCAGAAATAGATAGCGAAGCGATCGACCAGCAGCGCGCCGGAGAACCCGGACAAGCCTCTCTGCGGCAGCGTCGACTGAATCTGCCACACACACACCGCCGCAAACAACACGCCAACTAATGCACCCGCGGCGTTGATCCATTTCCATCCCCGCGGAATCATCAGGTCGATGAGCAGAATGCCGAGAGCAAAAATGGTAAGTTCCAGCATCGGCAACATCAACCGGTAATCAGATGGCGACAGGGCTCGCACTCAGTTACTCACTTTCGGTTTGACGACGTTGGGTTTGGCGGGTTTCGGCGCAACAACGACGGGCGTCTGCGGAGCTGGCGCGATCGCAACCTGAGCGTTCACCGGCGCGACCGAGTTAGCATTGTCATGGAGCGTCTGCACAATCTGATTGACCGGTTGGTCGAGGATCTGGAAGAACGGCTTCGGATAAAGGCCGATCCAGAACGCCATAATGATCAGCGGCGCGAATGTAAGAACTTCGCGCGGCGTAAGATCGTGCAGCTTTTCGTTCTTGGGATTGGTCACTGTCCCGAAGAAAACGCGCTGATAGAGCCAGAGCAAGTAAGCCGCGGCCAGAACCACGCCCGGCGCGGCCCACGCCGCCCATCTCCAGTTGGCGACGAATGCTCCCTGCAGAATTGTGAACTCGCCGACAAACCCATTCAGCAGCGGCAACCCCATCGACGAGAGAAACATGATCATGGTGACTGTGGCGTAGACGGGCATCACATTCGAAATCCCGCCATACTCCGCGATCTCGCGCGTGTGCCGCCGCTCATACAAAATGCCGACGATCAAGAAGAGCGCGCCGGTCGAGATGCCGTGATTGATCTGCTGCAGCACCGAGCCAGACAACCCCGTCGAATTCAGCGCGAAAATTCCCAGTGTGCAGAAGCCCAGGTGGCTGACCGACGAGTACGCCACCAGCTTTTTCATGTCCTTCTGCATGAGCGAAACCAGTGCGCCATAAACGATTCCGACAATCGAGAGTCCGATCATCCATCCGCGAGCCGTCACGTTCAGGAAAGTAGCCGGGCTGGAGAGTACCTGCGGAAAGAACGGCAACGAGAACCGGACGAATCCGTAAGTTCCCATCTTCAGCAAAACGCCCGCCAGAATGACGGAGCCAGCCGTAGGCGCTTCCACGTGTGCATCAGGCAACCACGTGTGAAACGGAAACATCGGAACCTTGATGGCGAATCCAATAAAGAAGGCGACAAACAGCCAGACGGCATAATGGAGTGGAATTAGCGGCGCCGTCTTATAAAGCTCGGGAATACTGAACGTGTAGACATGCGGGCTAGTAACCGAGTAGTGATGGAAGTACAAGAACAGAATGCCGAGTAACATCAGTACGGAGCCTAGCAAAGTATATAAGAAGAACTTGATAGCCGCATAAAGTTTGCGCGGGCCGCCCCAGATGCCGATCAGCAGATACATCGGCACCAGCATCGCTTCCCAGAAAACGAAGAAGATGAAAAAATCGAGCGCCATGAAGACGCCGAGCATCCCCGTCTGCAACACCAGAAACCAGACGTAATATTCCTTCACCCGAATCTCGATGGCGGTCCAGGAAGAAAGAATCGAAATCCATCCCAGCAGCGTGGTCAGCATGATCAGCAAAAACGATATGCCGTCGATGCCCAGGTCGTAACCCGCGCCAATCGAGGGGATCCAGTTGTTGGCTGTTCCCTCGAGGAACTTGAAGTGCGAAGGGGTCACCTCGAAACGCTGCGCCCAGAACATCGGCACCAGCGGCAGTGAAATCAGGAATCCGCCCAGCGCGAAGATGTTCGCAATCCAGCGGATCGCGTCCTTGTTCTCCTTAGGAACAAACAGGAGAACAAGCGCGCCGACAAGCGGCGTGAGAAGAATGATCGATAGTATGTGACTCTGCATAAGAACAGTTCTCAGTTGCGAGTGGTTACGAGCTTCGAGTCGCGAGCTTCGAGCAACCCACTTACCACACTACCGCCGGACCGGTTGCTCGCAGCCCGAAGCCCGTAGCTCGCAGCTTACTTCCACACGTAATACACGCCAAACCCAAGCAGTCCTGCGACCATGACCAGCGCGTACCACTGTACTAATCCCCATTCGAAGAGCCGCGCCGGATAAGAGATCATCCGCGCAAGAATCGCCGGGCCATTCACCCCGAGCCCGTCGATGATCCACTTATCCCACCACGTCGAAAGCGTGGCGACAGCGCGCGTCACCCAGCCAACATCGTTCACCGCCCCGTCGATGATCTTGGCATCGAACCACGACGAGGCTTCGCCCGCGCCCATGACACCGAGGCGAATCTTGTCGATCTTGCGGCGTCCGGTAAAAGCGTAATCGTAGGCCTCGTCAACAAACCACTTGTTATAGAGCACGGTGTAGAGCGGCGGAGCTTTGACGGCGATGGGCTCGGTGTAGCCGTTGCCGGCGTGGAGATAGGCTCGGCGCGCCATTCCCCAACCTGCGGCTGCCGCGCCTAACGACAAGAACATCAGCGCGTATTCCGTCTTATCGGTATGCTCCGCTTCCTTTTCGCCTGCCGCTAACTGTGCCGACTTCCCTTCTTCCTCTAACACGATCGCTTCACGCGCAAACACCGGCTCCAGAAATTTCTCAAAGTGCGCCGATCCGCCCAGGCTATGCGGCCAACTCAACCACCCGGCGCCAATCGAGCAAATCGCCAGGACCACGAGTGGCACCGTCATCGACTTCGGAGACTCGTGCACGTGATGCTCGACCTCGTGACTCATCCGCGACGGACTATAGAACGTCAGATACATCAGCCGGAACATATAGAATGCCGTCATCAACGCGGTGCCATAACCGATAAACCACAGGAGGCGGTACGCGTCACTTTCCTTGGTCCACGTCTGCCACAGTATTTCGTCTTTCGAAAAGAATCCGGCGAAGGGAAATACTCCCGCAATGGCGAGCGTCCCAATCAACATCGTCCGGTAAGTAGTCGGGATTCGCTTTTGCAGGTGACCCATGTTACGCATGTCCTGCTCGCCGCTCATGGCGTGAATCACCGAGCCTGAACCGAGGAAGAGCAGCGCCTTGAAGAACGCATGCGTGAACACATGGAAAACGCCCGCCGCAAAAGCGCCGACGCCGAGCGCCAGGAACATGTATCCCAGTTGCGAAACGGTGGAGTAGGCGAGCACGCGCTTGATGTCATTTTGCACCAGGCCGATAGAAGCGGCGAACACCGCCGTAGTTGCGCCAACGATGGCCACTACTAACATCGCCTTGGGCGCCAGCACGAACACGGCATTCGAGCGCGCCACCATGTAAACGCCCGCTGTCACCATGGTCGCGGCGTGAATCAGCGCTGAAACTGGCGTAGGTCCTTCCATCGCATCCGGTAGCCAGACATAAAGAGGAATCTGCGCGGACTTACCGCAGGCTCCGACGAACAGCAGCAGCGCGCCGGCCGTGAGAATGGGATCGCCGATCGCGAAGTGTCCACTCCGCGCCAGCGCGTTGATCTCGGTAAAACGAAACGAACCCAGATACCAGGCCAGCGTAAGTGCGCCAAGAATGAATCCTGCATCGCCAATTCGGTTTACGATGAACGCCTTGTTAGCAGCAGTCGAAGCGGAGTTACGATGGAAGTAAAATCCGATCAGGAGATACGAACACAAGCCGACGCCTTCCCATCCCACAAACAAAAGCATATAGTTATTCGCCAGGATAAGGGTAAGCATCGAGAACATGAACAGGTTCATGTATCCGAAAAAGCGATAATAGCCGCCTTCATGCGCCATGTAACCGGTGGAGTAAATGTGAATCAGCATGCCCACACCGGTAACAAAGAGCAGCCAGATGGAGGAGAGCGGATCAAGCAAGAATCCCGCGTCGGCGTTGAAGGCGGCAATCGTCCCGTCGCGCTTGGCAAAGTTCAGATACCCATCGCCGCTGCCCAGCCACGTGTAGACAATTCTCTGAAAGGGACGCCCCGTGCCATGCGCAAAGTGCGTGTACTCGACAACCGCGAAGCAGGCAAACAGAAACGCAAGAACGACCACGCCAACGCAGACCGCGTTAACCGTAGCCTTCTGCAATCGCCGCCCGAAAAAAAACATCATCGCGGCCCCGAAGGCCGGGAAGAGCGGGATTAGCCAGATGTGGTCAAGAAAGAACATGTCGTTAGTTGTTCGCTATTCGTCGGTCGCCGTTCGCCTTTCGCCGTCCGCTTTTCGTCCCAGCGACCAGCGAACAGCCAACAGCGGCCTTCTTACCATTTCAACAAATCAATCTCATCCACATTGACCGTCTCCTTATTTCGGAAGAAGGCGATCAAAATGCCGAGCCCAACGGCAGCCTCGGCGGCGGCGTCTACAGTTACGAAGATCGCAAACACCTGCCCATGCAGATTTCCCCACATGCGCGAGAACGCCACCAGGTTCAGGTTGACCGCATTCAGAATCAGCTCGATCGACATCAGCACAATCACCACGTTGCGGCGCGTGAGCACACCAATCACACCCAGCACGAACAGTGCTGCTGCGACGACGAGATAGTGAAGTGTGGTTATTGGAACCATAGAACCGTCGTTCGTCGCTCGCTATTCGCTGATCCGCGCCGCTGTTGGTCTTGCGAACGGCGAACAGCGATCAGCGAACAACGCGCTTTAGATCTTCTTCTTGGTCATAATCACCGCCCCCAAAATCGCCACCAGCAACAACAGCGAGGCGATTTCGAAGGCGAACGTATATTGGCCCATCCTGCTGCTTTCCCCGTAGAGCATGGCGGCGATCTGTTGCGTGTTCGATGACTCGAGCAGCGTCATTCCGCGATCCGGAAATAGCTTGTTGCCCTTCGCGATCGCTGACACGAACAACGCCATCAACGCGCAGGCCGCTGCCAATCCGACCGGCCACATGCGGTTAAACCGCCGTTCCTTGGACGAGCGTTCGATATTCACCAGCATGATCACAAACAGAAACAGCACCATGATTCCGCCCGCGTAAACAATAATCTGCACGCCAGCGACGAACGGGGCATACAACATTAAATAGAGGCCCGCCACGGAAAGCAGGGTTACGATCAGCGCCAGCGCGGCATGCACCGCGTTCCGCCGCGTGATGACCGCCACGCCACTGGCGACGGCCAGCCCCGCCAGCACGTAAAAGAACCACGGCGTCGCGACCGGAGCCATGCCGGCATTGATCGTTGAAACAGCCGAGTTCATCGCAGAGTTCATGGAAAAATTACCCCCACGATGGCTGTCAACACTAGCACGCCGAGCGAAATCGGCAACATCACTTTCCACCCGATCTTCATCAGTTGGTCGAAGCGGTAACGCGGCCACGTCGCGCGATACCAGATGAAGAGATACATGAAGACGGCAACTTTGAGCACAAACCAATACACGTAGTCGATGCCTTCGCGGAACCTGGCCGCCACGCTCGTGTCCGCGGAACGGCCTGCAACCGCGATCACCAGCAGCAACAGCGCGATAAAACCGAGCAGCGCCGCGAAGGCGGCAAGCCCGATCCGCTGGATCTTGAAGAAGGAATGCGCCGGCATGCGCGCCGTGCCAAGAACGGCAATCGCCGCCAGGCCTCCGAATGTGAGTCCGGGGAACAACGAAAAAATGAACTCGCAAGCCGGAGCGTGCAGCAGGTTCGGGAAGGGACGCATCCATCCGCCGAGCCAGAGCGTAACCGCGATCGAAGAAACCGCGATCATGGCCGCATATTCGGCGAGCATGAACAGCGACCACCGCAGTCCGCTGTATTCGGTGTGAAATCCGGCAGTCAGTTCCGATTCCGCTTCGGCCATGTCAAAGGGCGCGCGGTTGGTCTCGGCGACCATGGCAATGGCAAAGATCGCGAACGCAATGAAGCCCAGCGGGAAAAATTTGAAGATGAACCAGACACCCTGCTGCTGCTGTGCCTGCACGATCCCGATCATGCTCAGCGTGCCCGTACCGCTCGCGTTCAGGCTGGTCATCAGGATCGCCGAGACCACGACCAGCCCCATGGCGACTTCATACGACACCATCTGCGCGCTCGACCGCAGCGCGCCGATCAAAGGATAGTGCGAATTCGAAGCCCATCCCGCGACCACGATGCCGAGCACGCCGAGCGACGAAACGCCGAGCATAAAGAGGATGCCGATGTTCATGTCGCTCACCGCCTGCGACGGGCCGAACGGAATCACGGTATAAACCGTAAAGGCCGCGAGCAGGCCGATCAGCGGTGCGACCCAGAAAACGAACTGGTCGGCTTCGGTGGGAATAATGTCTTCCTTGAGCATCAACTTGAGTGCGTCGGCGATGGGCTGCAGCAATCCGTGCGGGCCCACGCGCATGGGGCCGAGGCGAATCTGGAAGTGCGCCAGCGCCTTGCGCTCGAGCCAGTTCATGCAAACCACTGCCAGCGACACTCCCGTAAAAATGATAAGCACATAAATCAGGGCCCAGAACTGGTTCCCCGCCTCGCCCGGCGTCACTGTGCTTCCGAGGTACGACATGAAGGCATTCAGCATCAGCGATCCACCTCGCCGAGCACGATGTCAATCGTGCCGATCACGGCGACCACGTCGGCGACCAGCAAGCCCCGCACCATGACGTCGAGCGCCTGCAAGTTGACAAACGATGGCGGACGCACACGCAAGCGGTAGGGCTGCGTCGAGCCGTCGCTGACGATGAAGTATCCGAGTTCGCCCTTCGGCGCCTCGATCGAATGATAGATTTCACCCACCGGCGGCTTGATCACTTTGGGCACTTTGCCCATGATCGGGCCTTCTGGAATGCTGTTGACGGCTTGCTCGATGATGCGCATCGATTGGCGCATTTCGGCCATGCGCACCAGGTAACGGTCGTAGGTGTCTCCGTTTTCACCGATCGGAATTTCGAAGTCGAACTTCGAGTATGCCGCGTAAGGTTGGGCTTTTCGCAGATCCCACTTCACGCCGCTGGCGCGCAGCACCGGCCCGGTGACGCCGAGCGCGACCGCGTCCTCGCCGGAAATCACGCCCACATTTTTCGTGCGCTCCAGCCAGATGCGGTTGGTGGTGAGCAGCGCTTCGTATTCATTGATCTTCGGCGCGAAGAATGTCAGGAAATTCTTTACGTCTTTTTCGAAGCCCGCGTACGTCTCATACTGACAGCCGCCGATGCGAAAAGCATGCGTGGTCAGGCGCGCGCCGCAGTATCGTTCGAAAATCTTCAGGATCTCTTCCCGGTCGCGGAAGGTGTAGAACAGCGGCGTCATCGCTCCGATGTCGAGCGCGTGCGTGCCCAGCCAAAGCTGGTGGCTGGCGATGCGGTTCAGCTCCGTCAGGATCACGCGAATGTATTGCGCGCGCGCCGGCGCTTCCACATTCAGCAACTTTTCGACCGCTTCGCAGTAGCCCAAGCCGTTCGAGACGGCCGCGACGTAATCCATACGATCAACGTAGGGATTGAACATCGTGTAGGTGCGGTTCTCGGCGATTTTTTCCACGCCGCGGTGCAGGTATCCGATGACGCATTCGCTGCCCAGAACTCTTTCGCCGTCAAGCTTCAGGATGACGCGCAGCACGCCGTGCGTCGCCGGATGCTGCGGCCCCATATTGATGATGAGTTCGTTCGAATCGAGATACGGCCGATCGGGAGTTTCGAGATCGAGATTGGACACGTCGTTCGGGCTCTCGTTAATGCTCATTGTCCGCTCTCGATTCCGAGGTTGATCTGTACCCACTCCTGATCTTGTTGCAGAATTCCGTAATCCTTGCGCAACGGGTGTCCCTTCCAGCCGTCGGGCAAGAGAATGCGTTTCATGTCAGGATGTCCATCGAACTTGATGCCGAACATGTCGTAGACTTCGCGCTCCAGCCAATTGGCCGTCGGCCAAATCGAAACACAGGACGGAATCGACGCACCGTCGGCAATCTGCGTTTTCACCCGCATCCGCTCGTTGCGCGGGAAAGAATAGAGAATCCACAGCACATCAAATTGCTTTTCGCGCTTCGGATAGTGCACGGCTGTGATATCGACGCAATAGTCGAATTGTTCTTCGTCGCGCAGCAAGCGCAGGATGTCGGGGATCAGCGAGCGATCGACGGTAAGGTAGTTCTGTCCCAGATAAGTCTGCGCCTCGAGGCCCGAGCCGTACTGGCTTCGATACTTTTCCACCAGTGGCGAGGTCCACGGCACCGGAACGGGACCAGCCGGCTTGGCCGGAGCAGCAGGTTTCGCAGGCGCGGCTGGCGCCGCCGCTGCGGGCTTTTCCGCCGTCGGCTTCGGCTCGCCTTCCGGCGGCGGTGGTGGAGCAGGCGATTTGACTTCCTCAGCCATGCCAGGGTCTGTCGTTCACAACAACCGCGCAAGTATTAAGAAACTTTCACTTCTAACACCTGCTTGCGTCACCGTCAATGCCCGCCGTCACAATGAATGAGAACAACGACCGTGATCGCATTCGCCGGCGCGCTAGCGGCGGGCTGCCTGCAAGCTTTCGACCAAATCCCGGATGCGCGACGCGTCGGCTTTGCGATGACCGTGACTGGCGATCGGATCGGTGCCTCCCGTCGACTCGATCACAATGTCCGACCAAAAAAAACCCGTCGAAATCTTCACCGAAGCGACCTGGGAAATCGAAATGCTTTCCTCGTTGCTGCCGAACAAACGCTTCTTCACGCGGCTGACGCGCAGCGGGTTGACCACGATGCGCGTCGGAAACCACAGGTTCCCCCGGGTCCAGCGGCTCGCGGTAAAGGTCTCATCGGCAGCAACCGGATTGGAACCCGCCGAGCTTACACCCATTCAAGCGCGCCCTTCTTCCATATCCATATAAAACCGACGATCAGGATGCCGAGGAAGACCAGCATCTCAATCAGCCCGAAGATGCCGAGCGCCTTGAACTTTACCGCCCAAGGAAACAGGAAAATCGTTTCCACGTCAAAGATTACGAATAGTATGGCGATAATATAAAAGCGGACCGTGTACCGTCCGCGCGCGCTGTCGTAGGGATCGATGCCACATTCATAAGGCATCAGCTTGACGCGGTTGGGACTTTGGGGGCGAATGATTTTCGCTACCAGCAGCGTGATCGGGATGAGGATGCCAACGACGGCGAGGAAGATGAAGATGGGAACGTAATTTTGCGGCATGAGCCCTCGAAACCTCGCAACAAGAGCGACTTTGAATACTACCCCCGAAGTGGCCCGGCTTCAAGGAGTCAGTAAGGTTTCAGCAGTCAAGTCTCAGGCGGAAAGATCGCCGGCCCGATCCGGGAGAACGAACGTGCGGCGAGCGAGGTCGGAGTCGAGCGTCTCCTGACGATAGAGGGTAGCGAGCACACCGCCTCTCCAGATCAGCAGGTCGGCATTGCGCCCGGCGAATTCCTCCCATGTTTGGGTGCAGTCAGCGCGGGCCAGACGCTCGCGAATCAGAAGCAAGTAGGCCCAGGTGATGGTTTCGTGATAAAGCTGAGCCTTCCCCTGTGCGGCGGCGAATCGCTGCAATGCGGCGGAAAACTTCTCCAGCGCTTCGAGGGCCGGGTAGCGGCGCAGGTATTCAAACGCCAGCCGCACGTGGTCGGCGTGATGGAAAGTGTCCGCTGGAGTCGTCCCGTCCTCGAATTGTTTGATCAGTTCCCCGCCGGTCATGTTCGTTGCTCCGTCGCCTTTGACTTCTCCGCGACGACCGCCCACGTCGCCGCCGCATATACCACCAGCACTCCCACGTCGAACCATCCGTGCAGAAGATGGATAACAATGGCTGCGGCGAGCACGGCGATCAGAAAGCGTCCGCCGAAAACCGTGGTGCGTGGGACGAGCAACAGAATGGCAGCGGCGATCTCCGCCCATGCCAGGCCCACATGAATGAAGTTCGGTATTCCGGCCTTGGCGAACACATGGGAGGCTTGCGCACTGAACGCGAAACGCAGAGACTGTTCCAGAATCAGCACACCCAAAGTCCACTGCAGGATGCACAACGCGGTGGGGAAACGACTGTGATTCATTCGCGAGTTGTTCACTTGCTCCGGCGTCATTTTTTCTTCTCCGAAATTTTCTTCTCAGAAGCAGTCTTCTCGCCCGAGCGCCGCTTGATCTCCCTGAGGCGGTGGCTGGCGCTGGAGTCTAGGTCGAGGCCGTAGAACTTTTTCAGCTCGTGAATACGCTTGAGCGATGCGGCGCTGAAGGGAGTCTTGCCATCGAAGGCGTGGAGCACTATGCCTTCGAGCAGGTCTCCCAACCACAGGTCGTGATATTCGGCGAAGGCCCTGAGAACTTTGAGCAGGCGTTTCTCCATGCGAACGCCGGTCTGGACTCGCTCGATGAAGAGCTGCGATTCGCGCAACATGGTACCAATGTACCATGGTACGAAGATGACTACAACTCACTTTGTGATTCCAACCTGCTTTAACCGCAGAGAACGCTGAGCGCGCAGAGTTTTAGGAATTTTGTTTCTCCGCGCCCTCTGCGGTTAAATCTGGCTCGGGATCATAATTCATACAAGGGAGTCGGGCACCGCCCATGAGAAAATAGACGCGCTGGGAGGTCGCACCGTATGTGCCGGAATATCAAAACTCTCTTCAACTTCGATCCGCCCGTTACCGACGAGGAGGTTCGGGCGGCTTCGCTTCAGTTCGTGAGAAAAATCACAGGTTTCAACAAGCCGTCGAAAGCAAACGAAGCTGCGTTCCTCGCCGCGATCGACGAAATCGCCGCCGTCTCGGCGCGTCTTCTCCATGCGCTCGACACCAACGCGGCGCCGAAGAACCGGGAAGAAGAAGCGGCCAAGGCCAGAGCTCGCGCCGCCGAGAGATTCGGCGATTGAGCGCCGTCTCTGGGACCCGGTTACGGTCGCGCCGCAACCCCGGTAACCGCCACAAAAAGATAGCGCACGAATAAACCAAGCTGCTTGGTTTCAATGCGCTCGTCATTCCCGTGCACGCCCCGACTCTCTTCTTCGGTCTTGGGCACGCCGATGCCATAGGCCTGAACGCCCCTGGTTCGCAGAAACGACGAGTCCGTCGCTCCGGTGGTCATCGTGGGTAAAGTGATGGACTCGGGACTGACTTCCTTTTGCGCGCGCTCCAAAGCGGCAAACATTTCCGTGCCCAACTTGCTGGGAGGCGCCGCGGGCATCGACAGCGAAGTATCTTCCTCGACGACTTTTACTTGCGGATCATTGATGATCCCCGCCAGCATCCCGCGAAATTTTGGCAAATTTTCGTCAGGCAGAGCGCGTATATCGAGCGTAGCTTCCGCCGTGGGCGGTATGACATTGGATTTGTAGCCCGCTTTGAGCATGGTGGGAACAACCGACGTACGCACCATCGAATAGTATTGCGGCTTCTTGCGCTTCAATTCCTGCTGCACCTTCGGGTCCAGCACGTTGCGATACCACGCCGCTTCCTCGGGCGGTGAAATCGAGGCCAGGCGTTCGAAAAATACGCGCGTGGTTTCGTTCAATCGCGCCGGAGTATCCCAGGTTCCAGCTTTGGCGACGGCCGCCGCCAAGTGCACGACCGCATTATCGACTCGCGGCACCGATCCATGGCCGCTGCTGCCGGTAGCTTCCAGAATCGCACCGCGCGGCAGTTTCTCTGCGGTGGAGACGGCGAAGAATTTGATTTTTCCGTTCTCCACGACCGATCCGCCACCTTCGTTGAGCGCGAACTCGCAGTCAATCTTGTCCCAATACCGTTCGACGATGGTGTGCATGCCGGCGGGCGAAGACATTTCTTCGCTGGCTTCGGAGAGGAAAATTACGTCTCGATCAAGCGGCACGTTCATGCGCTTCAGTTGCAAAAACACTTCCAGATTGGCGGCCACCATCGCCTTGTCGTCCGACGCTCCCCGGCCGTAAAGCGCGCCGTCGCGTTCGGTGGCCGCGAATGGGTCAACCGTCCACTGCGATCGATCGACGGGAACGACATCCTCGTGTCCCATGATCAGCAGCGGACGTTTTTTTCCGTTGCCCTTGAGTCTTGCAACAATGCTGGCGCGGCCCGGAACAGGTTCAAGGATTTCCGACTCGATGCCTTCGCTCTTCAGCACGCCCGCGAGATAGTGCGCGACCTTCGATTCATCGCCGGGAGGATCCTGCGTGTCAATTCGTACCAGGTCACTAAGAAAACGCACGGCTTCGACTTGCGCTTTTTCGGCATTCAAAGAAAAATGCCCGGTCTGTGACTGAGTCTGCGTCTTTGTCTGTGCCTCCGCCGCAGTTGCCGATGCAAGGACGCAGCTTCCAACACAGTATGCAACGAAAATTGCGGACGATGAGCGTCGAATCAATGGGCGCCTCCAGGTGCCCGATTATAGCGCCCGAGTAAGATGCAAACGAAACAAGACGAAAATGGATATCGGTGACACTGCATAGAGACCCTATTGCGGGTCGGGCACCGGCACATCCGCACTCACATCCGTGTTGTGGAAGGTGACTATCTTCCATTCGCCTTCATCCTTCACCATGACCTGCAACAAGCGAGAACGGAGACGCCCCTTGTCATCCGCACTCATTCCCGGAGGCAGTTTCTGAATCCCGGTCACCGCCGTGAGCGTTTCCACGACGGCAACATCGGGCCGGAGGAATTTCGGAGAAACAACATCCTGCTTCATGGCAGTTCCGCGGTAAATTCCCTTGAAGATGAAGTCATGCCTCTCCAGGAAAGCCTCGCGCCCAGTGAAGAATTGCCCGCGGATGTCCGTGAAGGTGCCATCGGCAGCAAAATGACGCGCGAAGGCAACGGCATTTCCGGAATTCCAGGCAGCGATCTCTTCTTGAATGATGTTGCGAACCGCGGTTTCGTCGGGCGAAGCTTGCGGGTTGGCGGCGACAGCCACGACCATGACTAGGGCGAGAACTAGCAAACCATTCATCGCGTCCTAAGACACGGTGGATTTATACACCTTTAGATGAATTGTCATCCTGGGCGGACGAATGCTGCCGCCCCTACGGGGTCCCGGGTTATTTATAATCACTTGCTTCCAGTCTTTAACTTTTTACTAGGCAAGGACACGCATTGGCACTCGACGAAAATATTTATGAAATACGGCGCGAGAAGCTGAAGAAGATTGAGGCTCTCGGGCATCCCGCTTATCCGCGAAAGTTTAACTGCAGCCACACCGTGCGGCAGATTCTAACCGAGTACAGCGGGCAGACGGCGGAGGAACTGGAATCTCCGCGGGTGACGGTGCGGGTTGCGGGACGCATCATGGCGATACGGCTGATGGGCAAGGCCGGGTTTGCGCACTTGCAGCAGGATGGGCAGCGGCTGCAGATCTACGTCAAGAAAGACGCGATTGGCGATGCGGGCTACGAACTGTGGAAGCTGCTTGATCTGGGCGATCACATTGGGGTTCGCGGATATCTGTTTCGCACGCGCACGGGCGAACTCAGCATTCATGCCGACGAATTGACGTTCTTGTCGAAAGATCTGCTGCCTTTGCCGGAAAAATTTCATGGGCTCACCGATGTTGAATTGCGCTATCGGCAACGGTATCTGGATCTGGTGATGAATCCGGAAGTGCGCGAAGTGTTTTTGAAGCGCAGCAAGCTGGTGCAGTCTTTGCGGCGGTATTTCGATGGTCAGGGATTTATGGAAGTCGAGACGCCGATGATGCAGCCGATTGCGGGCGGAGCGATGGCTCGTCCGTTTAAAACGCATCACAACACCTTGGATATGGATCTGTTTTTGCGCATCGCTCCGGAACTTTATTTGAAGCGACTGACGGTGGGCGGATTCGATCGGGTATATGAGATCAATCGCAACTTCCGCAATGAGGGACTGGGGTGGAGATGGAATCCTGAGTTCACTATGCTCGAGGCTTACCAGGCTTACACGGATTATCTCGGCATTCTCGAAACGACGCAGGGAGCAATCGAGCAAGCAGTAAAAGACGTGACCGGCGGGACAAAGACGAAGTGGGGCGAGCATGCGATTGAGTGGTCACATGCGAACTGGCGGCGGATGACGATGCGGGAGGCGATTGTCCATTTCTGGCCAGAGAAGGCTGGCGCTGCGCCGGAGCGTAGCGACTTTGCGACACATGAGTCGGTCGAGGCGCTGGTCGAGCGCGTGCGCGGCGCGGGGATTAAATTGTCGTACGATGCGGCGGCGTCGGTGGGTAGGACGATCGCCAATGTTTTTGAGGCGATTGCCGAAGAACACTTGATGCAGCCTACGATCATTTATGAATTTCCTACCGCGGTGTCGCCGCTTTCGAAGCAGAAGCCAGATGAGCCGGACTGGACCGAGCGCTTCGAAATCTACGCGGGGAAGATGGAAATCGCCAACGGCTTCAGCGAACTGAACGACCCCGAAGATCAGCGGCGGCGCTTCGAGGCGCAATTGAAGGAACGCGAACGCGGCGACGAAGAAGCGCATCAGATGGACGAAAATTATATAAACGCGCTGCGTTATGGCATGCCTCCCGCGGGAGGCGTGGGATTGGGAGTGGACAGGCTGGCGATGCTGCTCACCGACTCGCACACGATTCGCGATGTGATTCTGTTTCCGTTGCTGCGGCCGGAAAAACATTTAACCGCAGAGGACGCGGAAAGCGCGGAGACAAAAGATGTGGGGAAAGAACAAGAATGACGCGGGGCTTTCGCGTACCTGAACAATCACTTGAAGTCTTGCTGTGGTCAGCTGATGCTGATGCTAGTTTTCCGCAAGGTTACGGGCAGCGCTGTCCGTAACGTCACTTCGGATGTTGGGTCGGACAGCGCTTTGCTCTGCTGTTACTGCCTGCATTCGCGGACAGGAGTGTCCGCGCACGAGTTAGTCCGGCTTCTTGGCTGCCGTCTTTCCTGCAGGTTTTTCGGGACCGAAGTTCTTGGTCAGATAATTCAGAAAATCGATGCGATCGGCGTCGGGGATCACGGCGCCGAGGCCTTCCATTTTGTCGAGTTCGGCGGACCATCCCTGGCGGGTAAAGTGCTGTTCGGTGACCCGGCTGGTGTTGTGGCACGTAGTACAGGCCGCCTTCACTTTTGCCTGGGCAGGGCCGGGCGGAAGCGGCTTGCCGGGAGCGCTGGGCGCTTGCCCGCTCGCCGGATCGATGGATGCTAATAAGAAGACTGCCACAGAAATTCGTTCGAGCAAGCAGGATCCCCACCCACACTCACGGCTGCTGGAGCCGATTAGAATCGCGCCCCCACGGGCGCCAGGAATATCGTAACAGCAGTGGCTAATTCCCCAAACCGGAGCTGCATAGTTTGCGGCGATCGCAGAACAGAGAGCATCGCGAGAACGCCTTGCGACAGCAGCAGACGGTCACAGTACAGGGGTCCTTCGACTCCGCAGCCTGCCTCGCAAAGCGAGGCAGGCTGCTACGTTTCGGGATGACAAATTAAGAGAGCGAAATACGGCACTATCGCTGGTCGAGCAGGCGAATGGTTTCGAGGGTGGTATCGCCTACGATTTGGAGGCTCTTGGGGCTTAGTTTGTCCATGGTGTCTTGCGGAGTGTGATGGAAGACGTTGTTGTAGCCGTAATCGAGATCGATGACGTCGGCGGTGGGAACGCCGCGGTCGAAGAAGGGAATGTGATCGTCTTCGATGGCGCCCTCCTGAGCGTAGAAATGGGATTGGTAACCGAGGCGCTCGGCGGCGGTGTAGATGAGATCGAGGAGCCAGGGAGCGCCCTTGGTGTTGCGCTGGATATCGAGGTCGGCGTCGCCGATCATGTCCATGACCATTAGCGCTTTAATTTTTTTGAGCGTGCCGTCTTTTTCCCATTTCTCGGCAAGATGGCGGGAACCGTAGACGCTGTCGGTGGCGGACCAGGTCTTCACCGCTTCCTCCCCGTCGGTCCAGACGAGCCAGACGCTGTAGCCATCGCGCTTCTTACCGGGTCCCTCGCCGCGCAATCCGGCGCGCAACTGGTTGGCGAATTCGAGCAGGATGGCGGTGGAAGAGCCGCCGTCGTTGGCGCCCACGTATCCGGTATTGCGCAGCGGATAGTTGGTGTCGTAGTGGCCCATGATGACAATGATGCCGTCTTTGGTGCCGGGAAATTTCGCGATGATGTTGCGGACGGGGAACTTGCCTTCCACGGTATCGGCGGCGAAGGCATCGTCTTCAACTTCGTCGCCTTTCAGGTGGTCGTCTTTAAGATGATCAATGATGTAGCGCTCCAGTTTCTTGTGATTCTCGTTGCCCATGTAGCGCTCGCCGAAGGCGGTGACCTCGCGGGTGTACCGGAAGGCGCGTTTGGCATCGATGTGCGGGAGCGGGGGGGAATCGGCAGGCGCGGGTTCGAGGGGAGCGGACGCAGACGCGATTAATTCGAATTTTGGGGCTGCGCTGGTGGCATCGGTGGAGGTCCCTTTGGCGCACGCTGCGGTGTTCGCCAGGGCGATGGCCAGTGACAAGGCCACGCAAATTCTTAACCACAGGGGACACTGGGAAACACAGGGGGAAGCCGGGCAAATTTCGGTGTCAGTTGTGGGTTCTTTCATGGCTTCCCTTGTGATCCTCCGTGTTCTCTGTGGTTAGGATTTTTTCTCCGCGCGCTGCTTACGTTGGTTGGGATGCACGAGCCAGGCGATGGCGATGCTCAGGACGTATAAGGCCACCATGGGCGCGGCAAAGATGCACATGTTTACGATGTCGGGAGTGGGCGTGATGATAGCCGCGACGATGAAGATCCCAAGGATCGAATAACGGATGTTATGCCACATCCAGCCGGCGCTGACGATGCCCATCAGGGCGAGGAAGAAGACCAGGATGGGCATCTCGAAGATCGCACCCATACCGACAATGATGGTCACAAACAACTGCGTGTATTCCTCAATGGTGATCATCGGCTGGAACTGTTTGCCGAAGTCGATCAGGAAGGTGAGCGCCTGGGGATAGACCACGCGGTAGCCAAAATATCCACCCGCCAAAAACAGGCTCACACTGGAAACCATGAAGGGCAGGACGAAGCGTTTCTCATTGCGGTAAAGGCCGGGTGCGATGAACAGCCACAGCTGGTAAAGGACAAACGGCGAGGCCAGGAACAGACCCGCGACCCCGGCGACCTTGAGATACAGATTGAAAGGGTCAACGGGATTGAGATAGACCAGTCTTTCTGGCAGACCGTACTTGTGCAACACGTCAATGATCGGACGTTGCATGATGCCGACAAGGCGCGACGCGGAGAACCAACAAATGAAGAAGCCGGCAATAACCGACACGAGGGAATAGACGATTCTCTTGCGGAGTTCCTCGAGATGGTCGAGGAAACCCATGGTGGGCATTTTCTCCTTGCTGGATTCGTCCACAGGTGAGGAGAATGCCGATTCAGGCATCGGGCGCAACCTTCGGAGCTTCAACTCTGGGAGCGGGAGACGGGGCGAGCCCCGTGTCTACGGTATTTTCGATCGCGTTGCGCTCGGTGGTAACTTCCGCGGCTTGCAGTTTTTCGGCCGGCGGGGGGTTGAAGATGCGATTGGCTAGCGATCCGAGCGGGGCCTGGAGAGGCGGCAGGATCTGCTGCCGGGGGCGGCTGGCGTTATCGAGCGAATTGATTTCGGACTCGATCTGCGAGCGAAATTCGTTGGAAGCGCGCCGGAACTCGTTGAGGAAGCGAGCAACCTGGCGGCCGATCTCCGGCATTTTCTTGGGGCCGAATAGAATCAGCGCCAGAAAAAAAATGAAGATCATCTCGCCGGAGAAGCCGAAATTCATGCCTCTATCATAATTCGGGATGGGTGAAGCGGGCCACTGGCAAGTTGGGACGGACGAGAAATTCAGAAGATGGAAGTGTCACGCGAGGGACCTGCCTGTTGTCAAATTCGGCAAACAGGAGGTCCTTCGCTTCGCTCAGGATGAAAAATCTAAACAGTGGCTATCGTCCACCGAAGGTGTAACCGATGGAGGCGCCGACGCGGGTGGCATATGAGGAGCTGTAGACGGCGGAGCTGTAGTCCGAGGTGTTGTTGTTGACCAGGTAAAGACGCGCCTCGGGGCGGATGAAGAAGCCGCCCTTGGGATAAAACTTGATGCCGGCGCCGAAGTCTCCCATGAAGTGGTTGCTGGACTGGTAATTGGTGCAGCTGTAGGGCCCGCAAATGGTTCCGGTATAAAAGCGGGTGCTCAGCGCGCCGATGCCGGTGGACAGTTCCAGGTAGGTGTGGCTGGCGATCTTGGGCGAGTAAACGGCGTTGAAGTCGAAGAGGAGCGGGCGATAATTATAACCGGAGCCGAGGTAATCGTTGCTTTGGGATGCTCTCCAATAGACTTCGGTTCCGAAACCCACATGGTGCCAGAAGATAAAATCGCCGCTAAAGCCGGGATAGGCGCCGCCGCTAAGCGACGGGGCGGTTTCAACGCCTTGCGTAAAATTGGCCGAGGGCGCGGTTAATGTGCTGACGCCGAAAGCAACGTCGATTTTCTGGGCCTGCGCGAAATTCGAGAACGCTGCCACGGAACCGCAGACAAGAGATAAGAGGATGCCGAGACGCAATGTCCGTTTCAATCTAAAACCTCCGGGTGAATTAGTTTGATTTTAACAGATTGGATGCAGACTGAAGGTACAGTGCTGCTGGGGCTCGGGACGATTTACAAGAATTTACGGCGGCCGGAAATCCATGAACCGTAAGGCGTTAGCGCATGTCGACATTGGCGTCGCGGAAGAGCATCGCCTTGTGCAATAGCGAATATTTGGCGAATGTTTTTGCCGGATGAGAGGTAGCACCGCGCGGATCAGTAAGCCAGCAGGATGCGCAGGTCACGAAGATTGTTTCCGGTGGGGCCGGTCATGACGGTGTCGCCTAACGCGTCGAAAAGAGGATAAGCGTTAAAAGTGGAGAGCGCGTGGCACACGGCTTCGGCGTCAGCGGCTTGATCGCCAGCCCGAGCGTCGGCGCGATTGAGGGTGCTGCCATCGACCACGGCGCCGGCGGCGGGACTGTTGCCATCGATGCCGTCGGTGCCTGCGCTAAGCACGGTGATGTCGCATTCTGAAATTTTTTCGGCGCAGGCGAGGGCGAACTGCTGGTTGCGTCCGCCGATGCCGCCATTGCGGACGGCCACGGTCACTTCCCCGCCGGAGATCAGGCAGACGCGCGACACGGCGCGGCGCAGCTCTTGCAGACGGTTGAGCAGGTAGTCTGCGGCTTGGTCGCAGGGCCAGTCGTCGCAAGAGCTATCGACTTCGACGGCGAAACCGGCGCGGGTGGCGGCGATGGCGGCTTCATCGATGGCCACTTTATTCGATAGCACGGTCCACCAGCGGGCACGGACGAAGGCGGGGTCGTCGGATTTGGGCGTCTCGTCGAGGGCGTGCTGACGGAAGAGATCTCCGACGGATTTGGGAAACTGATCGATGAGATTGTATTTGGCGGCAATGCGCTCGCAATCATGGATGGAAGTGGAATCGGGCATCGTGGGGCCGGAGGCGAGCGCGTCGGGTGTATCGTCGGGCACGTCAGAGACAAGAATCGAAACCTGCTGGGCGGGATAGGCGGCTTGGGCGAGTCGTCCTCCTTTGACGGCGGAGAGATGTTTGCGGATGGCGTTTATCTCGGCAATGGGTGCGCCGGAATACACGAGCGTGCGATAGGTGGCGACGAGCTCGGGCAGGGAGATGTGGTCGTCTTTCAACGTCGCGACCGGCTTTTCGACGATTGACGAGCCGCCGCCGGAAAGCATGAAGATGGCTAGCGAAGCGGAGTCGAGAGTATTCAGCGATTTGAGAATGGCGCTGGCGGCGCTGATCGATTCGGCGGTGGGGGTGGGATGTCCGCCGCGAAAATAGCGGAAGCCACGGACTTGACTTGGGGGCTCGACCGACGATGCGACTATCCCTTCGAGGCTGCTACCGACCTGGGCTTCGAGAGCGGCTGCCATGGTGTGCGCGGCCTTTCCTATGGAGATGACGAAGACTCGGTGGTAGGTATCGAGATCGTGAAGATCGTCTCCGATGCGCAGGACGCGGCGCTCACAGTGGATGTTGCGAGCGAAGGCGCTTTCGATGGAGGCGTTCTTCAAGGCGGAGGTGAAGATCTCGCGGGCGACTTCGCGCATGCGACGGAATTGCTGGTCGCGCTCGGGAGATAGATCGGACATGGAGCGGATTATAGAGACAGTTGCTGGTTGCCAAAAGTCATCTTAACTACGAGTCCGAGCCCTTTGGATACAATGCGGTGATGGACGCGACCCAGCCAGGTTGCAACTGAAGGGGTTCAGAAAATGGAAATCAAGAGAATTGGCTCTCAACCTTCTGCCAGGGGGCCGTCAGAGTGGTTCACAGGCACTGTACGGATCGATCCGCTTTTTCAGGCGCCGGATCCGGCATTTGTTCAAGGCGCCAGCGTAACTTTCGAGCCGGGAGCACGGACTGCATGGCACACACATCCGCTCGGTCAGACCCTCATCGTCACGACTGGCTGCGGCTGGGCTCAGCGCGAAGGCGGCCCTCTCGAGGAGATCCGACCCGGCGATGTCGTCTGGTTCTCGCCCGGCGAGAAGCACTGGCATGGGGCTACGCCGAACACCGCCATGACGCACATCGCGATTCAGGAAAGGCTCCACGGGAAAGTTGTCGAGTGGATGGAGCAGGTCGCTGACGAGCAATACCGCAAGTGAGTCCGGCGACGATCACTTAGAGAATCGAGGAGTGAACAATGCCAGCGCGGAACGATGTTCTAAGAGGCCGCCTTTCCCGATATCGCGAAATTAAAATCGCTGTGACCGGCAGAAAATCAGGACGCACAATCTCAATCCCGGTTTGGTTCGTATTGGAGAACGACATGCTGTATCTCCTGCCGGTGCAGGGGTCGGATACACAGTGGTACAAGAACGTGCTCAAGAACCCGATGATTCGGATCGATGCGCGGGGCGCAAAGACCCAATTTCAGGCCGTTCCGATTGCTGATCCCAGACGGGTCTCGTCTGTGGTCGAGAGATTCCGCGACAAGTACGGGACCAACGACGTTACGAAGTACTATTCGAAGTTCGACGTTGCCGTTATCGCTCAGATCCCGTGATGGCGCGTCCCGACGGGGAGGCGAGTGTTGAAATCAGAGTCTTCACTACCTATTTTGGGCGCACCCTACAGGTGCTTCCTGAGATAGCTCATAGTCGGCGTACGGATTGGCGGTCATTCTTTATCCGACTTATCCGACGGCCAACGTCTCCCGAGTCCAGTCTTCGATGGCCACGCGCATCTCCTTGAGTCTTCCTTCGAAGAAGTGATCTCCGGCTTCGATGCGGGCTAGTTTCTTAGGATCAGCGAAGGTGCGGACGAGCGCTTCGAGTTTGCCTGGGGGACCAAATTGATCGCGTGACCCGCTTAGGAAGAGTTTCGGCTTAGTACACGCGCGCAGGAATTCGAAATCGTAGACACGATCTTCGACCGCGACAGCGGGCAAGCCGAGGCCGATGAGCACCTGGACTCGATGATCAGAATAGGCGGCGCGCAATCCGACTGCGGCGCCGAAAGAAAAACCGGCGAAGATTACGGGCAGCGTGAATTCGCGTTCGAGCCAGTCGAGGGCGGCGCGCACGTCTTCGACTTCGCCGACGCCGTTTGCGTGCTCGCCTCCGCTCAGGCCGGTGCCGCGGAAGTTGAAACGCAGTACGGGGAACCCGAAGTGGTTGAGCGCCTTCATCGCGTGGAAGACAACTTTGTTGTGGAGCGTTCCTCCATAGAGTGGATGCGGATGGCAGACCACGGCAGCGTGCGTCGCGTCGGGCGATCCGGCGTTGAGCAGGGCTTCCAGTCGTCCGGCGGGGCCGGCGAGGAATAGGGAGCGGATTGTGGAAGTTTCGGGCGGCACGCGGTCGTCAATCGTTAGTCGTTGGTCGTTAGTCGTTAGTCCTTTGCCAGGCGTTCGTCGCTAAGTATTGTAGAGAATCTGCTTGCCAGCGACTAGCGACCAGCGACCAACGACTGTTACGCTCTCCTGCATGGATCTGTTTGCACTTACCCGGCAGCTGATCGATATTGAATCCACCACTCCGAATGAAAGCGCGGTGGGGGATTTTCTTTGCGACGAACTGCGGCGGCGTGGACTGGACGCTCGGAAGATGCCGGTCGAGGGTGCGCGCGCGAACGTGCTGGCCACGTGGCCGGGACATGGCCGACCAGAGGTTGTTTTCTCCACACATATGGATACGGTGCCGCCGTTCATCACCTCTTCGGAAAACGCCGGGCGCATTTACGGGCGCGGCTCCTGCGACGCCAAGGGAATTATTGCCACGCAGATTCTGGCCGCGGAGAAGCTGCGCGGGGCAGGCGTTTTCGTCGGGCTGCTGTTTCTGGTGGGCGAGGAGCGGGACTCGATCGGCGCGAAGTTGGCCAATCAGCATCCGATCGGCGCACGCTTCATGATTAACGGCGAACCCACCGAGAACAAACTGGCGCTGGCGAGTAAAGGTGCGCTGTACGTGGAATTGGTGGCGCGCGGAAAGATGGCGCACTCGGCGTATCCCGAACTGGGCGAGTCCGCCATCGACAAGCTGGTGGAAGCGCTGCACCGGTTGCATGCAATGAGACTTCCCGAGGATGTCGAGGTTGGGCCTTGCACAAAAAACGTCGGCTCGATTCAGGGCGGGCGCGCTCCGAATGTGATTTCCGATTTTGCCAAAGCTGATCTTTTTTATCGGCTAGTGGGCCCGGCGGACGCGCTGCGCCGTGAGATTACGGAAGCCGTCGATGGGCTTGCCGAGGTTCGCTTCACCCGCGAAACTCCATTCCTGCGGCTGCGAACGCTGGACGGGTTGCCGACCATGGTTGCGGCTTTCACTACCGACGTGCCGTCGCTGACCGACTGGGGCGAGCCGCTGCTACTGGGGCCGGGCTCGATTCACGTGGCCCACACGGAGGGCGAGTTTGTGGAGAAAGCGCAACTGATGGAGGCGGTCGAGATTTATTGCTCGATGGCCAAGAAGCTGAGGGGGTAGCTATCGCGGCCGAAAGAAAACCCCGCCCACGCAAAGCTTGGACGGGGCAGCCTCACACTCAAACCCATCTCGCTCTGTGCTAGCCGTCTGTTCTTAGTCGCCGGAAGCTTGCTCGATCAGGTGTTCGACGATGTGGTGCGCTTCGTCGATGTGGCGAAGGGCGCGATCCCGCAGACCACGCACGGAGGGATCATCTTCTTCGCGGGCGATATCATTGTGCGCCTTGTCCAGCAATTCCAGGGCACGGTGATAACGGCCTCTGCGTTCCATGTGCGGATCAACCGGCGGATGGTCATTCAAATTCTTGCCGTCGTCAATCGAAGCGCGCTTGATCTCTCCGATGGCTTTGTCGATCTCTTCGATGGCGTGATCTTCTTCTCGATCCATGCGGCCAGACCATGTTCCGCGCTCCAGGTGAGCGCGGGCGTGGCGCAGGTCGATGAGCGAGTGCAGGTATGCCGGATGCCTTCCCGGTTCATCGGCGGAGCTCAGCGCGGCGCAAGCACTAACAAGGAACAACAGCACGGCACAACAACGTGCAGTTTTCATGATCTCCTCTAGTAGATAAGCCTTTCGGCAGAATGAAACTTCGGTAGGGTAAACCCGGGATTGCGGTCTTTGTCTCGCTGTATTTCGCTTGATTCTAGGCAGCGGCGTCGGATGGCGGAAGG
>DATDGS010000039.1:0-2377 GCA_036521955.1 Terriglobales bacterium
TTGTTACGCGAAAGATGCCATGACCGGATTGCGGTTGATGAACCAGTTGATGGATCCGGCGACGCGGGAACTGGTGCTGCAGGAACACGCAGCGTCGGGAAACGGGTACGCAGTGGCAACAACGGTGAGAGTGGCCGAAAAACCAAAGGTTGCGCGCTCTCCGAAGGTGCGGACAGATCTCCCGATTCCGAAGGTGGGGTATCTCGATCGAAAAGTGCGGCTAGTGCCGGATTTGAATGAGGTATGGAGTTACATCAACCCATTCATGTTGTACTGCCGCCACATGGGATTCCGCGGGGACTTTGAGAAACGGTATGCCGAGCGCGATTCGAAAGCGGTCGAACTATTTCAAAGCATGGAGGAAGTAAAGCACGAGGCGGCGGAATTCCTGAAGCCGCGCGCGGTGTGGCAGTTTTTTGAAGCAGAATCGAGTGGCGAGGCCATGCATCTGTTCGCGCCAGGCGGTGCGGAGCCCGTGCACACCTTCCTGTTTCCGCGGCAGCGGGTGGGCGACTTTCTCTGCCTGAGTGACTATGTGTTACCACCCCAGGACGGGAAGCGGGATCACGTTGCTCTGTTCGTCGTGACCGCCGGGGAAGGCGTGCGTGAGCGTTCGGAAAGAGCAAAGAACGAGGGTTATTACTTCAAGTCGCATGGGATGCAGGCGCTGGCTATCGAATCGGCGGAAGCTTGCGCTGAATGGCTGCACCGGCGCATTCGGGAGGATTGGGGTTGCCCAGATTCGGCGGAAATGACGATGGCTCAGCGGTTTACATCGCGGTATCGCGGGAAGAGGTACAGCTTTGGCTATCCGGCGTGCCCGAATTTGGACGACCAAGCGGGAATTTGGAAACTGCTGCTGCCGGAAGAGATCGGCGTACAGCTAACCGAGGGATTCATGATGGATCCGGAAGCCAGCGTGAGTGCACTGGTGTTTCAACATCCGGATTGCGCGTATTTTTCGGTCGGCGATACGACCGATGTGTGAGCACAGTATGCAAGCGCATGTAATCCAGGAGGGCGACTGTACGCCCGAAACTTTCTGAACATCGAAACCCGGAAGTGCATCTGTTCGAAGATCCCGAAAACGACGAGACTACATGCGCAACTGGCGTGCATGAGGTACAGAACATGCACAACGTGCAACGTACGGACTGTGTTTAAGGGGATTCTCGAGTTCCTGATCACTCATACTTTCGAGTTGCCGGCTTAGTTGTCGATCATAGTATTTATCTTCTTTCGCCCGTTGCTAGCTCATCGCAATTAGCGCAATCCATGGATCGAAGGCGACGTTTGAGAAGCTCGTGCCTCGGGGCGAGCAGATGAATTCGCTGACGCAGGCATCCGCAAGGTGGTCGCCTGGATAGCGGGCTGACGTAGCTCGACACTGTTATGAATTCATGTGCACTTGGCGGAGATCCCGCAAATCCGGTTTGCTTTTTTTGGGTTAGCCTTGACCGTCTTCTCAGCCGAGAATGCTGGCTGTCTCTTGTTACACGGTGCGTTGCTAAAGCGAGTATCGTCGCGGCAGGAGCGCGTGCGAAAATGGCACCATGCGCGCATGGCTTATGGACGCCTACGAAGGCGTCGAAAAGATGCAGTTGCGCGAGGTGCCCGACCCGGCGCCTGGTTCGGGACAATTCCTCATCAAGGTGAAGTTCGCGGCGCTGAATCCGGCCGATGCTTTTCTCGCTCGCGCCATGTACCCGGCCAACCCGCGGCTGCCGCACGTCCTGGGACGCGACGGCGTGGGCGAGGTATTAGCGGTGGGTCCTAGCGTCAGTGCGCCGCGAGTAGGTGACATCGTGGGTGTCCTGCGCTCCGATCTCGGCGTTGCCTCCTGGGGGACCCTTGCCGAAAAGGCGGTCGTCCCGGCGGCCAGCGCCGTCCCCGTCCCCAAGGGCTGGGGCCTCGAAGAGATGGCATGTGCGCCGCTGGCGCTTTTAACTGCTTATCAGGCGCTCACGCAATGGAGCGATCCGCCAGCACCGCCGCCCGCAGGCTCGGTAGTGCTGGTAACGGGTGCCTCTGGCGGCGTGGGAATCGGCACCCTCTTTCTTTCGAAATCAATGCACCTCACCGTGTTGGCCTTTTCGCGCAGCGCCGAAAAAGGCGCGAAGCTGAAGCAACTTGGGGCGGACTTTGTGTTCGATCCGTTAGCGCCTAACTTGAAGAACGCGGTCGGCGCTGCCATCGCCCCCAGGAAGGTGGATCTGGCCGTGGATAACATCGGTGGAGCATTCTTCAACCAGTTGATCGCGATGCTGGGCTACGGCGGCCGGATAAGCGTAGTGGGCCGGAGCGCCGGCCCGGTCCCTGAGTTAAACACGGCCTCACTCTTCTTCCGCCGAAACCGCATTGGAGGCGTGGCCGTGAG
>DATDGS010000040.1:0-67695 GCA_036521955.1 Terriglobales bacterium
ACTCTTGCACCGCCCGTTGCTGGTCGATCTGGTATCGTCTCTTCATAGCGACTCTCTCCTTTTTCTTGGCAGAAAAACTACCCTCGGTCATTATGACCGGGGTTGAGAGTCGCTACTTTCTACGAACTAACGGGCATCCTCACGTGATCCCGTACGCCTTGCGTACCTTCCTGTAAAAGCCTGAAGGTGACGTGCACGTCTCTGCGTTGACGATGCAGGTAAGAAGCTCAGTCTTACCGTCGTGAGTCGTGCCAGATAATGTAGCGAAGACTGTACCCTCGAAAGCGTCTATGACGTGCGCATCCGCCGTCACGACAGAATTCTCGAAACCTGTACGAGACAACGACTCAGTCAGTATTGTGACTGTGCTCCAACAAAACCTTGCTGCTATTGGTGTATTCGTAGAGGATATAGACAAGATGTGCGGACGTTACCGATTGTCGAAGAGAAAGCAGCTTCTCGAAGAGCAGTTCAACGCTGTGCCTGACTTCGACGATGTGGAATTCAAGCCTCGTTACAACATCGCTCCCACGCAATCCGTGCCTGTCATTCGACAGAGTCCGAAAGAGCCTATACGTCAGTTGTCGATGATGCAATGGGGGCTGATCCCGTCATGGTCAAGGGATGCTACAGGCGCAGCCAAGCGGATTAACGCAAGGTCAGAGACAGTCGCAACGACGCCAGCGTTTCGGGATGCGTTCAAGTCGCGCAGATGTCTACTCCCCGCTGACGGCTTCTATGAGTGGTCGCGAACGGGCAAGACGAAACAGCCCTATTGCTTTGAAGTCAATGACGGTGAGTTGTTCGCCTTAGCAGGATTATGGGAACGATGGAAGAGCCCAGATGGTACTTGGATTAGAACCTGCTCGATACTGACGACGACAGCGAACGCAGTGACCTCTCCGATTCACGACCGGATGCCAGTCATTCTCGATTCGAGCGATGACGATTTATGGCTCGATCCGGGGATGCAGGACATCGCTGCTGCCTCAGATATGTTGGAGCCCTACGACGCATGGCAGATGCGCTCCTATCCAGTGAGTTCATGGATAAACAACGCTTTGAACGATGATGAAGAGTGCGCCCGTCGTGTCGAACTCTCAGAGATTCAAGAGGGACTTTTTTAGCTTTGTATTAGTACATCAACCTTTGGCTCTAACCGGGCAATTGCCGCTGCCATGTTGTGGGCGTCTGGATGGACATAACGAGCCGAGACCGTGATGCTGGAATGGCCCGCGAGTTTTTGAAGCGTGAAAGCATCAACCCCAGAAGCCCCTAGCCTAGTGCAGAACGTGTGACGAGTCGAATGCAGAACACAGTCGTCAGGCAGCTTCATCGCCTTTCGCAAAGTACTCATCTGATGATTGAGGTAAAAGTGCGTCCCGAACTCTTGAAATACCGTCCCTGATGGATGATCCTCGCCGTGCTGCGTCTCTGCCTTAGCTCTTAAATCAGTAAGGGTGTTGAATGCTCGCTGAGTCAACGGGATGGTACGACGGGCGAACTTCGTTTTACCGCCTACAACAGTCACTGTCTTTTTCTTGAGGTCAACGGCTGGCCATTCTAGGGCAAGAGCCTCGCCCATGCGCAGCCCGGTGTCGATCAGAAAAGGCAGCAACCCCCGCAGAGATGGCGTGCACTTCTCGTGAGCAAGCATTTTGCCGAGGAGTTTTTCGTCAATCGTAAATTCCCGCTGGTGCTCGTTTGGCAACAGTGCTATCTTGGGCACTTTGTTGATGAGGTTCCAGTCGTTGGCAAGACGAAGGGCACGCCTCAATGTCCTGAGCGAGTGGTTGAGCGTGACGACGGCGACATCCTTTGCTCTCTTCTGTTTGAAGTCTTCGATGACGGCGACCGTGATACGATCTAAGCGAGTCCAGGCTATGGAGTGCTGCATCATCGGCTTCCATGCGTCTTTGTAGTACTTCATCGAGCGTGGTTTGACCTTGATTTCAAGGGCATTGAAAAAACGCTCTTCAAATGCGTGGAGGGTCAGCATCTTGCCAGCGGTCAGGCCGAAGTCGCCTGACGTGAGTTCTAGCCGGAAGACTGCTTCACGTCGAAGAGCTTCCTGTTTGTCACGGGTCTTGAGTGACTTCTGGTGCAGGAAGCCAGCCATCATGATGCGGGATTGCCAAACTCGACCACGCTTGATGAGCATCGGTTACTCCGGTGTGGACAGTTTTGTGGACATCGACTATATGCTAGTCCACTGTGGACATTTTTGTACACAGTACCCAAGTAACCAAAAGTTAAGTTGTTTATTTTACAAGATGGGCCCATAGCTCAACGGTTAGAGCAGCAGACTCATAATCTGTTGGTTCCTGGTTCGAATCCAGGTGGGCCCACCAAAGCCTATCCGATGGATGATGGAAAGAGACGGACAATGTCGTTAAAGCTGTAGAACAGGCTTGCCCACCAGCTTACTTGCTGGTATTGACCATCGGAATCTGCGTGGACAACTGCAAATTGATCAGGACGTCAATACGGCGATCGATCTGATACCACAACGCAGTCTTCTTGGCCGGGATAACCTTCTCAAACACCGGAACATACTTCATACGCAAAGCGAGGAGTTGCTGGTCAACGGCCGTCGATCTCTTGATGTAATCCTGCGCCTGCGCATCGGTCATGGTGCCGTAGTTCGCTGCATAGTCCTTGATCACTGCCCAGCGTTCGTCATTGGGTTTAATAGCTTCCTGTCGGTACTGGTCAAAGATAGGCCAGAACTTGGTGGCCTCGTCGGCGGTGAGCGTCATGTTTTGCGCGACGATCTCCTTCCGCTGTGCGCGCAAGTCCGCCCGTAGCATCTCGATGTCTTGGTCTTTAAGGCTATTCGATTGTGCGTCTGGGTCCGAAACGCTCTGCGCCGCGGGCTTCTGGGACGCCTGAGCGAACATCAATACGTTGCACACGAACAATACGCTGACGACAACCAGGACAGCTTTGATACTCTTCGTCTGCATTGTTGTCTCCCTCCGATCTCTAAAGAACAACCCAACTATTGGCGACCACGCCGGGCTCCACGTCGTGTGGCGCTCTTCGTCGCCAGGACAGCTTAAGGAAATTCACTTGGAGTGCCAACTGGCAAAAGTGACAGCTCCATGACACACTCAGAACCCGGTTTGTGAGTGAAATCGCTGATTGCAAACAGTTACTTCCGGTTTTGCGGTTATACGTCCATTGACCACAGAACTGCGTTGAGGCCCTGTGATCTGAATTCTATGTTGGTCAGTTGCCGGACGGTTGCCATGCGACGCGGATTGCGGGAATGATTCCGCTGGGCGCGGCAGGGTTGTGTTTTCTCTGTTGGTTATTCCTGGGAACTACTGCTGCAGCAAGATCGATACCGTTCCATCCGTCAAGTTCGAACCTGCAGGCGCGGGTTCACTGTAAGTTGCAGCGCAGCGCTCTTCGTCTGGTCCGTTGCGGAGGTGGCCGCGACTGTCGCCTGTTGCGCACCGGTGAGATTGGTGGTCGGCGAGGTATAGGTAACAGATAGCCCTGTCGCACTGCTAAGAGAGCCCGGGCCGGTAAGGGTCCACGAGACCCCTCTAGAAGATGTGATTCGTCAACTTCGCTCTGATCGCAACGTCTGGCCCTGATCAATTGCGTGTGGAGAAGAAGGGGATAGGCTCATCGAAATTGGCGGCGATGACGAACTCGAACACCCGCCCATAGCAGCTGCCATCGCTAGGACGAACAGCGTCACACCGCAAGAGCAGGAGCAGACACGGGACATTGGCCTGGAGTATCGCACACATTCTCTTGCTCTGCTTGCCAGAGACTCGGACCCCGGACTGCACCCACCATCGTTGTCGCTATATCCCCATTGCGCTCAGTGACTCCAGATGGGGAGCGGCGACTTCAAACTATCTCCGCCATCACCCGACCGGCAAACTAAAATAGAAAACCGACCCGTGGCCCAACTGGCTGGTGACGCCGAGGCGTCCGCCGTGGGCTTCTACGATGGCTTTGCAGATAGCCAGTCCCATGCCGGTTCCGTGGACTTGCACGCGCTGGTTTCGTCCGCGGTAGAACTTTTCGAAGACGAGGGACTGCTCGAAATCGTCGATGCCGGGACCGCGGTCGGCAATGTTGATGGTGAGCATCTGGTCGTTGTCCTTGGCTTCGGCGGTGATGCGTATCGGAGCACCGGCGGATGAGTATCTGGCGGCGTTTTCGATCAGGTGTACCAGGACTTCCTTGATGTGAGCAGAGTCCATGCGAGCGTCTGGAAGGCCGGTGGGGATTCTGACTTCCACAGGATGCTGGACCAGGAGTTGCTTCACTTCGCCGAGCGCTTCCTCGACCGGGCCGTCGATGGGCGCGGATTCGAAACGGAATTCCACTTTGTTGGCATCCAACTGGGCCATCTCGGCGGCTTCTCCGATCAACCGGTTCAGGCGATCGCTTTCCTCGTTGATGATCGTCAGCAACTCCTGTTTTTCCTCCGGCGAATGACTCGAGCCGCCGAGCAGCGAAGTGACCGACGCTTTGATGGCGGTGAGCGGAGACCGAAACTCATGGGTGACCGAATCGAGCAGGACGGAGCGCAATTGCTCGCTTTCGCGGGCGGCTTCAGCGCGGCTGAGTTTTTCGACGGCGCCAGCGCGCTCGATGGCGATGGCCACCAGGCTGCCGATCGCCTCCAGGGTTTGCCGCGAAAGCAGCGACCCAGAGACGCCCATGCAGCCCACCACGCGGATACCCATGCGCAGCGGCATAAAGGCCAGTTGGTGGACAGCGTCGAATCGCGGTTCGCCGCGTAAGCAGACCAACTGCAGATCATGCGATTCCAATCCGTCGATGGTGGGGCCCGAGCGATAAACGTCCGCACGGCTGGACAACGAAACCGCCGCTGACCGTGTGCCGAACGACTCTACGATGTAGCGGGGCATCAGATTCAACAACTCGGCGGGGTTGTCACTCGAAAGCAGCAGCTGGCTGAAGGCGTAGAGGCGTTCCAGTTCCTGCCGGCGCTCCACGGCAGTGCGCGCGCCGCGCCGGGCACGTGCCGACAGTTCGCTGACCGCTACGGCGGTGACCAGGAAGGCGAAGAGTGCGATCCAGTTCTGCGTGTCAGCAATGGTAAAGGCGCCGATCGGAGGCAGGGAAAAATAATCGAAAGCGAGGGCGGCGATCACCGACATGAAAACGGCTTGCCGCAAACCCCAGGAAGCCGAGATCCCGAGGATGCTGAGCAAAAAGGCAAGCGCGATCGTGGTCGGATTTAGATGGAGCCACCGGGCGCCGACGAGGGTGATTCCCGCTATAGACAGTGTTGCGATCAGGTACCCGTACCCCGATCTGGTCACAGCGTTCACGAGCCGATTGTAACTGACTTTTTTTAACTGACGTCGACAAACTCGAATGTCTCAACGACAATAATCGCGATGCCCAAGACCCCCGAGCAGTGGCTGAAGGATGTTTCGCCGACCAAGAAGGGAGGCAGGTTCAAGCTTTTTCTTGGATATGCCCCCGGCGTGGGGAAGACCCACACCATGCTGACCGAGGCGATCCGGCGGCACACGCGCGGCGAAGACGTGGTGATCGGAGTTGTGGAAACCCACGGCCGCAAGGCGGTGGGAGAACTGGTCACGAATCTGGAAGTGGTGCCACGCAAAGCGATCGAGTACAAGGGAGCGGCCTTCGAAGAAATGGACGTGGACGCCATTCTCGCGCGCAAGCCTAGCGTTGTGCTAGTGGACGAACTGGCGCACACGAACATCGAAGGCAGCAAGCACCGCAAGCGCTATGAAGACGTACTCGAGTTGCTGGATGCGGGAATCGACGTTCTCTCCACCATGAACATCCAGCACCTGGAAAGCGTGACCCCGACGGTGCAAGGAGTCACTGGGATTCAGGTGCGGGAAACGGTTCCGGACTGGGTGCTGCAAAGAGTCAACGAAGTGGTGATGATCGATCTGACGCCGGAGGCGCTACAAGCCAGGATGCGGCGCGGCGACGTTTATCCACAGGAACGCGTGGGACGGGCGCTGGAAAATTTTTTCCGCGAGACCAACTTGATCGCTTTGCGCGAACTGGCGTTGCGCCAGGTAGCACAACAAGTGGATCTAAGCCTGGAACAGCACCGCGGAGAGCAAGAGGAAGATCGAGGAGCGGTCGCCATCCGCGAACGCATTGCGGTATGCATCAGCTCGAACCCGGCGGCGCAGTATCTGGTCGCGCGCGGGGCGCGCATGGCGCACGCCATGAATGCCGAGCTCTTTGTCGTCTATACCGACTTGGGGCAAGATACCAGCGAAGCGAATAAGCGGACCCTGGCCGCGAACGTGCGCTTCGCGGAAAACGTTGGGGCAACGATCGTGCGGCTCAAGGGAAAGAGCGTGGCTCAGGCAGTTGCTGAATTCGTCAACGAGAAACACATTACCCAAGTTGTTTTCGGACGCTCCGCGACGCGGGGGTGGAAACGATACTTCTATCTTTCCGCCATCCATCAATTTCTGCGCGACGCTCCGGCGGTTGACGTGCACATCGTCACGCAGGAACCCGGCTGAGTAGGCAGCGCCTAACATAAGAGCGGGAGCATAAACTTTGGAGCATAAACACATCCTGGTGGTAGACGACGAATCCCAGATCACGCGGGTGCTGCGCACTTCTCTTTCCAGTCACGGATATGACATTCGCGTTGCCAACGATGGCGAGACGGCACTGGAGATCATGAAAGACTGGGCGCCGGATCTGGTCATCACTGACTTGGCGATGCCCAACATGGACGGATTGGAGTTGTGCCGGCGGCTGCGGACGAAGACGCAAATTCCGATCATCGTGCTCTCGGTGCGCGGTGAGGAGCGGACCAAGGTCAAGGCTTTGGATGCTGGCGCGGATGACTACGTGACCAAGCCATTCGGTATAGAGGAGCTCCTGGCGCGCGTCCGCGCCAATTTTCGTCGCGCGCGGCCGGAAGCGTCGGAAATGGAACCGATACAAACGGGCGATTTCAAGATCGATCCCGGAGCCCGCAGCGTTTTCGTAAAGGACCGCGCAGTCCACCTCACTCCGAAGGAATTTGACCTACTCGCATACCTTGCTCGCCACCCCGGCAAGGTAGTAACGCACCGCGCCTTGCTGGGCGCGGTGTGGGGCGGTGGAAGCACGGAACAGGTCGAATACTTGCGCGTGTTTGTTGCACAACTCCGCAAGAAGCTTGAACCCTCGCCAAATTCGCGCCGCTACATCGTGACCGACCCCTGGGTAGGTTATCGCTTCGAGCCCGGAGAGTGATCGGTTAGCCCGAATGTCTCGCCACGATGTTTAGTTCGGACGCGGCGGACAAATCACACGCAGCGCGCCCGCAGCCCCTGAAATTCCGGCGGGAGTCTCGCACACAAATTCTCCATCAGCATAGATCTCCAGTGGAGTCTCTGTCTGCACGTGGACTCGCTCGGCCCGCGAATACTCAACTTCGGGCATAAGGAGATGGTGTCCGAACTATACCGACGGAAACATGCAAAACAGCTGGAAGGGATTCAGCGTGGTGATGCGGCAGATGTCGAGCTTGCCATCGGCAAAATCGGCCCTCGGTGCGATGCGCATGCCGTCGCCGTAGAACTGCGAATTGGCAAAGGCGGCGAGCGGAGTCAGCCTCTCGGCTTCGGTGCGGTCCGTTCCATCGACCTCAGTCAAACGCATGGAATACGCTGGAAGTCTGAGCAGCAGCGGCAATCGCGCCAGGGCATAGCCGCCATGTCCGCGCAGCATGCGATTGGCGCGCCGAGCGACGGCGGAGTCGAGACCGCATCCGGCGATACTACAGAAATAGTGGGTGCGCTCCGGCGAAGCGGAAGGGACGATCACGCCGAGATCAACGGCCCGCGCCTGAATTTTCCCCGATTCAAAATCACGCCAGGCGCGCAATGAGTCTCGCATCGAGCACAGATTTAGTGCTCGGGCAAAATCGTTTCCGCTGCCTGTCGGGACAATCAATACGGGAAGCTGAAGGCGCACCAGCGCCGGGAGATGATGAATGGCGTCGGCGGCGTTTAAAGATGCGGGCAGGCCTTGAAGCCACTCCCTCGGAGAACCGGCCGGAAAGGGCTTTAAGGTCTGCCGGTGAGGTTCCCAACCCGAAGATGACGGCGGCGCGCATGTGTGCAGCGTCAAATCTCCAGCATTACCGCGAATTCCGGAGTTGCCGTGGCTGCAGGCAGTTGCCGGGCTTGCGCTCGGCTTGGACGGGCGAGGGCGCCCGTCCCCACACGAGCCTGCGCGAACTATCTCGGCAGGCATTTCTCCATGAAATCGACCAGATCTTTTTTCATCTTGTTATGTTCGGCTCGATCGATGTACACCATGTGTCCCGCGTTGTAGGTGGCGTAGGAAACATTCTGGCGGAACTGTGCATCCAGGTTGAGGTGATCCATGGTCCAGTTGGCCGCGGCGAACGGTGTGGCCAGGTCATAGTAGCCTTCCATCACCAGGATCTTCATATACGGATTCTTGATCATGGCCGACCGCAATCCGCCCGCCGTGCTGGGAAAGCCTTGCTCGGCGTTGCCCCAATCCCAGGTCTGGAAGACGGGCTGGTCGTAGGAGAAAACTCTGTAGGGCATGTCGGATTTGTAATTCAGTTCGGTGCGCAAATAGTTGTTAAACGCCGAAGTGTAAGGCGGCAGAATGGCGGCACTGGTCGGATCGTAGAAACGCTCCTCGCCAGGATTGGGGCTGCTGAAGCGGCCATCGAGGCGGCCGGTAATCAGTTTCTGATCGAGCAGCAGCTCTTTGGTGAAGGTGGGAACGTCGATGCGCAGGTCGTGCGCTTCGATCACTTCCGGGCGCAGCCCAATGTAGCGGGACAATTGCTCAACGATCCTGCGCCGTTCTTCCGGCGTCATCGCATCGCCTTTGCCCAGAGCGAGTGCGTAATCATTGGACGACCAGCGCACCACTTCTTCGCGTGTCTTGGCCACATCCTGCGCGAAATCGGGGGACAGCTTGTGATGGTAGCCGGCGATCATGTTGAAAGTGGGCACCAACAAGAGATAAGGCAGATCGTTCGAATTGTTCCATTCGAGCGTCTGAAAATCGACGGCCATCGAGAGCAGGGTCACACCGTTGAAAGCGATGCCATGGTCGGCTAAATACCCGGCGATGCCGGCGGCGCGCGTGGTACCGTAGCTTTCTCCCAGCAGAAAGAGCGGCGAGTTCCAACGATCGTAGCGAGAGATGTAGAGGCGGATGAATTCGCCGAAGGCCTGCACGTCGCCTTTTATGCCCAGAAACTTTTTGGTAAGTTCAGCGGTCGCGGCTCGCGAGTAACCGGTGGCCATGGCATCCACCATGGCGATGTCGCTACGATCGAGCAGCGTGTCGGGATTATCTTCCAGCCGATACGGCGCGGTCGGCATAAAGCCGTTCGGCTGCAGCACCACACGCTTCGGTCCAAGCGCGCCCATGTGCAGCCACACCGAGGCTGAGCCCGGGCCGCCGTTGAACGCGAATGTCAGCGGGCGCTTTCCAGCGTCTTGTCCGTCGAGCGTGTAGGCGACGAAGAACATCTCGGCTTCGGTCTTGCCATCGCCGCGCTTCAGTGGGAGCCTCCCGGCTGTCGCCGTGTAACTGAGAGTCTTGCCATTCAACGCGATCTGGTGATGCGTGATCACGGGCGGGACTTCCGCCACATCGTAATGTTCTTCCTTATCGGTAGCCTCGCCGGAGTCGGCTTTGGGAGCCTCCGCGGGCTTGCCGCTTTCCGCCGACTTATCCGGAGTTGCGGCATGCGCCGGTGCTGGCTTCTTATCTTTCGTGGACGCAGCTTGCTTCGTGCTCTCGGCGGTTGCATCCTGTGGTTCGTTTTGCTGTGCCGCCGCAAACCGAATCGTCAACACGGCGAAAAAAAGAACTATCAGAATTCTCATGCTTGTCTCCCGGAGAAATGAATTGGACGAGCATTATAGCGCCTTCGCAATCCGCGTTAGGAAAAGCCGGAATGCACTCCAGACGTGCTAGAATTTGTTGCGCCTGAAACGCTTCCACCGGCTCGGTGGCGCGCCAGATCTCTCCACCCTGAGACAATGACGGACTGAAGAACGTGGCCAAGAACCCCAACCCTCAAGACGATTCCGTAACCTACGCGGACGCCGGTGTCAGCATTGATCGCGGCAACCGCACCAAGCAGCGCATCAAGTATCTTGCCCACAAAACCTTTACCAAGGGAGTACTCAGCGAGATCGGTGGATTCGGCGGGTTGTTCTCGGTTGATAAGAAGTATCTGGATCCGGTGCTGGTTTCGAGCGTGGATGGCGTGGGCACTAAATTAAAAGTGGCCTTCGAAATGAAATTGCACCACACCGTCGGCGCCGATTTGGTGAATCACTGCGTGAACGACATCGCGGTACAGGGCGCGGCTCCTTTGTTTTTTATGGACTATCTGGCCACCGGCAAACTGGATCCGGAAGTTGCGGAAAAAATTGTTGGCGGCCTCGCCGATGCCTGCAAGCATAACGGCTGCGCCCTGATCGGCGGCGAAACCGCAGAAATGCCGGGGTTTTACCCCGAAGGCGAGTACGATCTCGCCGGGTTCATTGTGGGAGTGGTCGAACGCGAACGCATCATCAGCGGCAAAGACGTGCAGGTGGGAGATTGCGTCCTCGGCTTGCCCTCCAACGGCTTGCACACCAACGGATACTCGCTGGCTCGCAAGTTGCTCTTTGAAATCGCAGGCTACTCCCCCGAGACTTTTGTCAGCGAGATCAAGAACAAGGTCGGCAACGAACTTATGCGGACCCATCGCAGCTACTGGTCGATCATCCGGAAAATGATTGCGGGCGAATGTGTTGCGGCGCTGGCGCACATCACCGGCGGAGGAATCACCGAAAATCTGCCGCGAGTGCTGCCCAAAGGCACATCGGCAGTGATCGAGCTTGGTACTTGGCCTATTCTGCCCATCTTCGAACATCTCCAGAAACTCGGCAACGTTGCTGAGGAAGAAATGCTGCGCACCTTCAACATGGGCCTTGGCATGTTAATCGTGGTTCCCGCCAAGAAATTCAAGAAGGCGCAGACGCTGCTGGAGCGCGCCGGCGAAAAATTTTACAGCGTCGGTCGCATCGTCAAGGGCGATCGCAAAGTGATGTTCAGCTAGACGACGGTGGTCCGGAGTGGTTCTATTTGACGCCCCTGATGAATTGTCATCCCGAGCGAAGCGAGGGATCTGCAGCTCGCCGCAACATGCAGATCCGTCGCTTCGCTCGGGATGACAAAACTTCTTCCTGATTTTCTCCGTGTCTCCTTACCTCCGTGGTGAATAATGTTGTTCTATGAAAAATCTTGGTATCCTTCTATCCGGACGGGGCTCCAATTTTGTGGCAATCGCCAACAGCATTGCGGCCGGCAGGATACCCGACGCCCGCGTTGCGGTCGTGATTTCGAACCGTGCCGACGCTCCCGGCCTCGAAACTGCCCGCCATCGCGGCCTCAACGCGCTGATCATTCCATCGAAAGGTAAGCCACGCGAGGCGCACGAGCGCGAAGTCGTGGCTGCACTTCTCCGCAATAAGATCGACCTTGTCTGTCTCGCCGGTTACATGCGCCTGCTCTCGCCCTGGTTCGTGCAACAGTTTCCGGCGAAAATTCTCAACATTCATCCGTCGCTGCTACCGTCCTTTCCGGGACTCGAAGCGCAGCAACAGGCGTTTGCTTACGGCGTAAAAGTGTCCGGGTGCACGGTGCACTTCGTGGATGAGGAACTCGATCACGGCGCGATCATCGTGCAAAAAACTGTACCGGTGCTGGACTCCGATGACGAGCACACGCTCGCCGCGCGCATTCTCGAGCAGGAACACATCGCATACTCCGAAGCGATCAGAATTGCGCTGGAAGGAGAATTCGAGCTCAGCGGCAGGCGGATGGTGAAAACTCAAAAGTCAGAAGTCAAATTGAGGAAGTAAAACCGACCGATCTGAGTGTGAGAAGAGTCATTGCCAATTGAGCAGGCAGGCGGTAGGTTTCAAGAGTGGAACAGTCTGAGAAACTGCAGGAGCGGACACGAAGGAATTTCGATCGCTTGCCAGACTGACGACGCTCGAATATTAGGTAAGCAACTCCTACGCTCGGGTACTTCAGTTGGGGCCAACTACCGTGCTGCTTGCCGTGCCCGCTCGCGTGCAGAATTCGTCGCCAAACTCGGTATGGTGCTGGAAGAAGCCGACGAAACCACCTTCGGGCTGGAGTTGATCCAGGATGCTGGACTCTTTCCCGAGGAAAAGTTGCGTGCGATAGTTCAGGAAGCCAAAGAACTCGTTGCTATCTTTGTTGCGTCCGTCCGAAAGGCAAAAGGTCTCACTTCTTCAATTTAACTTCTGACCTCTGTCTTGTCCTACATGATCAGTTCGTTGTTCATCCTCGCGATCGGGTGCTGCATCACTTCAAGTTCGTTCTTCACTAGGTTTAGTCCGTAAACGCATTGTTCAAAACTCTGCGAAAGTTGCGCGAACAGCGGCGCCACCTTGGCGTATTCGAAGTGCTCGAACTTCGAGACGATGTAATAGCTTTCTTTTCCGGCTTTCACCCAATCCACGAAGTTCTCGACGCGCTGACGGCGCAGGCGATAGTGATTGATGCTCTCCGGGAACATACCGGCGTAAAACAGCGTGAAGTCGCCAATGTGTTTACGAACCCGGCGCTCGCGATCGAACGAGGGTGCCGGGCCGTAGATCGGGTCCGATTCGATCAGCATCTCGCCTACGTCGTTCAACGGCTTCCCCGCTGCATTGCGGATTTTCAAAAGCTGCTCAGCATCGCAAAACTCGGAGAGCAGATGCGCGACGTAGCTCACCACTTGAGGATCGCGAATTCCAATCTCCTCGGCATAATGCCGACCGACGAGTTCAACAAACAGTTGCTGCAGCGGATGCGTCTCTGGAATCTCCATGGCCCCACTCCCTCCCAACCGTCCCCCTCCTTGCTCCTATCGGAACAAAGCGTCGTGTGGATTAGATACCGCGAATCCTGCTCCAACGCAAGTGACCATTGAGCCACTACTCTAGTTAGAAGCCCGCGCCGGCCGCGGGATTTGAAAGGATTTATTGGCAGCCAAGGGAGGTAACTGCCAATTCTGCTTGATGGATCGAAATACATGATTCGCTGAATCTAATTACATGATTGACTAGACCTATCTACCTGGGTCACCGGGTCTATTAACATCGTGAGGCACAAAAAAGGAGGGCGGAGTGGAGCGTACCAACATTTCAAGCGGGACACCGTGGGAGCCGGTTGTCGGTTACTCTCGTGCCGTTCGTGTAGGCGCGTATGTCCACGTTGCGGGCACCACCGCGACTGGAGCCGACGGCAAAATCGTGGGCGCGGGTGATGTCTACGCGCAGGCGGTTCAAACCCTCAAAAACATTGAACGCGCGCTGGGGCGGGCCGGAGCATCGCTGAAAGACGTAGTTCGCACGCGCGTGTTTCTTACCAACATTGCGGATTGGAAAAAAGCGGGAAAGGCTCACGGAGAATTTTTCCGCGACATTCGTCCGGCGAGCAGCATGATGGCGATCACCGCCCTGGTTTCTCCGGAGATGCTGGTGGAGATCGAAGCGGAAGCAATCGTGCCCGACGGAAAGTAAGTGCGATGGCGGAAGCCGGACGATAGCCGGGCTTCCGCCATCCTCAATTCGGACTGCTAGCGTGGAACTCTAACGGCGGCGACCGCCCTTCTTGCGCGCCGCCTTTTTTCGCGCCGCCTTTTTCGGCGCTTTCTTCTTCGCAGCTGCTTTTTTCCGGGCCGGTCTCCTGGCGGCTTTCTTCGGCTTCTTCGCCGCTTTCTTTTTCTTTGCCGCTTTTTTCTTGGCAGGCGCCTTCTTGGCTGGAGCTTTCTTGGCAGGTGCCTTCTTCTTCGTAGGTCCGCCCTGGCTCCCGCCGCCACCCGATGGAATTACGGGCGCAGGTGCTCGCACAGGCTCCGCTAGAGGCGCGGGAAGCTCGTCGCCCTCCTCTAAGAGGGTAGGCTGCTCTTCCTCTTCTTCTTCCTCGTCCAAATCCTCTTCCAGCGATTCGCCATAAGCGCCGCTGTCGCTGTACTCGTCCGTCTCATCGTCCCGACCGTAGAGAGTCGGATCATCGAAGCGCATATCTCCTCCTGCGTATTTGTGGTCACCGGCGCGCATTCCGCGCACAGGGCCAAGGAATTAGGACAACTGGCTACAGAACTGCGTTGCTTTGCGTAACGGCGCGCGATTATAGCACGGCGCAGTTTCACCGGCAGTATCGTGCATTCTGTTGCGATTTGCGAGGAAAATTATTAGGCAGAACAGCGCCGGCAAGTGCCGGGCGAATTAAAAGCGAAGCCGTGGAATGGCGCACGGCTATTCGTACGCCAACGCGTCGATGGGATCCTTCTGGGCCGCCTTATACGCCGGATAGAGCGCGCCAGCAACCGCACCGGCAACCGCTATCAGCGTTGAGCGCGCGATCCAACCACCGTCGACCACCACCTGCAGCAGGGGGAACTTGTGGGCCAGTGCCGTGCGGGCCGCCAGACTCACCACGATCCCCAGCACGATGCCACCCAGCGCCAGCAGCACGGTCTCCCGCAGAACGACATTCACGATGTACAGTTTCGACGCCCCCATCGACTTCAGAATGCCTATTTCCCGCGTCCGCTCCATCACCGCCGTGTACATGGCCTGGAAGATTACGATGAATCCTATGAGCACAGAGATACCCACGACGACATCGATAAAGGTCGAAAGTCCCGGATAATTGCTGGTGGTCACCATGGCCAGGTAGGACGCCATCGAGGTCGCCATGTAATGCTCCATGCCGGGAACATGCTTGATTTCATCGACGACCGCGTCCGCGTTCCCCGGATCGTCGAGCTTGAGATAGAAAATGGTGGCCATGCCCTTGGCGCCCACCAAGTCCTGCAGGGTGTTCAACGGAACGAACTTGCGACCGCCCTTGCCTCGTTCCACGATCCCGGAGATGCGAAATTTGTTGTTCAGAATGTCGATCGTGTCACCCACCTTGGCGTGCTGTGACTGGGCAAAAAGATCGTCGACCAGCACATCGTACGACCCCTGAAATGGACCGCCCTCCAAATAGTGGAAGCCAAACGACATACTTTCATAGCCGGGCAAGTCGATGCCCGTAATGATTTCGAGCGAGCCCGCCGAGGTGATTTGCTGGATCACCGGGGCCACGTTCTTTACATGGGGCAGTTTAGCCAGCACTTCACCGACCTTGACTGAAATGGGTGCACCCGAAAATCCAGCGATGAACGATGAGCCCGGCGGACGCACCAGCACGTCGGCCCCAATGCCGGCGGTTCGGGTGCGATTATCCTGCAGCATCCCCAGGCAGAGCCCCACGATCAACAGGATCATGGTGACTTCGAGCGCTATCGCCACCACGCTGATGAGCGAGCGCACCGGCCGATGCACCAGATTCCCGACGATCATGCGGTTCATCATATTTCTTGTTTTTCCGTAGGCCTACTTGTTTGGGCTATCTGCGGTTCTTGCTTCGCTGGTGTTGGACTGATCGAGGCGCACCAGATCAGCCCCAGGCGGTTGCTCCAGCACGAACTGGTCGTCGGTCAGCGTTTTATTGATTTCCAGTTTGACTATGCTCAGCGTGATGTCGTAATCCTCCCGCGGCCGTTCGATCTTTATCGTGTTCGGGAAGGTAGTCCCGCCGAAGTCCTTGTAATCCAGGTAGTGTACGTCGGTCGCGACGTTTCCCCCTTGGTCATAGATCCTTTGCCGGTACGGCAGCAGGTCGACTCGGCTGAAATCGATTTTGCGGGACAGGTACGCGCCCTGAGGACCTCTGCGGATAACCAGCAGGCTGTAATTCGGCTGTTCAACGCGATGCCGCTTCGAGTCCAGGACGGTTTCATATTCGTTTTCCAGCACGGCATCGTCGTGGCCGATTTCCGGCAATAGCAGCGCGTCGTAAATGTACTGTGGACGCATGTTCTCCAAGCGCTTGTCCGGCCGGTAATTTTCGGCGTTGTTCGAGCCCAGGACGAACTTATTCTGCGGAGGGATCCATAACTTGAATTCCTGCCCGTCGCTCACCATGTCAAAGGCCGTGTTGCGCACCAGAGGGAGCAAGCCTTTCATGCGAAGCATGGCCGGCTTGCGCACCAGCACGTAGCCGCGAATCTCCTTGTAGTCGGTGGCGGTGTGGCTTTTCAGGTCGACAGCCGAAGCGTCAATATCCACGGTCGCCTGCATCGACTGAATCCTGGCGGCCTGCGTGTTGATGTAATCGATCAGTTCCTGCTGGGTCGCGGTCTTCAGTGGGCGGTCCGAGAACTGACGGTCGACAGTGCGCGTACGGAATAGACATCCGCCCAGCGGAAAGGTAGCCACCGACAGAAGGAGAAGAAACAAAAGGCGCAGATGAGAACGATACATTCCTATGCCACGATCCGGGAGAGCTTTTGCCACAATGCCTATGAGATTAGTATAAGGCAGCGGAGGGTTCAGCGCTTACCGCAAGCCGAGCGAGCGACGATAGGCCGTCACGTTCCGATTGTGTTCCTCGAGGCTGCTGGCGAAGCGGTGGTGCCCGTTGGCATCGCTAACAAAATAAAAGAATTTCGTACCGTCGGGGTGCAAAGCCGCCTCCAGCGCACTTCTCCCGGGATTGGCGATTGGCCCCGGTGGCAACCCTGGAAAACGATAAGTGTTGTAAGGCGAATTCACCGCCAAGTCAGCGTGATGGAGGCTTCCCGAATAGGTGCCCGTCAGCAACTCCGAGTAGATCACGCTCGGATCGGCGTCGAGGGCCATCCTTTGCGCCAGACGGTTGTAGTACACGCTGGCCACCCGCGGTCGCTCCTCCGGCGCGGCTGTCTCCTTTTCCACGATCGACGCCATGGTCACGATCCTGGGGATGTCCGAGTTCAGCCCGATCAGTTGCGCTGTCTGCCGGAACTGGTGGACCATCGTCGCCGCCATTTCCTCCAGACTCTGCGTGCGCGTGAACTGATAAGTGTCGGGGAACAGATAGCCCTCGAGCGACTTTGCCTCAGGCGCCAGATCCGAGATCAGCTGGGTCTGGGTTTCGGCAATGTGCAGAAAGTCGGCCGCTGATCCGAGCCCCGCATTCTCCATCGCGAGAGCGATGTCGAACATCGTGTAGCCCTCGGGAATGGTGACCAGGTGGAAGTAGATGTCGCCGCGCGCGATCCGCTCGTACACCTGGGGAAGCGTCGCCTCCCGCTCGAAACGATACTCGCCCGCCTTCAAGGATGGCTTGGGGTGGAACCAGTGCCAGAGCCGGAAAGCGAGTTCGCTGCGGATCACTCCTGCCTTCTTCAACTCCACCGCAATCCTCCGCGTCGAATAGCCGGAATGCAGCAGCAAAGAGGTATTCGCCGGAGGAGTAATCGGGGCATGGGTCTGCCAAGCCGCCCAGCCGCCAGCGGCGAGCGCGACAACCCAAAAAAGAATGATCAGCCTGCGCAAGGTTTTAGTGTAGAGGGCTTTCAGATTGAAACAAAGTGGCTGGAGTACAGGGCCGGATGGAAACGGAGCCTCGCCAAACGCGAAAGAATTTTTGCGACCCTACATTAAACAGTGTAGACGAGAATGAAATTTTCAAAGAAAAAATGCGTTTCCGCCTCGACTCGACGTTCTAGGATAGGACAATGCTTTCCCCTAGGGGGGACAACCTTAACCAGTAACGTTGTGTTGGAGACGGAAGGAGGTCCCCATGAAGTTGAACGATAGCATCACAACCTATGACGTTGCCGAGGCTCTACAGGGCGAGCAAGGCAAGTTTTGAAGTAACCAGCCTGACTGGAGAACGCTATTTCGTTACCTGCCAACCCGGACACTCAATCAGCAGCATCGAGTGGGCTGGCAGTGAGCCGAATCTTCAGCCCTTCCTGGTGCGCAAGGTAGCGCCACCTGTGACCTCGGAGGGACGCACCAAGAGATCCGCGGCCGCCTAACGTGGGCGAGCCCCAAAGAACGAAAGACGAAAGCCCGGCTGATCTGGCCGGGCTTTCGATTTCTCACCGCGTTTTCCTATTCCCCCAGCCAATCCGCATAGGGCTTCATTGATTCAACGTGGTCAAAGACAATCTTGATCGCGCCCGTGATCGGGATGGCGAGCACCAACCCGACCGCGCCCCAGACTGCTCCCCAGAACAGCAGCGCGATGGTGACCGCCAGCGGATTGATCCTCAGCCGACTCCCCAGCAGCTTCGGATAGAGAACATTCAGAGCGAAAAGATGCAGCCCGATCACGCAAAACACCACCACCACCAGGCTCCCAGCCTCCAGTTGTCCCAGGCCGACCAGGATCGGCGGCACCATCGCCAGCACAATTCCGAGGTACGGAACCAGGCTCAGAAAGCCGCTGAGAAAGCCGACGAAGTAGAAAAACGGAACGTGCAGCAACCCGAAAATCGCCACGCTCACGGCTGAAATCAGCAGCCCGATCAGCAGGTTTCCCACAATAAAGCTCTGCAGCATTTTTCCAATCAGCCCTAGCGTCACGAACGCCGTGTTCCTGTGATGTAAAGGAAACAGCATCACCGTGGCTGAACGCGCGTGGCTTTGCCAGGTCAGCAGGAAATAGGCCAAAAACGGGACGAACGACGCCGCCAGCAGGATGTCGGTCAAGGTGCCGGCTCCGTGCGTAAGCACCTCGGACCAACTCGTCACCTGCCGCACCGGCACTACATTCGAGGGCTCGGGCTCGCCAACCACCTGGCCTGTCTTCTCGATGCGTTCCGCGTCCTGCTGGAAGGGCTGCAGCACGGAGCGGATCTTCTGCGAATACTTCGGAACGCTGTCGGCGAAAATGATGGCTTGGTTGTACGACGCGACGGTGACGCCATAGAGCAGCGCCAGCAGCACGACCATGCTGATCAGCGCTGCCGTGGCTCTGGGAAGGTGCAAATACTCAAGCGCCTGCACCAAGGGAGAGAGCATAAAGCTCAGCAGAATGGCAAAGAACAACACCGCTAGCACCGATTCGCCGTAGTACGCGAACATAACAATAAGGGCCATGCCCAGCAGCGTCAGCGACCAGTGATACCCTTTTCGTGTTTCGGTAGTCTCCATAACTGTGCGGTTGCTAACCTCCGCATCGCGACTGGCCCACAATTCTGCCTCACCGCCGCGAGAATTGCACGACTGGAATTACAGACTGGAGAGGTTTTCCCCGTTGATTTTCCGTGTGAGGCTCTGTGTTCCCTGTGGTTGATTGAGAAAAAGTTGAAAACCACAGTGGACACTGAGGTTCACGGGGAACCACTGAAGTTCACAGGCAACCCATGGATCAGCCCAAAGTGACTCTGGAACCATTGCCATCTACAATTAGCGGATGGACGCACCTGGGACGCCCGGCCATAGCCGCATCATGGCCCTCGATGTCGGCTCGAAAAGGATCGGAGTCGCCGTCTCTGACCCGCTCGGCATCACCGCTCAGGGTTTGGATACGATCCAGCGACAGAACAAGCGCCGTGATCTGGAGGCCCTGGGACAAGTGCTGGCGAAATACGAAGTCCGGGAAATTGTGGTCGGGCTGCCCCGGCGTTTAAGCGGGGCGGAAGGAACGCAATCGGAAAGGATGCGCCGTTTCGCCGACGACCTGCGCACTCACTTTGGCCTGACCGTCCATCTATGGGACGAGCGTTGGACCTCGACCGAAGCCAACCGCCTTCTCCGCGAAACCGATCTTTCGATCAGGAAGCGCGGCCAGGCGGTCGACCGGATGGCCGCTATACTAATTCTTCAATCCTGGATGGAAGCCCGCTCGGCCCGTTGACTGACTTTCCTGTAGAGACCGGGCTTGCCCCATCTTTATAGATTGTGGATGCAGCGGAAGACGCGGCAAGCCGCGTCGCTACGGGAATCAGGGGTGCACGCCGAGCGTTTAAGAGGCTAGTTCGGAAATTTCCGGGAAGCGGAGATTGCACTTCGTCAGAGCCTTGGTGAGCGCCTGCTCAATCAGACTCTCGTCGCAGTTTCTTGAGATGGCTATTTCGCTGACCAGTAAATACCGGGCGCGCTCCAGCATCTTTTTTTCACGGAAGGAGAGCGATTTATCCTGTGCGAGGATCAGCAGGCTTTTCAGCACCGCGGCCACTTCCGTGAGTGACCCGGTGCGCATGCGATCGGAATTCTCCTTGAACCTGTCTTTCCAGTCAGCCGCGTTAATGCACTCACCCGAGGAGAGGTAATCGACGATCTTCTGCACCTCACCGTTGCGCACCACCGGACGCATCCCCACGCTATCCACGTTGGCGAATGGCACCATCACCTTTAAACTGCTGGCTGCGATTTTCAACAGGTAGAACTTCTCGACCGTTGCACCCATGGTCCGGCTGCTGATTTGTTCAATAATTCCGACACCGTGGTTGGGGTAAACGACCTTATCGCCTATGTGGAAAACGCCGTTACCGTTCATGGAGGGGTCCTCGCCCGAGGGAAGAGAACTGTCTTTAGTCTAGCCGAGCGCTGCTCCGAAGGCAATGAAGAACCGCCGACGCCGGCGGCCGAGGCGGTCATTGACCCTCACGACCTCAGCCAGCCCCAGCTTAAGTCATTTCGGCTGATAGGGTTGGGCCTGAGTGGGTTGATCGCCTGGTGGGCGAGCGAATTCGAGCCACTGTGCCAGTACCCGTGGCCGAGAGTTATAATGCCCTTTAGGCAATGACAGAACAGATCAAAAAGAAGCTGCGGGACGAACTGAACACGCTCGAGTATGAGCTGGCCCACGATATCCCCAGAGAGCTCAAGAAGGCCGTCGCCATGGGCGACCTCAGCGAGAACGCCGAGTATCACATGGCCAAGCAGCGGCAGGAATACCTGAAGGCGCGTGTTCGCCAACTGGGCAAACGTCTAGCCGACCTGTCGCTGATCAACATGAACAATATCCCCAGGGATAAAGTTGGTCTGGGCTCGACCGTGACCATCTTCGACGGCACCAAGAATGAAGAAATGGAATACCAGCTGGTGACCAGCGAAGAGTCGGACGTCACCGCCGGCAAGATCTCTACTACTTCGCCGATCGGGCGCGCTTTGCTGAATAAGAAAGTTGGCGACACCGCCACGGTCGTTACGCCGGGCGGAAGCCGCGAAATGGAAATCCTGAAGCTCTCGACCATGCACGATCTCGCCGAGGTCAAGCTGGAAGCGGAATTGGCCGTGCTGCCGGAACCGGAACGGGAAACGGAATGAGCTGCAACCTCGTGAGCGGCACTACTGTCAGGAGCGCCACATGACGGGACGCTACATGAGTTGGACCAGCGGATTCGGTCGCGCCTGCGGTGTTCTGCTCGATGCCATCGTGCGCCTTCTCGCTCTCTCGCGCATCAATCCCAACGTCCTGACCCTAATGGGACTCGTGGTCAACAGCTATGCGGCGTTCTTGTTCGGATATGCCAACGGCGACAACCAGCGCCGCATGTTTTTCTACGCTGGCCTGGTCATCATCGGATCGGGGTTCTTCGACTTGGTGGATGGCCGCGTCGCTCGCCTCTCGAACCAAGTGACCCGCTTCGGAGGCTTCTTCGATTCCATCGTTGACCGATATAGCGATGCGTCGCTTTTCCTGGGATTGCTGGTTTTTTACGGCCGCGGCAATCGATTCTTCTACGTCGTGCTGGCCGCGCTGGCCATGATCAGCGCCATCATGGTGAGTTATGCGCGCGCCCGCGCCGAGTCGCTCATTGGAACCTGCCGCGTCGGCTTCATGGAACGCCCCGAACGTCTGGTGCTGCTGATCATCGGCGCTCTGTTCAATGTGATGGCCCCGGTGCTCTGGGTCATCGCCGTGCTTTCGACCGTCACCGTAATCCACCGCGTCCTCTATACCTGGCAGCGGACCACCGAAATGGATGCTCCCGCCCGCGCCGCATAAAGCCTGTCACACAGCCATCAGCTGCGACCTACAGCCGTCGTCCACTCCAGCCTCGTGCCTTTCAGGCATGGTCCCTGCGAGCGGTTGAGGGAGTTTGTGGAGTTCGACCGAGCGTGCTCGGCAACGGTCATGGCCTACCTTTGCCCCTCGAATATATCGTATTACGATATAATGAAGCCGATGCCTGAAGTAGTCTGCGAGACAGGAGGTCCGCTATGTACGTAGGTTGGTGGAAACAATCTGTGTTTGCTCTGACACTGTGCGTTGTTCTGACGGGTGCGTTGGCGGCTCAGGAGGGAGTTTGGCAAGGGGAACAAGATCATCCGACGCTGCGCGCCACTTTCAGAGACAAGGACAAGAACGCACAAAAACACGCTGCCGTGGTGGAAGTTGATACCCGAAATATTGCCTTGGTGAGCCTGGATGCTTCCTCCTATGGAGGACGCGATATGGGGATTTTGGAGTACCAGGTGGATCAGGCTCCGGTTTTGGCGACTGCCGACACGCGGGTCATGTTTCGCGGTCTAACGACTGGGAAGCACACCATTACCGTCTCCTTGGTAAACACGGAATACAAGGAGTTGGGCGCGAAGGTAGTGTTGGAGGTTGACGTTCCGTAGTCCGGAAATGTTGCTCGGGACGAGGGTGGGAAATCTTCGGGGGGGGAACTCTCCGCAAATTTCAGGCTACGCCGTTCACGGCCAGGATCGATCAGAAACCTCTCACGTGCATATCCGTCAGCGGATGTGCAACGAAGCATCCTAGTAAGGCATCGGTCGAACTTCGGATGCTAGACTGGAAACCGCCCAAAATCCTGTGAGGGGTCCGCAAGTGCCTTCAAATCCCGTTCTGGTCGTACACGGCGGTGCCTGGGCCATTCCCGACGACATGGTCGAAGCGCACCTCAACGGTGTGCGCAATGCCTGCGCCGCGGGCTGGCGCGTGCTTGGGCGTGGCGGCTCGGCTCTCGACGCGGTCGAAGAAACGGTCGTCGTTCTTGAAGACGACGAAACCTTCGATGCCGGCCGCGGCAGTTTCCTGAACCGCGACGGCAAGGTGCAACTCGACGCCTTCATCATGGACGGCGCGACCTTGCGCGGCGGCGGCGTCGGTTGCGTTGAGCGTCTGCGAAATCCGGTGCGCGCCGCACGAAAGATACTTAGCGACAGTCCGCACGTCTATTTCGTCGCCGAGGGTGCCGAGCGCTTTGCCGCCGAGCACGGCATCCCCCTCTGCCGCAACGAAGATCTCGTCGTTTCCCGGGAGGTCGAGCGCTTGCGCGAATACCAGGCGCAGGAGTCAACCCACGGCAGCGATCTGTTCGCGTCCGAAATTTCGCACGACTTGCTTTCTCATGACACCGTAGGAGCCGTGGCGCTCGACCGCGATGGCAATATAGCCGCTTCGACCTCGACCGGAGGCACGCTCAACAAAGCCCCCGGTCGCCTCGGTGACTCGTCGCTCATCGGCTGCGGCTGCTATGCCGATAATCTCAGCGCCGCCGCTTCCACCACCGGATGGGGCGAACCCATCATGAAGTTGGTGCTCGCGAAGTGGGCGGCGGATCGTGTCGAATCCGGCAGTTTGCCCGAGTGGGTCGCGAAGGAAGCGATGAACTACTTAAAGCAGCGCGTCAACGGCCACGGTGGAATTATTCTGCTCGATGTCCAGGGCCGTTTCGGAATCGCCCACAACACCCCGCGCATGGCCTGGGCGCTGCACACGCTCCAAAAACAAGAAGCCGGGATCACGCGCAACAGCTAACCCATCTAAAGATTCGAGCAATCAAGAGCGCCCCCGTTCTCCCCTGTGTTCCTCAGTGCCCCCGGTGGTGAAGGTTTTGAATTTGACTGGGAACTAGATCCAGGAACGAAGAATCGCGCCTTAGAATTCCACATGCGCGCGGAACGAGGGCACCACGACTGGTCCGCGGTCGCGGTTGTAGCCCGGGTTGTTGATATGCTGCACCCCCGGGGCGATATAAATTCCACGCCAAACGTGTGCCGTGTAATAAGTTTCGACGACGTTCTCGCGCCCGTAATTCAGTCCTCCATCGCCCAGAAGGAATCCCAACCCACCAGCGGCGAGGTATACCTGATGATCTTTCTTGATCCCGTTCGACACGAAGGCAATGCCAGCCCGGTCTTGCTTGCGATACCACAAGGCGCCATTCACGCCGACTCCCTGGTTGAACGTCGAATCAATCTCGGTGTAGGCAAAGGACTCGGTTTTTCCGTTATCCCATCCCCAGCGGGCATAGGCCGTGACGTAGCGCGCGAGATTCTGTTCCAGATTGACGCCGAAGCCATACTTGCGCGTGACGTGCCACGGGTGATTGGTGATGTCCGGGACGGTCTCTGGCACCAGGGACGAATGATCTAGAAACTGCTGATTCGCAATCCGGTAGATACCCATATTGGCGTAGTTCGTGTAGGCCAGCAGTCGCACGACACCAGCTTTTTTCGGAATGACGCCGCGACGCAGCTCGTATTCCCAATTCTCGGCATGGACCTGCCACGGACGCCACACCAGATCAATTCCGTTTGCGACCAACGGCATGAGCCCTTCCGCGAAGCGGAAGCCCCAGTTGCGGTCCTCGTAATCCGCCACCACGCCCACGGTGTAGCCGCGCGTATCGGCGGCGTAGTCCCAGGCGCCGTTTTGGTCCACCGACCAGTTGCAGAATTGAAGATGCGTATCGGATCCTACCGAATTCACATCAAAGAAGTCCGGTAGACTGAATTTGCCGAACCGAATTTCCAAGCGCCGCCGCGGCAGTTCGTCGAAAAGCGATAGAAAACTGCGCTGGTTTTCAACCTTGTCCTTGCTCAATGCGAAAACCTTGTGGATCATGCCCCGCGACAAATACGGCTCCTTGCTCAACAGTGGGTTGCGCACGATGTCCAGATCCGTATTCCCGGCAAGGCCTAAGCCGGTGCTCAGCGCTGCTCCGCCCGCCTCTTCGATGTCCACAAGAAGCTCGGCGGAATTATTGAGCCGAACGCCGGTATAGAGCGTCATCACTCGCGAAGTGGCTTTGTCATAATCCGGACCGAGGCTGTGCGGCCCGCTGTAGTCGGCGTGAAAGTCGGGATGAGTCTGAAAGATGAAGTTCGTCTGTCCCGTGAGCCAGAAGCGCGTGCTCTTGAAATGCGGGAACATCGATTCGGGATCGGTATCGGCATCGCTGGGCGGGCTCGGCGGATCGCCCGCACCCGGAGAGGCGGGAGCGGCGGTTGGAGTGGTGGTCGATGCGGACTGCGGCTGCGCCCGGGCAGCGGGAGTGGCCGCTGCCAGCACGAAAGCGAGCGCCACGGCCGACACCGGCGCGACGGCGCGCAGGGGATGGCTTGCGCCGATCCGCCGTCTGCTCAAAAGGTAGTCGATAACGAAAATGAATTTCAATCTCAATTTCAATATCATGAGATCAAACTACGGGCCGGCTGCCGCTTCCGCAGCGCTACCAGTCAGCCCTCGCTGTGATTACAATCACGCTGGCGCGTACTCTTCAGCAGTATGCGCTTAGTCGGTTAAAAGAACGTTACAGTTGCGGTCCGAGTCGAGCGTCAGTCCTGCACTCCTGCTTTCCATTGAATTCGGAGTTGCCGGCCGCCGTCGTTGCCGGTGACCACGACCCAGCTCATACGCGGAGATTTGCGTTCTGCGATGCCTTCCCATTGCCGGAAACGGGCGTCTTCGTACTGGACCGCACGCGTGAGTTGCATCGTCGGCATCGCCATCGCTTCCGCGAACACCGTCATGCAGGTCATTTTCTTTTCCTCCTTTCCGCAAAATTCAGCCTCGCAATTTGACCTCACGCCGCGTTGCAAGCGCAGTTAATGCTGCGCAAGCGCACACTCGTGAATGGCCGGCATGACCGCGTTCTGGTCTCAGTTTTTCGGGGATTGAAGAAGCAGAGGTGAACCGACAGGGAAAGTGACAACAGTTATCGTCTCACGTCTACCGCTTCCATCCAGCAGGCTGCCGACTCGCAGGCTCGTTGATGGTGTTTCTCATATACCTCGTCTAAATTGTCACGGAGCAAATTGCCGCTTCCGTGCATATTTGTTTTGTATACCATAGGGGAGTATACTACGGTCAAGAAAAAAATGCATACCGTCGAAGAAAAACCCAAGCTCATCCTCCGGATCAAACGCATCAAAGGCCAAATTGCCGCCATCGAGCGCGCCCTCGAAGCCGACCAGGATTGCTCGGATGTGCTGCAGTTGATCACGGCAGCGCGCGGCGCTATGAACGGATTGATGGCCGAATTGCTCGAAGGCCACATCCGCTTTCATGTCATCAACCCCAAGCAGCTGAATTCCGAGCAGGCGCTCGCGACCGACGAACTCATAGAGATCGTGCGTTCGTACCTGAAGTGATTGTCTGTTCGCCGCGAATGGAGTAGCGCCAAAGGGCCGCCCAAGAAACTAAAAAGGACAGCCCGGAGCCCCCAAGGCCGTCCTAATAAACCCTCCCGGTTAGAAGGGCAACTGGTATAAACATATCCGCGTGACATTGCAGGAATATTGCAATTTGGTGAAAGTCCGATGAATTCGAATCGGCGCCGTCCCCCGGCTCCATTGCTCGATCTGCGAAACGTCCGCGTGATGCGCGGAGACGTGGCTGGCGGAGCCGTGGCTACCGGACCAACGATCGTCCTCGACGACCTCAACCTTCGCGTCCGCGTGGACGAACATGTGGCCGTGCTCGGGCCGAACGGTTGCGGCAAGTCCACGCTGGTCAAGACCATCACCCGCGAGTGCTACCCGATGGTGCGCAAACGGTCGAGCATGACCATCCTCGGCCAGAAGAGCTGGAACATTTTTGAGCTGCGCTCGCTGCTCGGCATCGTGTCCAACGACCTGATGTCTTCATGCACTGGTCGCGCCAGCGGCCTCGACATAGCGTTGTCGGGCTTTTTCAGCAGCACCCGCATCTTCCCGAATCACACCGTCGATCCTAAACAGAGAGAACTGGCCGAGGCCGCGTTGGCCCAGCTCGGGGTCTCGCATCTGGCGGAGCGTGCCGTCGAGGAAATGTCATCGGGCGAAGCCAAGCGCGTCTTGATCGCCCGGGCGCTGGTGCACCAGCCGCGCGCTCTGTTGTTCGACGAACCCTGCAATTCTTTGGACATTCTGGCACAGCGCAGCTTGCGAGAAACGATGCGCTCCCTGGCCAGGTCGGGGATTGGAATCATTCTTGTCACTCATGAACTCCTCGACATCGTTCCCGAGATCGAGCGAGTGGTGCTCATGTCGAAGGGCCGGATCGTGGCCGACGGACGCAAGGAAGAAGTCCTGCAAGCCGAGAGCCTGAGCAAACTATTCGGCCTTAAAGTCGAGCTGGGGCGCTGCGACGGTTATTACCACGTTTGGTGAGCGACAGAACAGGTCAGAGGCTAACGGTCAGATTGCAGAGGTGGAGACCAACGGCGAACGATACCGGCGCTGCGAGGCTGTTACCTCTGCAAACTGACCTCTCATCTCTGACCTCCCACATGCCCGCCGCTGTAATATTGCTTGCAACGGTGGAGGACTCATGGCCCGCAAGACAGAGCAATCCCGCAAGCTGCAGAAACGCGCCGAACAATTGATTCCCGGAGGCGTGAACTCCCCGGTGCGCGCTTTCCGCGGGCTGGGATGCGATCCCCTGTATATCGTCCGTGGCCAGGGTTCGCACATTTGGGACGCCGACGGCAACGAGTATGTGGATTACCTCGGTTCCTGGGGACCGCTCATCCTCGGGCATGCAGCCCCCGCCGTCATCGAGGCCGTGATCGCGGCGGCGCGCAATGGCACGGGCTTCGGAGCGTCCACTCCCGCCGAAGCCGATCTCGCCGAGCTGGTAATTTCCGCTTTTCCGCACATGCAAAAAGTTCGTTTCGTAAGTTCGGGCACCGAAGCAACCATGTCGGCCATCCGCCTGGCCCGGGGTTATACGAAGTGTAAGTACATTGTGAAATTTGAGGGCTGCTATCACGGACACTCCGACGCACTCCTGGTGAAAGCGGGATCGGGCGTCGCGACGCTCGGGATTCCGGGTTCGGCTGGCGTTCCGGAAGAATTCACGCAGTTCACGCTCGCTCTCCCTTACAACGACACGGCTGCGATCGAGCACGCTTTCGAGAAATTCAAGCGCCAGATCGCCTGCGTCATCGTGGAGCCGGCCGTCGGCAACATGGGATGCGTGCCTCCGGCTCGCGGATATCTTGAAGCTCTACGCATCATTACCGCACGCGATAAGTCTCTGCTGATTTTCGACGAGGTCATGACCGGCTTCCGCCTAGCCTATGGTGGGGCGCAGGAGCTCTATGGGATCAAGCCCGATCTCACCACCATGGGCAAAATCATCGGCGGAGGTTTGCCGGTGGGCGCTTACGGAGGACCGAGCGAAATCATGGATCTGATCGCACCGCTTGGGCCGGTATACCAGGCCGGAACGCTTTCGGGGAATCCGCTGGCGATGGCCGCGGGTTATGCCACGCTAAGCTACCTTCGCGAGCACAAAGATGTTTACGGCAAACTCGACAAGCTCGCCGCCGAAGCGGTCGCCGGAGTTGCCGCCGCCGCAAAAGATGCCGGCGTGACCATGTGCCACAACCGCGTCGGCTCGATGTTTACCTGGTTCTTTGCGAAGGGCCCGGTCACCGATTGGACGTCCGCCGCCAAGTCCGACACGGAAGCCTTCGGACGTTTCTTCCGCGCAATGCTGGAGAACGGAATCTACCTCCCGCCGTCGCAGTACGAAGCAGCATTCCTGGGCGCGGCCCACACCGAAGGCGATGTACAGCAGACCATTACGGCGGCGAAGCAGGCGTTCGAGATGGCGGCGGCGTAGGAAAATCTGTCAACTATCAGCAATCCTCACGTAGGGGCGGGCGCATTCGTCCGCCCCGCGGAACTGGAGGGAATGACGCGGATCATAAGTTGACAGCCGACGCCTGATGGCTGAGAGCCTTGGTCATCTCCGGCACTGTGACAAACTCGTAGCCCTGATCGGCGTAACGCCGGATCAGATTCTCCGTCGCAATCACGGTTTGCGCGCGGTCTGCACCCAAGCCGCGATATCCGCCATCGTGCAGCAGCACCATGTCGCCGCCGCGCATCTGCCGCTCGACTTTCTTCTCGATCACCGCAGCCGGCGGAGCATTCCAATCATAGCCGGTCACGTTCCACATCACCGTCTGCATTCCAAGTTCACACGCAACCCTGATCGTTGCCGGCCGCCTTCCCCCAAACGGTGGGCGAAACAAAGTCGAATGCTCGCCAATTGCGTCCTCTAAAGCCTGACGGCAGTCGACAAGCTGTATGCGCGTCTGCGCTTCCGATTCGAAGATGAGCTGCGGATGGGTAAAGGTGTGATTGCCGATCCCGTGTCCCGCCTGCGCCACCGCGCGCGCGATATCGGGCCGCTGCCGCACAAAGCGGCCGATCATGAAAAACGTCGCCCGCACACTGTGCTTTGCCAGCACTTCAAGCAACTTCAGCGTATGCGGATCATTCGGCCCATCGTCATAGGTCAGCGCGATCTGTTTGCTCCCGCGCATCCCGCCCGTAAACGTCCGCCCATACCACTGCCCCGTCGGCGCCATGGATTGATAGCCTGCCGCCGAAGCGGCCACGGCGGCCGTGAGTCCGATGAGAGCGGGGAGCATGAGGAGATTGTATAGGGAAGTCAAAAGTCAGAAGTCAGATTGCAGAAGTAAACCGAACCCGAAACTGAGAACTACTTCTTCAATTTGACGTCTGATTTTTGACTTCTTCTTCACAATTGCATCGCGACGCGAAGCCATATATTCTGCTCAACAGTCCAACGACAATCGACAGTCGACAACCCATGGCCAAGCTTTTCGAGCTTCCCCGTTACATTGCGGTCGAAGGTCCGATACGCGTTGGGAAAAGCACCCTGGCAAGGGTTCTCGGAGAGCGCCTCGCGGCCCAGCGCGTTGTCGAACCGGAAGACAATCCATTTCTGAAGGCGTTCTATGAAGGCGAGCCCGGCGCAGCGTTCCAGACGCAGTTCGCATTCCTGATTCGCCGCTTCGAGCAACTGCACGCGCTCGATCTGGGCCCGCGGTCAAATAAAACAGTGGTTTCCGATTACATCTTTGAAAAGGACAAGCTCTTCGCGTGCCTCAACCTCAACGATCAGGAACTCGATACCTATAATCGCTACTTCAATTATTTCCGGGAGCAGCTCCCCACGCCCGACCTCGTCATCTATTTGCAGGCCACGCCGGAAGTGCTGAAGAAACGTCTGAAGAAAAAAAACGCGGCCGGCGAGAAGGCCATCAGCGAGGATTACCTGATGGAAGTCGTGAAGGCCTACGAACACTTTTTCTTTCACTACACGCAGTCCGATCTGCTGATCGTGAACACCTCAGAAATCGACTTCGTCGACCGCAACGAAGACCTGCAGGAGTTGCTGAAGAAGGTCTCCGCCCCAATCAAGGGCACGCAATATTTCCTGCCGTTGGGGAGCACGGAAGCGGCCAGCGCGTAGGACGGGTCGCTGGGCTTATCGCATTGCCGAACGATAAGCCTCCGCTCGCCAGCCGTCGTGTTTTCAGTCGGGCAGCGGCTTTTGAGTGGGCTCGACCGGCGGCACTTTGAGTTCGTTTCGCTTTTCTGCCGAATCCACAGAAAACAGCATGTAATGGTCGAAGGTTTGGGTGCGGAAGTAACGGCGCTTGCGAAAGTCGAGGTAGATTTCGGCGGTCTTCGGGAGCCACAACTCCACATTCTTTTGACGGAACGGGACTGGGCTGTACTCTACCACTTGCCGCTCGCTGCGCAACTGGATATTCGATAGCGGTGTCAATAGTTCCGCCTCGATGCGCACGATCTGAAACTTGTCCGCCGTGATCCAAGCGCGGCCTTTGAGCTGCATCGAAAAGACCTCACGGCCCACCTTATAATCCTGGAAGCGGGCAGGCCGGTCTTGACGCTGCTTGAAGTGAACCAGCCACGCCGCCTGTTCGTGCCAGCGTCCCAGCCCTTCGCACGTCATTTCGAAGTTGTCTCGCATGACCGGGTGAAATATCAGGGCTAACGCGGCGAACCCGCTGGCGGCGATCCCGTCGACATCTTCGGCGCGCGTCAGGCGCTCAGAGCGGTACTCGTCCACTCCGAGAAACCCTGGGGTCTCTTCCGAAATCGAGGCCACATAATTGTAGTCCCGGGTTTCCCGGGTGGCAGGATTCCCCATTTCATCGACCCGCTCGTGCACCAGGTGTTCGATGGCCGCAATCCGCGAAACGTCGTCGACGAATTCTTTGACGCGCTCGCCCGACAACTCAATTACTCGCGCAGACGGACAGCTAACTCCAGCCGCAACCGTCGGCTTGACTTCATCGATTCCCGGGGGCTGCCACGGCTTGACGGATACGCGAGGCTCGGAAAAGGCGAGTAGTGGATCGACACCGGACAGAGGCGTGGCGTTGTGCAGCGCGGTATCAGTGTCATCCTGACGGGCAGGTTCGCGGCGAGCGATTGCGGCGATCAGGTCGCGCACTTGGGGAACGACCGGGTTATTCACGGAATCCTGCATGAAAGCCCGGAGTACTTGGACACCGTCTTCCGTTTTCCCGAGATTGAGCAGGGCCAGCCCCAAGACCAGATTCGCCGCACGGGCCGATTGTTTGCCCCGTTCGATGGCCAACTCTGCCTGTTGCCGAGCCTGTTCATACTTCTTTTGTTTCAGGTAGGCGTCCGCAAGCAGGTTGTGAGCCACCCAATAGTTGGGATCGGCTCGAACCGCGCTTTCCAGCGTCGCCGCCGCCGCGAGATAGTCTTGTTGAAAAAGCTCTATGCGGCCGAGTAACGTCAATGCCTGCACGTTGTGCGAATCGAGATCGCAGGCGGTCCCCAGATAATTCCGCGCCCGCCCGAAGTCTTTTTGTTGGTAGAAAAGGTAGCCCATCAAATAGTTCAGATCGGGATTCGACGGCGCGAGCTTGTACGCCGTGTCCAATCGCTTTCTCGCATCCTTGAGTTTCCCTGACTTGAGAGCGGAAACGGCACCCTTAACTTCTTTGAGCGCTTTGGCGGGCATCGCGGCCTCGGATATGTTGAGGTCAGCCGCGGTAGGATCACGATGCAGGATAACGTCTATCGGAATCGTGGTTTGCGCAGCGGCGGCAGCAGCCTGCAGTTCTTTATGCTCGCTTAGATATCCGACAGCGCTTATCTCGAAGTCGTACTTACCGTAAGGAAGGTCGAGCGCGGCGTCCGATTTCGGGTTCGTGGTCAGCCAGATGACGGTGCCTGCAATCTGGTTCGTGACCTTCACGATCGACTGTCGGTCGAGGCGAGTCTTGCCGTCCTCCGCGTAGACGGAAAGCAACACGATGGTCCCGGCGCTGTTGTCGGGGCCCCGCATGGTAGTCATGGTTCTGGTGACGTCGCTGAACGGGTCGAACGGCGGAAACGGGCCGCTCGGAACTGGCGGCGTTTGCGCCGATACAAGCACCGCAGCAAGATGGAGGAGGAACACCGCTCCTATGAACCGAATAATTGTTATCCGGAGTGGACTTCTGACGGTCATAAAACAGCCAGGTTGAGCATCTCACCCTGGCCGTTTGCGGTCAACCACCTGAGGACAGTCGCTGTTGGCCCCCGGCATTTGTCAGCATGCCTGGCTATGTGTAACTGGCTCCCACGAAAATCTCAAGACTGATGCCGCGTCGACTTCAGCGGTTAGTTGGCTATCGGCTTTGTGGTGGGCTCGGCCGCTGGCACCTTGGGTTCGTTCGGCTTGTCCACCATATCCACGGAAAACAGCATGTAATGATCGTAGCTGTGGCTGCGATAATAGCGGTGCTTGCGATAGTCGAGGTAGATTTCGGCCTTCGTTGGGAGCCACAATCCCACATTTTTCTTGAACTGGACCGGGCCGTACTCCACCACCTGTTGCTCACAACGCAACTGGATCTGCGGCATCGGATCTATCAGTTCTGACGCAATTCGGACGATTTCAAATTTGTCCGCCGTGATCCAGGCGCGGCCCTTCAGTCGCAATGAATATGTTTCGCCACCTATGTTGTACTCGCTGATAAGGGCAGGCCGGTCTGCTCGCTGCTTGAAGTGAACCAGCCACGCTGCTTGCCCATGCCATTTTCCCAGTCCTTCGCACGACATCTCGAAGTTGTCCCGCATGTCGGGATGAAATACCAGGGCCAACGTGGCAAACCCGCCGCTGGCGATCCGGTCGGGAAAGTCGGCACGGGCCATGCGCTCCAACCGGTTTTCGTCCACCGCAAGGTACCCCGGTTTTTCCTCTGAGATGGAAGCGACGTAGTCGTAGCTTCGGGTTTCCTTGGTAAGGGAGTTCCCCATTTCGTCCACCTGCTCGTGCACCAGGTGTTCAATTGCCGAAATCCGCGAGACATCGTCTACCAACTGCTTCACCCGCTCGCCCGACATCTCGATTACGCTGTCGAGGGGGCAACTGACCCCATCGGCAACAGACGGTTTTTCTTCATCGATTCCAGCGGGACGCCACGGATTGACGGAGACCGGGAGTTCAGGAGTGGCGAATATCGGGTCGATGACAGGTGCAGAAGTCCGCACGAGCGCGGCACCCGGGACAGGAGCGGCGTCGGGGCGCTCGAGCCTGACGATCAGGTCGCGCACTTGGAGAACAGTGGGGTCGGTGGGCGAATTCCGGACGAAACTTTCGAGCGCCTGGATACCTGCCTCCTTCTTCCCCAGATTCACCAGGGCCTGTCCCAGAGCCAGATTTGCTGCGTTCGCCGAGCCTTTCCCCTTGGCGATGGCTAATTCCGCTTGCTGCCGAGCTTCATCGTACTTCTTTAGTTTCAGGCATGCATTGGCCAACAGGCTGTGCGCCGTCCAATTGTCGGGATTGGCCTCCACTGCTTTTTCCAGCGTCGCCGCGGCCCCGGAATAGTCTTCTTGTACAAGCTCTACCTGGCCGAGGAGAATCAACGCCCGCACGTAGTGGGTACTGAGATTGGCAGAGGTTTCGAGATAGCTCCGCGCCTGGGTGAGGTTTTTTTCCTCATAGGCTACATAGCCCAGGAGATAGTTGACATCCGGATTCGACGGTGCCAGTTTGTACGCCGCGTCCAAGCTCTTTCGCGCCTCCTTGAGATTCGCGGACTTGAGCGCAGAAAGGCCATGCTTGAGCGCTCCGCGGGCTTTTGCAGGAACCGCGTCATCGGAAACGTTGAGGTCCACGGCCTGGGGATCACGATGCAAGGAGAAGTCCATCCGAGTCGTAATGAGCGTGTTATTGGCTTGTACTTCCTTGCGCTCGCTCAAATATCCGACCGCGCTCACTTCGATTTCGTACTTGCCGAAAAGCAGACCAAGTGCCGCTTCCGATTTTTCGTCCGTGGTCTGCCAAACGACGGTGTTATTGATCTGGTTCGTGATCTTTATGACCGCCTGCCGGTCAAGGTGAGTCTTGCCATTCTCCGCGAACACGGAAAGAATCACTAACGCCTCGCCGTCGCGGGCTTGGTACGTTGCTTTTGTCTCCTGCTCTATGCTTTGCGTGGATCCGGGAAGCGACTGTGCCGACGCAAGCCCCGCCAGATGAAAGAGGAATACGGTTCCAATAAAACAGGGACCTGCTACCCAGACTATGTTTCTGCGACTCATCAAACCACCCGCTTAAGTTTCTCACACCGATTTCGAGTGGTCAACCTTCGCAATCTTAAGCAAATAAAGGCCTTTCAATTCCCGGTTCATCCCCCGACCAACGCCTATCGACCAATGACGGTTTTGTAGCTATAATCCCCGCAGCGTCGTCGGAAGTGGAGAGGCACGACGCGTACAGGCTCTATCCGCCCGGTTTGCGGAGGGGCACTGGAGGACATCGTGAGTCTCACGCCCATCGGCGAACCTCGCCGCAAAATCACCACTGCGACCATCCGCGAAAAGAAGCTTCACCACGAACCCATCGCCTGCCTGACCGCCTACGACTACGCTACCGCGCGCCTGGTGGACGAGGCCGGCATCGACATTGCCCTGGTCGGCGACTCGCTCGCCATGACCATGCTTGGCTACGAGAACACTCTCTCGGTCACGGTCGACGAAATGCTTCACCACGTCAAAGCCGTGCGCCGCGGAGTGAAAGACGCGCTCCTCATCGCCGACATGCCTTATGGTTCTTATCAGGCTGACCCCAACGAAGCCATTCACAATGCGGCACGCTTCGTGAAAGAAGGCGGCGCCGAGGCGGTGAAGATGGAAGGCGGCGAGCGGCGCGTGGACGTGATCCGCCGCGTGATCGATGCCGAGATTCCGGTCGCCGGGCATATCGGTCTCACGCCGCAATCGGTCAACGTAATGGGTGGTTACAAAGTTCAGGGCAAGACGCTGAACGCCATCGAGCAGCTCATGCGCGATGCCGTTGCGCTCGACCGCGTCGGTGTGGCCTGTATCTACCTCGAAGGCATTCCGCGTGAGGTCGCGGCCATGATTACCGCGGAGGTCGAAGCGCCCACCATCGGCATCGGCGCCGGTCCCGATTGCGATGGCCAAGTGCTTGTCTTCCACGATCTCGTCAACCTGACGTTCGGACATCCGGCAAAATTCGTCCGCCGCTATGGTGACGCTGCTGCGCTGATCACGCAATCTGTGCTGGCCTTCAAGGCCGACGTGGTTTCGCACCAGTTCCCGAACGACGCTGAGTCCTACCACCTGCCGAAAGAAACGCAGGCCGCACTTGAAACGGTACTCCTCCGCAAGCACGCCGTGCGGCGATAATGGCTGACGGAGGAAACGTTGTGCGAATTACGTCGCGAACTCCGTTGCGAGCTATTGTCAGAACTGCTGTGCAAACCGTCGCTCTTTTTCTGCTGGGGGCTCTTGTGGCCTGCTCCAAACCCCCGCAGACCTCACCCGCGGAAACCCAGGCTACGAAAACGCGGCAGCCGACCGGCCTCGAGTCCATCCCCGTAGCGGATCCCGCAAAATATCCACCGTTCAACAAAATGAGCGGTTGGAAGAATCCGTATTTGATCGTTCGCGAGGAGGGGATCGGCTTTCTCGATCTTTCCAATCGCGAGATCCACATACTGAAGCCGGAAGAAATCCCGGCCGAGTTGGTCTCGCTGCCATCGAGCGCCTGGCCTTACGGCCGTGTGGTGCTGGTTGCGCAAGCCGTTCCTAAGGATGCCAATGATCAGACGAAGGCGGAATTGCGCAAGAACCGCGCCTTGCTCCTCGGAACCCTCAAGGAATTGGACGTTCAGTACCGCGAGGCGCCCTGAGTGTGCGGCCCCAACTGTAGAGACGGGGCTTGCCTCGTCTTCCCCGGGCGCGAGCAGAGACCCTGCACGCGGAGACGCGGCCAGCCGCGTCTCTACACAGAATGAAAATATGTTCCACCATTCCGGAGGCTCGGGCTGTTTGTCGCGAAACCCGGACGAATCGCAAACGCCTTGGCCTGGTGCCAACCATGGGAGCTCTGCATGAAGGCCACCTCTCGCTGGTCCGCGCGGCAAAAGCGCAGTGCGATGCGGCGGCCGTTTCCATCTTCGTAAACCACACCCAATTCGGCCCGACCGAAGATTTGTCGAAATATCCTCGCCAATTCGACCACGACTGCCAGTTACTGGAAAGAGAAGGCGTCGAGATCCTCTTTGCACCGCCCGTCGAAGAGATCTATCCCAAGGCCAATGCCAACGCCCAAGTTACTTGGGTCGTGGTCGAAGGCCTGAGCGAAAAACTCGACGGAAGCTCCCGCCCGGGTCATTTCCGCGGTGTTACCACCATCGTCTCCAAACTGTTTCACATCCTGGAACCCGACGCCGCATTCTTTGGACAGAAAGACGCCGCCCAGCTGGCCGTGATCCGCCGCATGGTGCAGGACCTGAACTTTCCCGTAGAAATTGTGGCCTGCCCGATCGTGCGCGAACCGGATGGTCTGGCCATGAGTTCGCGCAACGCATATCTGAATCATGAAGAACACGTCCACGCGCTGGAGTTGCAACGGTCGCTAGAGAAAGCTCGGCAGCAATTTCAAGCCGGAGAAAGAAGCTCCGCCAAGCTGATCTCTGCTGCCAAAGCAGTCTTAGCCCGCGACCCGGAAGTCCGTTTGGATTATTTCGAGATCGTCGATCCGGACACGCTCGATCCGCTTGAACAGATCTCGCAAAAGACGCTGGTCGCCGTCGCCGCCTACGTTGGAAATACGCGGCTGATCGACAATGTGGTGCTGGAGCCTGAAACGAAATAGTTGGCGCAGCGCCCGCTTACAACCGTGGTCGCTTCCTAGGCGGAGGGAAGTCATTCCGGAAGCAAGTCGGCAAACACAAATCCCTCGCGCTCCACAACCTCTCCTGTCCGCACTCTGATGGGGCGAGAGAACACCGGCGACTCGTACACGAACGTGTGGAATTCCCCGTTCTCGCCGCACGGGTCGATTCCAGGAGGCAGAGCCCGCAGCAAGCGCAGATCGTACTCGTGGCCGGCAAACGACTTTGCGAGCTTCGAGGGGTCCACGCAGGTAATCTTTGCTTTCACGCCCGCGGCGATCATATCCCTACCCAGTTGTCCGGTCGGAATTTGCCAGACCGGAAACAGCGGTTCGAGGCCGCTCCCCTGCAATTGCCGCACTCGATAGTCACGGATCTCCCGCAGAAACAGGTCTCCGAAAGCGACCGCCGCGATTCCCTCAGTCGTCGCACGCTGGCACACGACGCGCATCCGCTCTTCGTATTCCAGGTTCGAGCAGGGATAGGGTAGTTCCGCTGCCCACAGCGGGATCCCGGTTCGCTCGGCCTGCGCTACCACGAGCGCACGCCGGACGGCATGCATCGCCACGCGGTCCGCTACAGAGTTAAAGGTGGTGAGCAGCGCAACGACCTCGATATCCGGCCGCTGCCGCAGGAGGTGCAGCGTCCAGGCGCTGTCTTTACCGCTGCTCCACGACAAGAGAACCTTCGTCGAGTTTGGCTTACGATCATTCATCGCAAATCAACCGCCGCATCTCGGACCCCGTTGCTGTTGTAGTTTCTTTTTGTTGCTGGCCCGAAATCGAAGCTGCTACAGACCTACCGCCCGGAGACGAACGGATTTCCCGCGATAAGAAAGCGCAACGGTTGCTCGGCCGACTTCACGATCCCAATTCGCGGCGTGACCATTACTCGTCGGACGCGATAGCCGTCATCGGCAATCCGTAGATCAGAGCGCGCGCTTACCATGTTTTTGCCGTTGTCCCGCTCGCGGGTGATTCCTAGAGCTTCGGACATGCGACCCGGGCCGGACGTAATCTCCCTCAGCCACGAAATGTTCTTGAGATCAATTTTCTTCGCTACGTCGACGCCTCGCGCCTTCGCCATCGTCTCGATGCCTGCCACCGGTTCCAGGGCGCGAAACAGCACGCTTCCGGGCATTCCGTCGGGCAAACAGGAAACATTCAGGCAGTAGTGATTGCCATAGATGAAGTACACGTAGGCGTGACCGGGAGGTCCAAACAGAACGAAATTTCGCGCCGTCCGGCCCGCCGCCGCGTGCGCCGCCGCATCACCTTGGCCAAGATACGCTTCGGTTTCGACAATTCGTCCTGCCAGAATTCCGCGAGGCGTTTTCCGGACCAGCAATTTTCCCAGCAACGCGCGCGCCACCCGCCGTGGGTCGCGATTGAAGAACTCCACCTTCAGCAAAGCCACAAACTCAAACCCCTGTCATCCTGAGCGGAGTGGCAGCTGTGCGAAGCGCAGCAGCCTCGGAGTCGAAAGATCCCTACACGATTCACACTGCCGCAGGGCGCCTCTAATCCCGCCGCTCTCTCACGCCGCAGCCTTCAAATACGCCAGCACTTCATCCGCGTGCCCTTCGGCCTTCACGCTATTAAAGACGTGTTTGATCTTGCCGTCGGGGCCAATCACAAAAGTTGTTCGCGCGATACCCTTCACTTTCTTGCCGTACATGTTCTTCTCTTTAACCACGCCAAACACGTTCGCAATCTTCTTCTCCGCATCGGCCAGCAACGGGAAAGGCAAACTGAACTTGCCCTGAAACTTTTTCTGCGCCGCCGCCGTGTCCGCCGAAATCCCGAGCAGCACCACGCCTGTCTTCTTGATTTCCGAGTAGGCATCGCGAAATCCGCACGCCTCCTTGGTGCACCCCGGCGTGTCGGCCTTAGGATAGAAATAAAGCACCACGGTCTTGCCGCGAAAGTCCTTTAAGGCAACCTCTTTGCCGTTTTCGTCCGTCGTACTGAAGTCTGGGGATTTATCATTAACTTCCATGGGATTTTCTCCTCGCCGGTCGTGGTCACATCGCAAGTTATATCGCAACCTGATGTTCGCCGTCATCTTGACCGCTTCGACCTGGCTCGCCAGTTCCGGGGTCACCAGCTCACGGGCCGCAGCACAGGGCGTGACGACGCGGTACGGACACAAGCCGGCGGCCGACAAGGGACCGCGTGCCCTGGGGCTGGTTCAGCTTTCACCCAAAGGCAAAGCCCGCTTCACTCCCATTGCCATCATGATCGACGGAAAGTTTTACGACGCAGGCTCCTATAAGGCGGCGCCTGTTCCCATGGCTCTCGATTTCGGAATTATCTACGAAGGCTTTCGTAGCGGCGTGTCCCAAGGAGTCTTCACCATCACGCAACCCGGGCAACTGAACCATGTCTGGATCGCCGAAGGCAAGTGGCTTCCCGCAGGAGCGATTGACCCGAATAAGCGCAAGAAATACTCGACACCCGTCATCGTGGACGATGACAAGAACGGGCCTCCCGTACTCCACCGGCGCAGCGAAAAGTCCGATTCCGACGCCGGGTCCGACGGCAAGGACAAAGGCCAGCAAAAGCCCGCCGCCGCCCCGTCGTCGCCTACCGCTGCTCCGCCCGCCAGTACGCCGACGCCGTCTGTCACGGACAAGCCACCCGCTACCAATCCACCCGCCCCAGCGGAGACCGCGAAGGCTCCTGCGTCTGCTTCTGCGCAGCAGGACGACGAGCCACCCGGCGATCCGAATCGACCCCGTCTGCGGCGCGGAAAGCCGGACCCAACCGCCCACAGCGAACCGTTCGCGACGTTCGACGCGTTACCGCCCGCGGCTTCGGCAGGCGCCGGGAAGTCCGATGCGAAGACGGCAAAAGATCCTGCCGCGCCTTCGCCGCAGATCGATATAATCCCGGCAATTTCCGATGCCGGCGGACCCGATCCGCGTCCCTACACCTACGATGTGAAACCGGAGGAGGAAGCCGTCTATCGCGACAAAATGCTTGATCTGGCCGCGACTCAGCTCGGCGCTCCAGCCGGTGCGGCGGCAAGAGCGGGGGTGCCTGCGAGCAAGCAAGCAACCGCGAGCAGATCAGCTGGAAAATCCGCGGCCAAGTTGCCGAAACCTGCATTCGACGACGTGAACTTGCGCATTTTTGACCTCTCCAATTCAAACGAGCCGGTGCTGGTGCTCTCGGCGAAAACGCAACCGCCGGCAGTGAGCGAAACGGGAAATGTCGAAGAACCAAAAGAGATCACGCTGATCGCCCGCACCAATCTCGAAGGCGAGTTGCAAAAACTGTTTTTCTCGCAGACCGATTCGCGACATCTCGACGTAGCTCCGCGCATGGAACTGATTGACGCGGTCGATGCCGACGGCGATGGCCGCGGCGAATTGCTGTTCCGGCGCATTTTTGACGACGGCAGCGCCTACTCCATCTACCGCGTGACCGCCGACGGTCTTTGGCCGCTGTTTGAAGGGACGCCATAAAAGGCCGGTTTCAGGTCTTATAAAGTGTAAGCTCTCAGCGATCATACGAGTTGCCCTTGGTGGCTGAAGGCCTCATTTTGCGGCTTTTAGTGGCACTCCTCCTCTGCGCGCAGACTAGGCTCTGAAAGCCCCTCCCCCGCCAAAAACGTTAGCGCTCTGGTCCGAGGAACATCGCTCGGAACAGTTGCCGCGAGGACGCTAGGAATTTCCACTTGCCAGAAGGTACTACTCTGGTTACTATGCACGCATCTTTATCTTCATCTTCTGTATTGATTCCTGGATTGAGTTAGTCGCGTATCTATGAACATCGGCGAGACCATCCGCAATTTCCGGCTCCAGCGAAGCATGTCACAGGGCGATATTGAGAAGCGTACTGGCCTGTTGCGCTGCTACCTGTCGCGCGTCGAAAACGGCCACACCATCCCTTCGCTGGACACGCTCGCCAAGATCGCTGGGGCGATGGATTTGGCCTTGTCGCAATTCTTTGCCGAAGGCAGCAGCAACGGCCATAAGGGGTTGCCGCAGCTCTCCGACGATGAAGTCCGCTTCCTGAGCCAGATGCGCCGCTATTCGGCCAATCTGAACGACAGCGACCGGAAGCTGGTGCTGGCCATGGTGAAGAAGATGGCAAGCAGCTCGAAGTAATGCTCAATTTTCCCTAAAGACGCGGCTTGCCGCGTCTCCCGCCATGAGCTTTTCGTCGTGTCCAAGGAGATGGGGCGAGCTCCGTCTTCTACAGCAGGATCCTTATCTGGGTACTTTGGTACCATCTCCGTCGTGTCCGGCGGGAACCTCGCCAACCCCAAGCCGGCAACGCTAAGCTGTTGACTGGGGAATCCTTGTGACCATTGATGAAGAATTGAATCTCCTCGATCAGCAACTTCGTCGGCTGAAGATCGAGTACGAGATTTTCTTCAATAATCCGGCCAAGCGGCCTCCTGCCGACGTGGAATGGAAGGTTCTTTCGTTAATTCGCAAGTTCAGCGACAACCCGCGGATGAGTTTTACGCAGCGCTATAGGTACAACGAGATGGCACAGCGCTACGCGGTTCAAAGCGACCTGTGGCGCAAGAAGATGCGGATTCGCGAAGAGGGCTACCGCCGGCCGCAGGATGCACTGCTCTCGGTACAGGGCGTGCGCGTCGGCGAAGAGCGCGAAACGAAACATCATCAGGCGTATGGCCTCAGTCACCACGCACAAAAAGCCGGTGCCGGGACGTCGGCCAGCGATTCCGGGAGTGATCAACCTTTTTCGGTACAGTGCTCCGGCGCGGCTGCCGAGCGCGAGCAAGTCGAATCCCTCTACAAGGCGCTGACCGAGGCGAAGCGAAAGTCCGGAGAAAAAGTTTCCGGCAACCTCGACTCCTTCGCGGCGTTCGTCCAGAAAAAAACCAGCGAGCTTCGCAAGCAGCACGGCTGCGATACCGTGGTCTATTCGGTCGAGACGCAAGACGGACAGGTCAAGCTTAAGGCCAAGGCGAAAACCTAGAACCCAGTGGCCAGTGCCCGGTGTCCCAGGAGCGCAACTGTGAGACTACTGTGGCAGTTGTTGTGGCCGCCGGCAGCTGAGCTCAGCCCTTGGCATGTACTACCCTCAACCCCAGTCGCTTCTCGAACTGGTCGAAATCGCGGTCGCGATGCAGAAGTTCGTGACCCGACATCAAGCAGAACGTAGCAATCCAACAATCGATCGTTTTGCGGACGGTATAACCCTCCGCACGCAGCACGCGGTAGTTACGGGCGGTTTCGGTTGCCAGTTCGACGCCTCCAGTTGGGAACACGTGGAACCGCAAAAGCTCGGCGTGAACTTGGAGGAACGTGCAGGGATCGCGCACCCCCTGCAACACTTCGCACAAGATCACGTCGGTCAATCCCAGGCGGCGCCGTTTCATGTCCCGGTCGAGCCACGCTGTTTCCTGGTTGGAGGCGCCTCTCAGGTAGTCGATCCACACGGTCGTGTCGACGATGACCATAGGAGGTTACCGGGCGCGGTTACTCGGCAGTCCGTCCACGGCGGGACGCGTTCAGATCGCCTTCCCACCGCACCTTGCCTTTGAGCCGCCGGATGGATTGTTGAGCGTACGTTTCGACCAGCAAGCGCAGACCGGCTTCCACCGCTGCCCTCTTGGTGCGGACGCCGCTGCGCCGTATGGCTTCGCGCATCAAACCGTCGTCAATATCGATATTCGTTCGCATTATTTCAGATCTCCGACGTGGATACGATGTGTAATAATCTCATAATTATGTGTATAGCGCAAGCGGGCTGTTAGGGTTGGACACTAACGAGTGTGCGCGCCTGCTAGAATCTCTCTTCTCTAATTCTCATCCGCAGCAGAGGCCTCATGTCTAAAATCCAGCGCGCCCTTCTCAGCGTCACCGATAAATCCGGACTGGTAGATTTCGCCCATAAGCTCGTCGCTTTCGGCGTGGAGCTGGTTTCGACCGGAGGCACGGCCAAGCAGTTGCGGGAGTCCGGCATCCCCGTGAAAGACATTTCGGAACTGACCGGGTCCCCTGAAATGCTAGACGGGCGCGTCAAGACGCTGCATCCCAAGGTTCACGGAGGCATTCTCTATCGCCGTGAAGATAGCGGCCATCGCGCGGCGGTCGCCGAGCATGGCATCCCGGCCATCGACATGGTGGTCGTCAACCTGTATGCCTTTGAAAAAACCGCGGCCAAGCCGGGCGTGCATTTCGGCGAGTTGGTTGAAAACATCGACATCGGCGGCCCGTCGATGATCCGTTCAGCAGCGAAGAATTTTCAGGATGTCGCGGTCGTGACTTCGCCTGCTGATTACACGGCGATCGCCGAAGAGATGGGATACTCGGGCGGCGCGTTGTCTCGCGAGACAAAGTGGCGGCTGGCGCAGAAGGCGTTTGCTACGACCGCAGCTTACGATTCCGCCATCGCCTCGACGCTGGAGCGAGTGGGCTCCGACTTCGAGTTGCACTCCACTCAAGGCTTTCCCAAAAATCTGCGACTGGCGTTTCAGAAGGTGGCCGACCTGCGCTATGGCGAGAATCCGCACCAGAAGGCCGCGATGTACGCGGACGGTTCGGGCTCGGGTGTGGCCAACGCGCGCCAGGTCCAGGGCAAAGAGCTTTCCTATAACAACATCGTCGACCTGCAAGCCGCCTGGGATCTTGCGCAGGAATTTGACGCGCCGGTCTGCGCCATTATCAAACACACAAATCCCTGCGGAACCGCAACCGGTAAGACGCTCGCCGAGGCTTATCTGCGAGCGCTGGAATGCGATCCGGTGTCGGCCTTTGGCGGAGTGATCGGAGTGAACCGCGCAGTCGATGCCGCGGCCGCGAGCGAAATGGCCAAGCTCTTCCTCGAAGTCATCGCCGCGCCCGCCTTCCACGAAGGCGCGAAGGCGGCGTTTGCCGCGAAGAAGAATCTGCGGCTGGTTGAAGTCCCGGCCGGACAGCAAAACTGGGTCCTGAAAAATATTTCTGGGGGTATGCTTGTACAGGATTCCGATCTCCACCAGCTGGCCGAAGCCGATCTGAAGGTTGTGACCAAGCGCCCGCCGACGCCGGAAGAGAAACGAGCGCTGCTCTTCGCGTGGAAAGTATGCAAGCACGTGAAGTCGAACGCCATTCTCTACGCCCGCGACGGCCAAACGGTGGGCGTCGGCGCCGGACAAATGAGCCGCGTCGATTCCTGCAAGCTGGGCGCCATGAAGGCCCAGTTGCCCCTGAAAGACACAGTGGCCGCCTCGGACGCCTTCTTCCCCTTCCCGGATGGTGTTGAGGAAATCGCCAAAACGGGCGCCACCGCCATTATTCAGCCCGGAGGCTCGGTGCGCGACCAGGAGGTGATCGAAGCTGCCGACCGTCTCGGATTGGCCATGATCTTTACCGGGGTGCGGCATTTCCGGCATTAGTCCCTGATTTTTGTTGACACTGGCCTTCCAAGGCCGCTGTACTTCCGGCTTCACTCCCATACTGCGCTTTCTTCCCGCCAAAAGGTCGGTCAAGGGTAGAATAAGGAAATCCGGATTGCCGCGGATCAGCATCCAACGAGCATGTGGGCTGGAATTTGCAGGTTGCAGGATTTTTCATGAAAAGACAGTTGTGGATTATCAGTGTCATTCTCACGGGGTCTTTTTTGTCGGCCGGGAATTTACTGGCCCTAGGCTCACTGGCTCAGGGCCTGCTGGCTCAAGAGCAGCCCGCTCCCGCCGCCCCGGATTCCCCAGCCGCCGCTGGCGCCCAATCCGCCACTAAGGGCAAGACACCCGACCGCGCCGCTGCCTACTACCACTTCGCCCTCGCTCACATGTACGAGGAACAAGTGGCGTCGTACGGCCGCAGCGAATTGGCCAACAAAGCCATTGAGGAATACCGTGCCGCCATCGATGCGGACCCGACTTCCGCGTACCTGACCTCCGGTCTCGCCGAGCTTTATGCCAAAACCGGCCGCATTCGCGACGCCGTCGTCGAGGCGCAGGACATCATCAAGCGCAATCCCAATAATCTCGAAGCCCGCCGGCTGCTCGGAAGAATCTATCTGCGCTCGCTCGGCGACATGCAGGCCGGCAATGGCTCAGAGAGCGTGCTGAAACTGGCGATCGAGCAATATGAGCAGATCGTCCGCCTGCAGCCCGACAGCATGGATGACCACCTGCTTCTCGGGCGCCTCTATCGCTTGAACAACGATCTGCAAAAAGCGGAGAGCGAATTCAAGACCGCCGTGACCCTGCAACCGGATTCCGAAGAGGCCGTGACCACCCTGGCTTATCTCTATAACGAACTCGGCGACACCGCTCGCGCCACCCAGGTGCTCAGTTCGGTGCCGAATGCCCAGCGCTCGGCCAAGCTCTACTCGGCGCTCGGTTACACCTACGAACAGCAAAAGCAATACAAAGACGCCGTCGAAGCCTATCGGCATGCGATCGAACTGGACCGCGATAACCTCGACGCCATTCGCGGTCTCGCGCAGAACCTGTTGAATGATGGTCAGGCAGATGCCGCTCTCGAACAATACAAAGTGATCGCGGACGCAAATCCGGAAGATGCGCAAACCTATGTTCGCATCGCGGAAATCTACCGCAAACAGGGCAAATTCGATCTTGCGCTCGACAATCTGAAAAAGGCCGAGACCATGGTGCAGGACTCGGTCGAAGTTCCCTATAACATTGCCGCCATCTACCAGGCGCAGGGGCGTTACGACGAAGCGATTCCGATCATGCGCGACCTGCTGAAGAAATCGGAGAAACCCGACGGCAAGTACTCGAACGGTGAGAAGAGCAATCGGGCCGTGTTTCTGGAGCGGCTGGGCACGATCTACCGCGACCAGGGAAACAATCCCTCGGCCAACGAGACCTTCCACGAGATCGTCGCTCTGGGCGGCGATGACAACATCGAACGCGGCTATCAGCAGATCATCGACACCTGGCGGGAAGCCAAAGATTGGCAGAAGGCTCTAGACGTCGCAAAAGAAGCGGTGCAGAAGCTGCCCAGCCCCCAACTCAAGATGGTGTTGGCTCTGCAAGAGGCGGACACGGGCGAGGCCGACAAGGCGCTCAAAGACGTCCATGGGATGCTGAAGGGCGACGCCAGCTCCAGCACCGATGACCGCGAAGTTTATCTCACCTTAGCGCAAATGAACACGCGGCTGCGCCGGTTCGCCGACGCCGAGCAGGCGCTCGACAAGGCCGAGCATCTCTCGACCAAGGCGGAAGACAAGGAGTACGTCTGGTTTTTACGCGGCTCGAACTTTGAGCGCGACAAGCACTATGCCGAAGCGGAAGAACAGTTCAAAAAGGTGTTGGCCAGCGACCCGGACCATGCATCGGCGCTGAATTATCTGGGCTATATGCTGGCCGACCAGAACGTGAAACTCGAAGAGGCTCTCGGATACATCAAGCGCGCCGTGGATCTCGATCCCACCAACGGCGCCTATCTTGATTCCCTCGGCTGGGCGTACTTTCGCTTGGGCAAATTTGAATTAGCGGAAGAAAACCTGCTGAAGGCTTCGCAGAAAATCAATACCGATCCTACCGTCCACGACCACCTGGGTGATCTATATCAGAAAACCGGACGCCTGAAGTTGGCCGCCAACAACTGGGAGCGCGCGCTCACCGAGTGGAACCGCGAAATTGCCGCAGACGTCGACCCGACAGACCCGGTACGAGTGCAGAAGAAGCTCGATTCCGCCAAAATGAAGCTGGCCAAGGAAGAAGACGCGAAGCAATAGAATGCTCCCCCGTAGAGACACGGCTTGCCACGTCTCCCGCCGCGTAGCTCTCGTCGCGTCCAAAGAGATGGGGCCAGCCCCGTCTCTACCCAGCTGCTAAACTCTCTCCATGCTCGCCGACTATGCGGTGCGCGTAGAAAATTCCCGCGGACGCCGTCATCCCGAGCCGCCTCATCCCTACCGCAACGACTTTCAACGTGACCGCGATCGCGTCGTCCACGCCCGCGCCTTTCGCCGACTGGAAGCGAAGACCCAGGTCTTTACCCGCCGTTACTCCGACCACTTCCGCAACCGGTTGACGCACACCATCGAAGTAGCGCAGATTTCGCGCACCATCGCCGCGCAACTTGGCCTGAATACCGATCTGGTGGAGGCGCTCGCCCTGGTGCACGATATCGGCCATCCTCCCTTCGGCCACTCCGGCGAAAAAGCGCTCGACACTGCCATGCGTGAACACGGGCTTTCGTTCGATCACAACCTGCACGCGCTCCGCATTGTCGAAGACTTCGAACTTCGCTACGCGTCATTCCGCGGGCTGAATCTGACCTTCGAAGTCCGCGAGGGCATCATCAAACACTCGCACGATTACGACATTGAAGACCATCCCGAACTCGCCGAGTACTTGCTCGATCAGCGTCCGCCGCTCGAAGCGCAGCTCATCGATCTTACCGACGAGATTGCCTACAACACCGCTGACCTGGACGATGGCTACGAAGCCCGCCTGCTCACGGTCGAGCAGATCGCAGACAGCGTGGATCTGTTCAAGCGCCATTACGACGAGGCAAAAAGCCGCTACCCGAATGTTGCCGAGAAGCTGGTCTTTAACGAGGCGTTGAAAAGTATTCTTGACGGATTTGTCGGAGACCTGATTACGAGCACGGCACAGCGCACCGAAACGGCAGGCGTGCATTCTGTTCGAGATGTTCGCCAACACACCGAGCGGCTAGCCGCCTTCAGTCCGCCTGTCGAAGAGCAGCGCCGCCGGCTGAAAGACTTCCTCTCCGAAAATCTTTACTACAGCCCCGCATTGGCGGGAGAGAAAGAAGATGCCGAGCGCATCACCGGAGAGCTCTTTGCCCACTGGTTGGAAGAGCCCGACGACCTCCCGCGCAACTACCGCGAAAAAGCCGCCCAGGAGCCGTTACCCCGCGTCATCTGCGACTACATCGCCGGCATGACCGACCCGTTCACCTATCAGCAGTATGAGAAGTATTGTTCTACCTAGCCGCCCTCGGCTGTTCAGCGGGGCAAAGCCCCGCAACCCTCTTTACAACACGGAATATGTCGCAAACGAAACCTCGGCGAGCTGTGCTCGCCTGGACAGCCGGGGCGGCTGTTCCTACGTGGTTCGTATTACTTCGCGTACGTAATCCGGTAAATCACGCCTCCCCCGTCGTCGCTCAAATACATCGCCCCATCGCTGCCGAAGACAATCCCCACCGGACGCCCCATCCACCGCCCTTTCTTCGTTTCGCCGGGCGCCAGCCATCCAGTAATGAAATCCTCCGCGCCGCCCACCGGCTGCCCCTTATCGTCGAGTTTCAGGCGCACCACTTTGTATCCCGTCGGAACGCTGCGATTCCACGATCCATGGAATGCGACGAAGAGATTGTTCCGGTACTCGGCGGGAAAGCTCGTGCCCTCATAAAACGCGAGCCCTAGCGGAGCCGAGTGTGCCTGCATCTGGACCTTTGGCTCGATGACATTCTTACAGCGATCGTCGCCCGCCTTTGTGAAATTGGAATCGGGCACGCGGTCGCCATAGCAATAGGGCCAGCCGCCGTCAACGCCTTCATCCCTGCCCAGATCATAGACCGTCTCCGGCGGCAGATCGTCGCCCAGCCAGTCGCGCCCGTTCACCGTTACCCAGACCGTATCGGTCTTCGGATTCACCGCCAGCCCCACCGCATTACGCAGCCCTTTCGCAAAAATTCTCTGGCCGCTGCCATCGAGATTGAATTCCATCACCGTCGCCCGCCGCGGATCATTTTCAATGCAGACGTTGCAACTCGATCCGGCCGAGACGTACATTTTGCCGCCCTGAAACAAGAGGCTGCGCGTCGAGTGCCCGCCGCCGCTCGGCAGATCGGTGAGCTTGACGGGATTAGTCGCCCGCAGGCTAGCCTCGTCCCATTCATAGCGGCGGACCTTGTCGTTCTCGGCGACGTACAGCTTGCCTTCGTAAAATGCGAGGCCGTGCGGTTCGTTCAGCCCATCGAGAACCGTTACCGTCCGCGCGGCCTTGCCCGCACGCTTCGGATCAGGGAGCGCAACCACCTTGCCCTCACCCGATTCGCTCACCAGCAGCACGCCACCCGGACTGAAGACCATCATGCGCGCGCTGTCCAAGTCATCAGCAAAAACCGCGATGTGGAATCCCGGCGGCGCCTTCAGTTGCGCCAGATCGAAACGAGTTTTCTCAGCGTGAGCAGAGTCGGTGTAAGCGAGCAATGCCAGCAGAATGGGAAGCAGCGGAATCGACGCTCGTCGCACAAGTAGTGGGATGACCCCGCCGCAAAATTTGTTCACTTTCTTTGATGATTCTCCCGGAGGAAGGCCTCTGCGCGCAGTTTTTATACCAGTTCCCGCCAAATTTACCGTCAGGCAGGGTGTGCTGCAGGGATACGACCGAGTAGAATATGTATGAAAAGAAAGCACTTGCGTCCCAGGCCCTATACCGTGGCATTTGGCACCCAAACTGTTTATAGAAGTACTGGCCCCTGACACGGGCTGGCTTCTCGAGGCAATCTTTTTGAGGCATTCGTGGCGTTGGCGCTGGCCTCCGGAAGTAGATGGGTTCCGTCATTAGAAATAGAAAACGAGAAACAGAAAACGAAGCAATAGAAACGACGCAATCAAATCGCGCCGGAAGGCACCTGGAGTGGCTCCCCACTCCCTACTTGGAGGAAGTTTAAAATGAAAAACCGCACTCTCTTTGTTCTGCTGCTTGCCGTCATCCTGGCTCTGCCAGTTTTCGCGCAGCAAAGCTCCACTTCTGCGACCCAACCCGCGGCGACTCAGTCTTCGTCGGCCCCGACGGCGACCAGCACCGACACCGCCACCGGCAAAGCGCCCCTGCAACCGGAGACTCGTGAAGGTTTCTGGGGTCACCTGAATCCGTTCGCGCGTAAGAAATATGTCGCGCGCCAGACCCAGCCGATCCGTGACCGCATCAACGAACTCGATGAGTTGACTTCCGCCAACACCAAGGCGATCAAGGATACCGATGCGCGCGCGCAGGCGGGAATCCAGCTCGCTTCGGCCAAGGCCAACGAAGCCGATCAGCATGCCATCGATGCCGGCAATAAAGCCCAAGCCGCGCAGCAGACCGCGCAACAGGCTCAAACCCGTCTGAACACGGTCGAGAAAGTGGTCACCAACATCGATCAGTATCAGCCCACGACTCAAACCGAAATCCTTTTCAAGCCCGGGCAGACCGTCCTAAGCCAGAACGCCAAGACGGCTCTCGATGAAATGGCGTCCCCCTTGAAGGACCAGCGTGGCTACGTCGTCGAAGTCCAGGGCTTCTCCTCCGGCCACGGACAGGTAGCAATCTCGAGCTCGCAGAAAATGGCCGAGTCGGTCGTACGCTATCTGGCGCTGAACCACGACATTCCCATCTACAGGATTTACCTCGTCGGCATGGGCAACGCACCGGCACCGGCTTCCACCTCGTCGGGTGAAACCAAGCCCAAGCGCATCATCGGCGGTCGTGTTGAAGTCAGCCTCCTGAAGAACAATCTGGAACAGCTTGCTTCAACCACTACTACCACTCAGGATCAACCGCAGCAGAAGTAAAAGCAGTGCCCTTCCCCGAAAAAGCCTCCCGTGAAAGCGGGAGGCTTTTTTTGCGGGTGAGGCCTTGAATCAACCTTCGTGTTATCCTCCACGCGTCATGGAAACTCTATTCTACCTCCGCACGCCGTCGTCGGTCGGCCCACTGTTCCTCGCCGCTTCCACAAAAGGCTTGGTGCGACTCGAATTCGAAGCCCGCATGCAGAAACTGAATTCCGGTGCCATCGAACTGCACGAGTCCAAACCTGCCCTCGCGCCCTATCTCCGCGAACTCAACGAATACTTTGCCGGCGGGCGTCGCGAGTTCTCGCTTCCGCTCGATCTTCGCGGGACTGAGTTCCAACTCGCGTGCTGGCATGCGCTGCTCGAAATTCCATACGGCGAGACCCGCAGCTACCGCGACATCGCCGACGCCATTGGCCACCCCCATGCCTACCGTGCCGTCGGAATGTCGAACAACCGGAATCCCGTCGCCATCATCGTCCCCTGCCACCGCGTAATCGCATCAAGCGGTTCGCTGTGCGGTTACGGCGGCGGTCTCGACCTCAAGCGCAAGTTGCTCGACTTGGAGCAGGCCAGTCTTCATCCTTGTCTTCCTCTGGGAATCGGGGCATAATCGCCGCCACTTGTGGGGGAGGCTCCCATGCTGCCGCGCATCGAGTACTCCGTTACAGTCCCAGTTTCGGTTGACGCTGCGTTCGAGGCTTTTCAACATCTCGAACGCCTCCTGCATCGCGGAATTTACGATGAAGCTTCGTGGGTGCAGGGAGAGCCTTGGCAGGCAGGTAGCCGTTTGCGTTATCGAGTCGTTCAGCCCATCCACACCACTATTTCCGCCGTCGTGACCTCCATCAGTCCACCCCGCGCGATTAGCCTGATCAATCACGGTCTCGGCGTTACCGCCGAACAGAACGTCTCATTTGGCCCCGATCTCAAAGGCAGCACGCGTGTACGCATGACCGTGGATCTGGTTGGCAAATCGTCCGAGCTATCCGAGAGTACCTTTCAGGACGCGGTCGCCTTCATCATCAAGGACGCGCTCGACAGCATGGCCGTCCTCTGCCAGCAGCGCGCCAAGCCTGCTCCCGGGTAGAGACCCGGCTTGCCGCGTTCTCCCGCCGCCGCGTCCAAGGAAAAGACGGGGCAAGCCCCGTCTCTACCGGCAGGAAGGTCAGGGCATTTGCTGTACACTAGCCGCCATCCTCATCGTGAATACTCCCGGCTCATCCACGACTTCCACCGTCCGCAAGGCCAGCTTTTTCTTTTTCGTCTTCGTGATGTTTTCCTACACCACGGGAGGGCCCTTCGGACTCGAGGGCATGATCAGCACCAGTGGCCCGGGCATGAGCCTGATCTTTCTCCTGGTCATTCCGTTTTTCTTGTGCATCCCGGTCTCTCTGGTGACCGCCGAACTCACCACCGCCATGCCTGTCGAAGGTGGCTTCTATCGCTGGACTCGCGCCGCGTACGGAGATTTCTTGGGATTCCTCGCCGGATGGTGGAACTGGTCCGCCTCTTTTCTTCTGGGCAGTTCCTACGCCGTGCTCTTCACCGACTATCTGACTTTTTATTTTCCCGGCATCACCGGCGGGAAGCATTGGCTGGTTTCTTTCGCGCTGATTGCCTTCATCACATGGGTCAACATTCTTGGCATTCAGATGGTCGGTAAAGCTGCCACGACTTTCGAATTATTTATGTTTATTCCTGTGATCGCCATGGTCGTGCTCGGCCTCGCCAAATGGCATCACAACCCGTTTGTTCCGCTGGTCCCGCCGAATCAACCTTTTTCCAAAGCATTCGGAGTGGGCCTCGCCCTGGCCATCTGGGGCTACGCGGGATACGAGCAAGTCTCGAGTGTGGCTGGGGAAGTCGAGAACCCGCAGCGCACTTATCCACGAGCGCTCGCCGTGGTCATTCCGCTTTCCATCGCAACCTACTTTCTGCCGATGCTCGCCGGGCTGGCCGCGCTGGGAAACTGGGCACATTGGAACGACGGATTCTTCCCCACCGCCGCTCAGCTCATCGGCGGCCCCTGGCTTGGCCATCTGATGACGATCGCCGCCATGGTCGCCACCGTTGCGTTGCTCAACAGCACCATGCTCACCGCCACCCCCATGCCGTTCACCCTCGCCGAGGACGGATACCTGCCCCCATTCCTCACTCGTCGGCATCCGCGCTACGGCACGCCCTGGATTGCCATCCTGATCTCCGCCGTCATCTACGCTTCACTGGCACTCCACTCAGTCGGCGAATTGATCAGCATCTATGGTTGGCTGCGGGGCGTCACCACCATGATGACCGTGCTTTCCGCCTGGGGACTGCGCCGCAGACAGCCCGATTTGCCGCGAGCTTTCCGCATCCCCGGCGGAAACCTCGGGCTGATCTATGTGATCGCCCTGCCATTGGCGATGACCTGCGTCGCCTTGGGTAACAGCCCTCCGATCGCAAAGCGCTGGGGCCCGTGCGCCCTGGCCGCCGGTCCAGTTATTTATTTTGTGGTGAAATGGTTCGTCAAACGCGCCGCGCAGAAGGCGGCCGAAGCTGGGTAGATTGAATCAAGGCCATATGCCCTTTACCATCAGCGAACTGAGCGCGAAAATTTTCAGCCGCTCCATCTCTCCCGTCGAACTCACCCACGATTGCCTGGATCGCATCGAAAAGCTCAACCCAACGCTGAACGCATTCATCTCGATCACCGCCGAATCCGCGCTCGACCGCGCGCGTCATGCCGAGTGGGAAATCTATCACGGAACCTATCTCGGGCCTCTGCACGGCATCCCCATCGGACTCAAAGACATCATCGACGTCGCAGGGGTCCGCACCACCGCCGCCAGCGCGCTGTTCAGCGCTCCGCAAAAGGATCGCGTTCCCACCGAAGACGCCCAAGTCGTCCGTCGTCTTCGCGCTGGAGGCGCCGTTATCCTGGGCAAGCAGAATCTGCACGAATTCGCCTATGGCGGCAGTTCGATGATCAGTTTTTTCGGAGAGGTCCACAATCCATGGGACCCGAAGCGTATCGCAGGTGGATCTTCGGGAGGCTCCGCCGCTAGCGTCGCCGCTGGCCTGGGATTCGCCGCCGTCGGCACCGACACCGCCGGTTCCATCCGCCTGCCCGCTGCCTACTGCGGAATGGTCGGAGTTAAGCCGACCTATGGTCGCGTCAGCACTGGCGGAGTCGTGCCCTTGTCATCGTCCTACGATCACGTCGGCCCGATCGTGAACTCAGTCAATGACGCGGCCTTAATGCTGCAAGTGCTGTCGGACTACGACTCACCAGACCCGCGCTCTCATAAACTGACGCCGAGTCTCGTCTCCGCGTTCGACGACCCTCCACCGGCCCTGCGCATCGGTGTGCCACGCTCATTTTTCTTCGACGATCTTCATCCCGAAATCGCCGCCGCAATCGAAAAGGCTATCCAGATCTTCACCGGCCTCCACCACGAGATTCGCGACATCAAACTCGAAGTCCCAACTGACCGGACCCTGGCGAGCGCTGAAGCCTATGCGTATCACAAGGAATTTGTCGGTCGCTCACCAGAGCTTTACCAGCCGGCAACGCTGGCGCGCATCCAATCCGGAGCCAAAACCTCCGCGGCCGATGCTCTTCGTGCCCGCCGCGACCTCCAGGCTAGCCGTCATGCCATCCAGGAAGTATTTCATGAGGTGGATGCGCTCTTAACGCCCACGGTTCCGATCCCGCCGCCGCTGATCGCCGACCTTCGCGAGCATCCCGGAGACCTGCGTTCGCAAGAGTTGATCATGCTTAGGAACACGCGCCCCTTCAACGTGTGGGGAATTCCGACGGTTTCGGTTCCCTGCGGATTCACAAAAGATGGCCTGCCCATCGGCCTGCAGCTGGCTGCCGCTCCCTGGCGGGGGATCGTTTTGCTGCAGGCGGCACAAGCCTATGAGCAGGCGACGGAGTGGCACAAGAAGAGGCCAGCGCTGGAAAGCTTCTAAGAGATGTCATCGTGATGCAGCGATTCTTCAACGCGCCTATTGCGACGGCTCCGAAACAACGAGCCGTACTTTTTTCATGTGCCGACCCAAACGAAGGACTGTGTAAAGGTTGACTGGCATTCGCACGAACAGTTCTTCCTCGCCGACGTTTTCGCCGTCGATCCCAACTGCCCCGCCCTTGATTTTTGTGGCCGCTTCCCGGTTCGAGCTAGCGAGTCCAGCTTCACGGACAAGTTTGTCGAGCCGCACCGTATGCGTAGGCTCATTGCCGATCCTCCGAGATGCGCCGCCACCCCGGCCTTGATAGACGACATCCGCTAAATCAATATCAACACACTCCAAATTCTCGGGCGTTCCGCCTTTCTGAAACTGTTTCGCCCAATCCTCCGCAGCTTTCGCCGTCGCCTCCGCCGAGTGAAAGTCCGCCACTATCCCGCGCGCCAGCTCTTTCTTCAGCGCCATCGGATGCGACTTCCCGCTCGCAGCGTCCGCTTTCATCTGCGCGATCTGCTCTGTCCGCACATCCGTCAGCAGCTCGTAATACCGCCACATCATCTCGTCCGAAATCGACATCACCTTGCCATACATCTCCAGCGGAGGCTCATGAATTCCAATCGCGTTCCCAAGCGATTTCGACATCTTGTTCACGCCGTCAAGTCCTTCGAGGATCGGCGTCGTCAGCACCACCTGCGACTCCTGCCCGTAAGCGCGTTGCAACTCACGCCCCACCAGCAGATTGAACTTCTGGTCGGTGCCGCCCAGTTCCACGTCGGCTTCGAGCGCGACCGAGTCGTATCCTTGCGCCAGCGGATACAGCAGTTCATGCATGGCAATCGGCTTCTCGTCATGGAAGCGCTTGTGGAAATCCTCGCGCTCGAGTATCTGCGAGACCGTGTACTTCGCCGTCAAGCGTATGAAATCCTCGGCCGAAAACTTCGAGAACCAACGGCTGTTGAAATCCATCACGGTCTTTTCCGGACTGAGAATCCTGAAAACCTGCGCCTTGTAGGTCTCGGCGTTCTCCGCAATCTGCTCCCGCGACAATGGAGGTCGCGTCGCCGAGCGCCCCGTCGGATCGCCGATCATTCCGGTGAAATCTCCAATGAGGAAGATGACCGTGTGTCCGAGATCTTGAAAATGTTTGAGCTTGCGCAACAGGACCGTATGCCCCAGGTGCAGATCAGGAGCGGTCGGATCGAAGCCCGCCTTCACCCGCAGCGGCCTGCAGGAAGCGAGCGAGCGTTCGAGCTTGGCACGCAACTCGGATTCTTTGACGATCTCCGCCGCGCCCTTTTTGATGTAGGCCAGTTGTTCGTCAACCGGTAGAAAGTTAGACATGCGTTTCGATTATAACGACCCGTTGCGTCTGCCGAGCCCATGCGACAGGCGAGCCGGCGACAAAAGTCCTAACCACCGGGACACCGAGGAACACAGGGACGGCAATTCGTTCAGGATCCCCCTGTGTACCTCTGTGGGAAAGGGCGATTCCGGCGCCGCAAGCAAATGCATAGGCCGTTCGCTTCGCTCAGGTTGACAAAGGCTTGGAAGGCGCAAATTTGTAAGTCTGCCGCCGGTAAAAACTCAGCGCAGCGTCTCCCTGCACCAGCTTGCGATAGCGCCGCAATTCCAAAAACGCCTCTCCCGGATCAAACCTCTTCTCATGCTCCGCGATCACCAGGCTCCGGTCATGGAGCAATTTCGATTGCGCCAGCACCGCCAGCGCCTTTGCGTACTCGTCCTGCATGGAGTATGGCGGATCCAGAAACACGAAATCGGCAACGCTCGCCGCCGCCTCCAATTGCCGTAAGGCCTTCCCGGCATCGGTCTTCACGATCTGGAAGCCGCGTGCAATCCGCAACGACTTCAAATTCTGCCCAATCAAATCAGCCGCTGCTTTGGACGACTCAACGAAATGCACCATACGCGCGCCGCGGCTCATCGCCTCAATGCCCACTGCACCCGTCCCCGCATACAGATCGATCCACGTCGACTCCGCCAGTGCAGCCGGATTGCCAGCCGACAGCACGTTGAACAACGTCTCGCGCAGTCGGTCCGCAGTCGGACGGATTTCGAGACCAGGCAACGAAAGTAACGTCCGGCGCCGGTACTGTCCAGCGATGACTCTCATGATTCTCCAGTAGAGACGAGGCTTGCCCCGTCTCCGCTCGCATCGTTCCCGCTTCGGCCGTCCGTCGGAGATGCGGCAAAGCCGGGTCTCTACAGAAAATTTATCTTCGGTCCAAGTCCTTCCGTTTTGGACTTTTCGCATCCCCTCGGCGTCAATTGGTGTCTAAGTAGATAGAATACTGGTAGGCATGTCGATGCGCAGTTGGTCCATCCCGGTTGGACGTCTTTTCGGAATCGAAATTCGCATTCATCTGACTTTTCTGTTCCTGCTGGTCTTCTTGTTTAGCACCGAAGCCGCCACTCAGGATGCGACCGCCGCCCTTCGCGTTCTCGGCCTGGTCGGCATCCTTTTCGGCAGCGTGGTCCTGCATGAATTGGGGCATGCTCTGGTAGCCCGGGGTTCGGGCATTCCGGCGAAGGGCATCGTCCTGTTGCCGATCGGCGGGATCACGATAGTCGACGAGGCACAGGCCATCCCGGATCCGATCAACGCCTGGAAACGTGATATCCGAGTCGCGGTTGCCGGACCGCTGGTGAATCTGTTCATCGCCGGTTTGTCCGCGCTTGTCTTGCTGGCTGCCATTCCAGGCTTTTCGCTTGCCGCCAAGCCGCTCTTCCACCCGAGCGGCCTGCTGCGGAGCATTGTCTGGGCAAATCTCTACCTCGGCTTGTTCAACCTACTGCCAGCGTATCCCATGGATGGCGGTCGCGTTTTGCGCGCTTTTTTTTCGCGCCGCGTCGACATGATTCAAGCCACTCAGCGCGCCGTCCGCATCGGCAATGTCTTTTCCATCCTGATGATCATGGTTGGAATGCTGCTCAGCAGTCGCCCTGAGGCGCGATGGGACGGCTATTGGCTGATGATGATCGGCTTTTTTCTTTTTGCCGGCGCACAACTCGAGGAGCGCTCCGCGGTATTTCAATCCGTCCTGCAAAGCGTCCGCCTGGAAGAAGTCATGCTCACCGATTTCGCCACGCTCTCGCCCGCCGACACTCTGGAAGACGCGCTCGAGAAGGCCGTACATACGCTGCAGGACGATTTTCCAGTGGTACGCGGCAGCGACATGGTTGGCGTCGTCTCGAGGCAAAAGATTCTCGAAGCACTGCGCGCCGAAGGCAACGGCTATGTGCAGGCGGTGATGAACCGCATTTTTGACGTTGCCGCCAAACAGGAGTCGCTCGCCTCCGCTTTCCGCAAGCTCTCCGCGCGTAATCTCAGCATCATTCCGGTTGTCGACGAACAGCAACTGGTCGGAATCGTCACCTTGCAGAACCTTATGCACTCCATGTCGCTCTTGGCCGAAAGCCGCAAATTGCGACGAGAAGCGCTCGACTCCTAGAATCTTTCCACTTCTTGAAGGCTTGTCATCCCGAGCGCAGCGAAGGATCTGCAGTCTTCGCCTTCGCATAAGCTTCCTGCGCCGCGCACACCGCGCATCCATACTCGACCGCATTCCCCGTGGTTTCGGCGATCACATGTTCGAGTGCGGCCAGAACTCCCACCGTGTCCAGATAATCGTAGTAGCCAATGTGGGCGATGCGGAAAAGCTGTCCTTTCAACTCTGCATTTCCGTTGGCCACGACCGCGCCAAACTGCTCGCGGAAGCGTTTGCAAATCGCCGTGGAATCGATGCCGGCCGGCGCAGCGACGGCCGTCAGAGCGGCTGCCGGAGAACTCGGCGCAAACAACCTCAGCCTCAGCGCTACGACGCCGGCGCGTGTCATGGCCGCGCACAACTCTGCGTTCGCGATCAGCGCGTCTCGCCCCGCCGCGAGGTTCCCGTCTCCCATTTGACGCACATAATCGAACGCTGCGGCCATTCCGGCAAATAGAGCGGTCGCGGGCGTGCTTGTCGTCTCCGCCTTGGCCGCCGCTTTCCGCTCCTTCCGCAGATCGAAATAAAATCGCGGAGACTTCGTCGTCTCCATGCGCTGCCACGCCCGGTCGCTGATGGCGCCATAGGCCAGTCCCGGCGGGATCATTAGCGCCTTCTGCGATCCGCCCAGGATAATGTCGATTCCCCAAGCGTCCACGTCGAGATGGGTCGTGCCCAAGCCGGTGATCGCGTCGACGACCAACAAAGTATCCGGTAAAGCACGCACCAGCCGCGCGATCGCCTCGACGTCATGACGAGCACCCGTCGAACTTTCCGTCGCTTGCACATAAACACAGCGAATCTCGGGCGTCAGTTTGCCGCGAACCTCCTCGATCGAAAAAGTTTCGCCATAGGGAGCGGTCAACGTTTCCACCGAGCAGCCAAACGCCTTGGCCAGCGCGGTCCAGCGCTCGCCAAACTTTCCGGCGGTCAACACCAGCACGCGATCGCCCGGCGATGTCAGGTTCGAGACCGAGGCCTCCATGAAACCCGTGCCCGACGAGGTCAGCACGAGCACGTCATGCTTCGTGCCAATGAACTCCTTGACGTCGGCCAGAACGCGCGTGAACAGCGCGCGGAACTCGGCGGTGCGATGGTGCGCGCCATAAGAGGCCATCGCCCTCTGTGCGGCGGGAAGAAGAGGAGTCGGTCCGGGAGTGAAGAGCCTGGTCTTCTTGAGCATGAGAATCAGAATATTCGAAAGCCTGTGGTGAAGGAAACATAAGGTCAAAGGTTAGAGGTCAGATTGCAGAAGCTAGAGCATTCGCGGTATATGGTTTTCACTCTGCAATCTAACCTCTGACCTCTATAATTCTCCCATGCCCTTAATCGATCAGATCCAGAAAGACATCGTTGCGGCCATGAAGGCCCGCGAAGAGCAGCGCCTCTCCACCCTGCGCATGGTCAAGACCGCCCTCAAGAACCGAGAGATCGACAAGATGGCGCCGCTCGACGACAAGGAATCGCACCAGGTGTTATCCACGCTGATCAAGCAGCGCAAAGACTCGGTCGAGCAGTTTACCAAGGGCGGACGCCAGGAGATGGCCGACAAGGAAGCCGCCGAGATCAAGCTGATAGAAACCTATCTACCCAAAGCCGCCGGCGAAGAAGAAATCGTAGCCGGAGTCCGCGCGGCGATTGCCGAGATGACGCCCGCTTCTACCATGAAAGACATGGGAACGGTAATGAAGGCCGCCATGGCCCGGTTTGCTGCCTCCGGAGTGCGGGTGGACGGGAAGGTGGTTAGCGAGGCGGTGAAGAAGGAGTTGGCGGGGAAGTAGGGACTATCAAGAATCAGGTTGGAGAGCCCGCCCGCATTCTCCAAGGTTCAGGCGCGGAATTACCTTATCGAGGCAACCGACTCTAAGGCGCGTTTCGCGACCTCTGCTGGCAAAGGCGCATAACCTAGCGCAGAACACTTCTTCTGGCCCGACGTCAGCATCCAACGAAGGAGCTCCGTCAGCACGCTCCTCTTGTTCTTATCTTCTATCCGCTCAGGAAGTAGCAACCACGTGTAGGTTGCAATCGGATAGGCAGCCTCGCCGGGCGGGTTGGTGATCGAGACCCGAGAATCCTGACCCAGAGCGCCGGCCGCCGCCGCCGCCGTGGTCACGCTGGAAATACGTGCCTTGATGAATTGTCCGGCGGCGTTCCTGACTGCCCCGAAACTGAGTTCATGCTGGATCGCATAGATGAATTCAACGTAACCGACAGAGTTTGGCGTTCGTTGCACTGCAGCGGCTACACCTTCATTCCGTTCGGCTCCGACTCCAACCGGCCATTGCACCGTGGCGCCGGCACCGACGGAGGCGTTCCATTGCGAGCTGACCTTGGACAAATAATCGCTCCAGACGAAACTTGTGCCGCTGCCGTCGGAGCGATGGACCACAACGATGTCGGCATCCGGCAGGGCTATGCCTCGGTTTGACTTCCTGATCTCCAGGTCATTCCACTTGGTGATTTTGCCAAGGAAAATCCCGGACAGGGTCTCGGGCGTGAAGTTGAGAGTCTGGCCAACACCCTTCACGTTATAAATGGCAACAACGGCACCTAGGACTACGGGGAGATGTATGAAGCGTTGATGAGCTTCCGACATGGCCTCATCCGACAAGGGCACCTCGGAAGCAGCGAAGTCTACCTTGCCTTTCTCCAACCGCTCGATTCCCTCCGCCGACCCGACAGCGTCGTAGCTGATGTGGACCTTTCGATATTGTTCCTGAAACAACTCGAACCACCGCTGGTAAAGGGGCGCAGGAAAGGTGGCGCCCGCACCTCTCAACGTTCCCTCGGCTTGCTCTATTGGGCCTGCGGCAGCTGGTTCTTGCGTACCTTCGCCTTTGAGGGCCGCGAGCAGCTTTGCCACTAGCTGGTGTGCAAGGTCATCCGTAATGCCATTCCAGGGAAAGTTGCTGGGGCTCACCAGATAAGACCAGAGCGTGTCGCCGCTCTTGCCGACCACTTCTGCGGACAGGAATCCCTCGAACGTGGGCTGGCTAGATGCATGGGAACGGGGATTCAGAGAGACATGTCCGGTTACCCAGATCCGGCCCGTCCCTTTGACGAGCGCGTCCGCCTCCTTCGGATCTGAGACAATCTGCACGTCGTGACTCTTTCGCAGCAACCGGATCATTTGCTCACGCATTTCGGCCGCGCCGCGGTCGGTCCCCAGCGAATCGACATACAGCTTTCTTACCTGGGAAAGCTGTTCAGCATTTTGGGCATAGGCGCCCGTAGCGACCGCGGACACCAGCACCAACAGCGCGCATACCGACGACGCAAACTTGGAAACCCCACTCAAGGACGGACCCCTCCTCCGACACAAGAGGCTTAGTCTATGCTCTCAATGTTTATTTTGGATTAAAGACCTGCTCGGCGTATCGGTCCGTGCGGTTCGTGTTGCTACTTGCTCGTTTGCCACTCCCGGTAGGCTTCGCTCTTGCCGATGCCGCGCTCTTTGGCCACTTTTTTCAACGCGGCCTTTTCGTCGGCGTTCTCGGCGGCCATAATCGCGCGTACGCGCTGGACGACGCTCACCGCCTCAGATGCGGCGGGAGCTGTCCCTTCTTCGGCTTTCGCGATCAGCAGCGTAATTTCGCCTTTGACGTCTCCGCGGGCCTTCAGTTGTTCGAGAATCCCCCCTGCGCGACCGCGCAAAAATTCTTCGTGGATCTTGGTCACTTCGCGTGCTACTACCACATGGCGGTCGTTCCCCAGAACTTCGGAAACATCAGAAAGCGTCTCCAGCAGCCGATGCGGCGCTTCGTAGAACACCTGGGTGCGCGGAGAGTCTTTCACGCTCTTCAGCAGCTTGCGGCGCTGCCCCGCCTTGGCCGGGAGGAATCCGCTGAAGCGGAACGAGTCAGTGGGTAGGCCGCTGGCCACCAGCGCCGCCAGGAATGCCGACGCTCCGGGAATCGGCACGACCGGCACGTGATGCCGGATGGCAAGCGCGATCAGGCGGAATCCGGGGTCGGAGATGCCGGGCATGCCCGCGTCGGTAACGAGAGCAATCTTGGCGCCCCCTTCGAGGTCGACCACGAGTTCGGAGGCTTTGGTCATCTCATTGTGCTCGTGATAGCTGACCAGTCGCGTCTGGATGCCGTAATGGCTGAGCAGTTTCAAGGTCTGGCGCGTATCCTCACAGGCAATCAGGTCGACATCTTTGAGGACGCGCAGTGCACGCAGAGTGATGTCTTCCAGATTGCCGATGGGCGTGGCCACAAGGTAGAGCGATGGGCCACCGATCTTATTCTGGTCGGAGACTTCGCCGTTGCGCGATCCTGGCATGCAGAGAGTCTAGCAAGAAAACGCTTACCACGGAGGGCACAGAGGATATCGGCTTCAATAGCTGCACCCTGTGGGCCTCTGTGCCCGGTGTGGCAAGGCCTTAGGGAGACGGCGCAGCGGAATTTCGCGGCAGGGAACCACGTCCATCAAATTTACGGCTTCGCCTTTTGTTCGCTTCATGTTAAACTGACCAAAACTGATGGGACAGCCAACACTTCACGTTCCAGCCCGCGAGTGTAGGCTCAGATTCAGGATTCGTAAAACAGGAGCAGCCATCATGGCCGACGAACGTAGCAGGCTAGAAGAGCGTAACAACGAGCGTGTCAAAGCAATCGATCTCGCATTCGCGCAGATCGAAAAGCAGTTTGGCAAAGGTTCCATCATGCGGCTGGGGTCGAAGGAAGCCATCGTCCCCATCGCGGTGATTTCGACGGGAGCGATTTCGTTCGATGCCGCGCTGGGCGTGGGTGGTGTGCCGCGCGGGCGAGTCGTCGAAATCTTCGGCCCAGAGTCGTCCGGCAAAACGACCATTGCCCTGCAGGTGATTGCCGAGGCACAAAAGACCGGAGGCATGGCGGCGTTCGTCGACGCCGAGCACGCGCTCGATCCGGGCTATGCCAAGAAGCTGGGTGTGGACGTCGATAACTTACTGGTGTCGCAACCCGACTATGGAGAGCAAGCGCTCGAAATTACGGAAGCTTTGGTGCGCTCGAACGCTATCGACGTGCTGGTGGTGGACTCGGTGGCAGCGCTGGTTCCGAAGGCCGAGCTCGACGGCGAAATGGGCGACAGCCACATGGGCCTGCAGGCGCGCCTGATGTCGCAGGCGCTGCGCAAACTGACCGGGACGGTGGCCAAGTCGCGCACCTGTCTGATCTTCATCAACCAGATCCGCGAGAAGATTGGCGTGATGTTTGGCAATCCGGAGACCACGACCGGCGGGCGCGCGTTGAAGTTCTATTCGTCGGTACGCATTGACATTCGGCGCATCGCGGCCATCAAAGAAGGTGACGTGGTCACCGGCTCGCGCACCCGAGTCAAAGTCGTAAAGAACAAAGTGGCGGCGCCGTTCCGCGAAGCCGAGTTCGACATTCTTTACGGTGAAGGCATCTCGCGCGAAGGCGACCTGCTTGATCTGGCCGTGAACAGCGATATCCTGGAGAAGTCGGGCTCGTGGTTCAGCTACAAAGGCGAGCGCATCGGCCAGGGACGCGAGAACGCCCGTGCGTTCCTCAAAGAGAATAAAGACACGATGGCCAAGCTCGATGCCGAAGTCCGCCAAGCGCTGGGAATGACCCCGTCGACGGCATCGCCGACTCCGGCAGTGCTTCCGGCACAAGCAACCGGCACACAGGGACGGGTTACGACAATGCCGGCGGCGGCGGAGACGGGGAAAGTTCCGGCGGCGAGAAGATAGCTGCGAACTCGTCTTTCCGCCAGATCAATTTCTGTCAGACCGCGTTGCTAGGGAGACGCCGCGCCGTCATCACAAAAGGTCATCCTGAGCGAAGTGAAGAACCTGCTTTTTGCGGGCACCAATGGGCGCTTGGCTCGCATCCTTTTTTCGAACCGAGCCACTCCCTCGGTCCCCACAAACCACTTTGACGCTCTGGAAATCCGCCTGTTAGACTAAATAATTGTCATCCTACCTTTAAGCGAAGAAGGAAGCCCGTGCGCGCAGAAACCCGGCATCAACTGAAACAAGACCGCTTCAGCAAGGTCACCCTCGAGGCAGCGGAGAATGCCGCCCACTGGAGCGTCGAACACCAGGCAAAACTCATTGTCGCCGTGATTGCGGTGGTCGTCATTGCAGCGATAGGATTTGGCGGTTGGTACTACGTCAATACACAGGACGAAAAAGCGAGCGCCGAGCTGTCGACGGCGGTTCGCACCTTTGAAACGCCGGTGCGGCCGGCAGGCGTGCCCGCGCAACCAGGGTACGACACCTTCGCATCCTCGCAAGAGCGCGCCACCGCGGCGCGCAAGCAGTTCCAGGCGATCGTCGATAAGTATCCGCACACCCACACTGCGGACATGGCGCGATATTTTGTGGGATTGGCCTCAGCACAACTTAACGACAACGCAGCTGCGGAGCGCAGTCTGCAAGAGGCGGCCAACTCTTCGAACACCGACCTTGCGGCGTTGGGCAAATTCGCGCTGGCTTCCGTTTATCGCGTGGAGAACAAGGACACGCAGGCGGTCGATCTCTATAAGCAGTTGATCGACAAGCCGACGATCGTCGTCAGCAAGGCGACGGCGCAACTCGAACTCGCCGGGTTCTACGAGTCTCGCCAGAAGGCCGACGAAGCCAAGAAACTTTACGACGAGGTAGCGAAAGAGAATCCGGCCAGCGAAGCGTCGTCGCAAGCGCAAAAGCGAGCCTCCGCGCTCAAGCGATAATTCTCGTGTAATTCTCAAGCGGAAGTTCCTCCGGCAGCGATGCGACGCAGGCATGCGATGAGCCGCTCTCCGTCCTCGGTCGTGTTGTAAACGTGCGGCGTCACCCGAATTGAACTTCCACGGACGCTGACAAACACTTTCTCTTTCGCCAGCATCTCCGGAAGTTCCTTCGGAATCGGCGTCTTTCTTCGCAGGGCCAGATAGTGAGGCGCGCGCAGCGGCTCAGCGGGAGCGAAGAATCCCAAGCTCGCTGCGGCGGTCGCCAGTTGACGATTGAGCGCGCCTAGCGTTTCGGAGACCTGCGCGACATCCCACTCCAGCAACTGCTTCATGGCGCGAACGGCGGCGGGCAACAGCGCGAAGTTCGAGCGTTCGCCCATATCAAATCGCCGCGCGCCCTCATCATAATCGTCGGTGTACAGGATGAGACTCGAGAAATCGCGAGCATTGGCGCGCTGAATCCAATTTTCTTCCAGTGGTATTCCGCCCTGCCATTTTGGCGCGACATAGAGAAGCCCGACGGAATAAGGACCGAGCAGCCACTTGTAGCTGGCAGCGACGGCGAAATCCGGTTGCACGTCGCGCACATTGAAGGGCAGCGCGCCGAGCGATTGCGTGAGATCGAGAACGAGCGCGGCGCCGAGCTTACGGCAAGCTTCGCCGATGCGGACGAGGTCCAGTCTTCCGCCGCTGGTCCACTGCACGTGTGGGAGTGCGGCAATGGCCACGTCGGCGGTCAGGGCGTTTAGAACAGCGGCCGTCCAGTCGTGATCCTCGCCACCAGTCCACGGAACGATCTTCAAAGATGCGCCGTTTTCTTCGACCAGACGTTGCCACGGATAGTAGTTGGATGGGAACTGCTCGTCGAGCACGAGAATGCTCTGGCCTTTGTTGATCGGCACATTGCGCGCGGCAGTTGCGATACCGTAACTGGCCGAGGGAACGATGGCGATACAGGCGGCTGAAGCATCGAGAAAGCGAGCTGCAACCGTACGAAACTCTTCCGAGCCAGTGAAGAACTGATCGGCGGTAATCCGCCACGGATGCGCCTTGCGGGCGAGCCCCGCGGTCCCAGCCTCCAGCGCCGCCTTCATCAGCGGTGACATATAGGCGCAGTTCAGGTAGGCGACGTCGTCGCAGATGTCGAAGAGATGGCGCTGGCATGGAAGCATGGGCTAGTCTTTGGACTTGGATTTGGGACTTGGCTATCAGTGTATCAATCGAGAAGGGATCGCCGCGATGGCTGAAGTGAAGGTGAGATGGGTCGAATGAAATTGGATCGAGTGAAATTGCGGATTTCGTTCCTATTGGTGTCGGCGCTCTTGGCCGGTTGTGCGATGGCACAGACTGGCGACGCGAACGCAAAAGCCTCGCTGGCTTTCGCGCGGGCTGAAAAATTGAGGCGGGGAATCAACGCCAGCGAGTGGTTCGCGCAGGTGTATGACAAACGCGGCTACACGGCGGAACATTTTCAGGCGTGGATGACGGCCGAAGACATCACGCTGATCAAAGCAATGGGCTTCGACCACGTGCGCCTAAGCGTGAATCCGCAGCCGATGTTTAACGAGCGCGAGCCCAACAAGATTCCAGCGGAATATCTGGGTTATTTGGATGCGGCGGTCAAGATGATTCTCGATCACGGGCTGGCCGTGGTGATCGACCTGCATCCCGAGAGCGACTTCAAGACGCGGCTGGCGAAAGATGACGAGTTTGTCGAGCGGTTTGCCGATTTCTGGCGAGCGCTGGCCGCGCATTACTCCGCATCGGACTTGGATGTCGGCCGCGTGTTTCTGGAAATTCTGAATGAGCCGGAGTTCGCCGACCGCTATCGGTGGCTCGGTGTGCAAGTGAAGCTGGCGGCGGCGATCCGTGAGGGCGCGCCGCGGCATACCATCATAGCGGCGGGTCGCGCTGGTCGGATGACGACGATCTTGTTTTTCAGGAACCGCTGCACGATCCGAATGTCATATACGACTTTCATTTTTATGCGCCGCACATCTTCACCCATCAGGGCGCGACTTGGAGCGCATATTACTGGCACTGGCTGCGAGGCTTGAAATATCCGTCCAGTCCCGAGTCGGCGGAACGCGTGGCGCCGCTAGTGCCGGACGAAGTGGACCGGCTGCAGGTAATCCGCTATGGGCGCGATCACTGGGACAGGGCCCGCATTGAAACAGAAATGAACCAGGCGGCGGAGTGGGCGCGGCGTCGCGGAGTTCCGCTCGTGTGCAACGAGTTTGGCGTGTATCGGGAGTATGCCGACCCCGAAGACCGTGCGCTGTGGTTGCATGATGTGCGAACGGCTCTCGAGCACAACGGGATCGGCTGGGCGATGTGGGATTACTCGGGATCGTTTGGCGTGGTCACGAAGAAAGATGGGAAGACAGTGGCGGATGAAGGAGTGCTGCGCGCGCTGGGGATGAAGTGAGTTATGTCAGATTCGGGAGTAACTCGGCCTCAATCCAAAACTACCCTGCTCGATGACGACATTCTCCCGTACGACAACCATGCGGTATTTCCGGTAGTGGGCTCTTTTGGAAAAACTCAGGCGGACCCGTTCGAGACGTGCAATACTTGGGCATGCCAGAGCCGGTTAGGACAACCATGAGCGATGCTGAACTGGTGGTGGTCGGCACGTTCCTGAACAGGGTCGAGGCCGAAATTGCGCAAGGCGCGTTAGAAGCAGCCGAGATCGAATGCATCGTCTCGGCTGACGACGCTGGAGGTATGCGCCCCAGCCTCTGGATGGGGGGCGTGCGGCTTTTGGTTCGCGCCGAGGATGCTGAACGAGCGGGCAGGCTGGTTCAGTCAAGGTAACCCACTACGGAATTTCAACTACGGAATTTCGCCTGTTGGTAGCAAGTTAAAATGTCCGGTTTTTGTAGCACGTGACATGTCCGGTTTTGTTTAATAACCAGCCGCCGTCGGGGCGGTGGGAAAGTGGGAATCCCGCGGGTTGTGCGGGATTTCCAAGCGGACAGGGAAAGTC